>NZ_CP188256.1:3504943-3823574 GCF_049994875.1 Cellulomonas sp. McL0617
ACGGCCTCCGGCGCACGTCCGTATGCGGCGACAGTGACCCAGGCCCCGGCGAGCCCGGCCAGACCGAACGGAATGCCGAACGTGTTGAGCGGGATACGCGCAGCGGTCATGAGTTGCGTCCTTACGGCTCGGCACGTCAACGCCGAGCGTAGCCGTCGACGCCCCCTGGGAAGGGGAGGCGACCGAGGCACTCCCGACCGGCCTCTCGACGACGGCGGGACCGCCGAACTCCGCCGCCCGTCGGCGCCGGCGTCACCTACCACGGCGACTCCCACTACCCATCGGCGAGTCGGAGTTCGGACTCGGCGTTCCGTCGCGTCGGGCTTCGGTGGCATGCTCGTTCGCGTGCCTCGGGCGCCAGAGCTCATGCCCTGCCCGGCACTCGCGCGGTCCGTGCCGGGGCGCCGGTGCGAGTGTCTGTGGCCCGCGCCTGCGTCGACGTCGCGACCGGCCAGCTCCACCTCGGCCGAGGGGCCCCTCGTCCGCTGGTGATCGTGGAGAAGCGCTGCCCAACCCGGAGTCAAGGAGGAGCACGATGGCGAACAATGAGACCCCGACGCTCGACTTCAAGCTGGAGGTCGTCGTCCTGCCCGTGTCGGACGTCGACCGAGCCAAGGCTTTCTACACGTCGCTCGGCTGGCGCGAGGACGCGGACTTCACGGCTGCCGACGGCCTGAGGGTCGTCCAGGTCACGCCACCCGGCTCGGCCGCGTCGGTCATCTTCGGCAATGACCTCACGAGCGGTGTGCCGGGTTCGGTCGAGGACCTGCAGCTCACCGTGTTCGACGTCGACAAGGCACGCGCGGACCTGGTCGCGCGCGGCGTCGAGGTCAGCGCGGTCTTCCACGACGCCGGCGGAGTGTTCCACCACGGCGGCACGAAGGCTCGCGTCGACGGCCCCTCGCCCACCCGGGCCAGCTACGGGACGTTCGCCTCGTTCCGCGACCCCGACGGCAACGGCTGGATCCTGCAGGAGATCCAGGTGCGGCTGCCTGGGCGTGTCGTCCCGACGACCGAGTACCGCGACCCGCAGGACCTGGCCGAGGCGCTGCGGCGCGCGGCGGCGGCGCACGGCGAGCACGAGGCGCGCACGGGACAGGAGGACGCCGACTGGCCGACCTGGTACGCGGCCTACATGGTGGCGGAGCGGGCCGGCGAGGACCTCCCGTCGTGAGCGACTACGACGTCATCGTCGTGGGCGGCGGGTCGCCGGGCGAGCACTGCGCGGGGGCGCTCGCCGAAGGTGGGCTCCGCGTGGCCCTGGTCGAGCGCGAGCTCGTCGGCGGCGAGTGCTCCTACTGGGCCTGCATCCCGTCCAAGACGCTGCTCCGGCAGGGCGAGGCCGTGCACGCGGCCCGCGACGCGCTGGCGACCGCGGAGATGGACGTCGCGGCCGCGCTCGGCTGGCGGGACTTCATGGTCTCGGACTACTCGGACGCAGGTCAGGAGACGTGGTTGGCCGGCCAGCGGATCTCTCTGCTGCGCGGCTCGGGGCGGCTCGCCGGCACCGGCGTGGTCGAGGTCGACGGCACGGCGTACACGGCCGACCACGTCGTCCTTGCGACGGGCTCGGAGCCCGTCATCCCTCCCGTGCCCGGGCTGCGAGAGCTCGAGGGCATCTGGACCAACCGCGAGGCCACGTCGATGACGGCGGTCCCCCGGCACCTGCTCGTCCTGGGCGGTGGCGCCGTCGGCGTCGAGATGGCGCAGGCGGTGCGCAGCCTCGGCGGCGAGGTCAGCCTCGTCAGCGACCGCGTGCTCGGGCGGGAGCCTGCGCCGCTCGGCGACGCGCTCGCCGAGGCCCTGCGGCGCGACGGCATCGAGCTCCACCTCGGGGTGCCTGCGAGCTCGGCGCACCGTGACGGTGACGACTACGTCCTGACGCTCGAGGACGGTCGCGAGCTGCGCGGCGACCGCTTGCTCGTGGCCACCGGCCGGCGCCCCCGCACCCAGGGGATCGGGCTGGAGAGCGTCGGCATCGAACTCGATCCGCACGGGATCCCCGTCGACTCCTCGCTGCGCGCGGGCGACCGGCTGTGGGCGGTCGGCGACGTCACCGGCCTGCTCCTGTTCACGCACGTGGGCAAGTACCAGGCGGACGTCGTCGCCGCGAACATCCTGGGCGAGCCGCGCGTCGCCAGATACACCGCGGTCCCCCGGGTGGTCTACACCGATCCCCCCGCGGCGGCGGTCGGAGCGACCGAGGCGCCCTTCAGCGCGACGGCCATGATCTCCGAGGTCGCGCGCACCGCGACGTACACGCGTGCCTATGCCGAGTCCAACGGCTTCCTCACGCTGCTCTCGGACGGCGGGCGGCTCACCGGCGCGTACGCGCTGGGGCCGGAGGCCGGCGAGTGGCTGCAGCAGGCCACGCTGGCCATCCGGGCGGAGGTCCCGCTCGACGTGCTGCGCGACACCATCCAGCCGTTCCCGTCGTTCTCGGAGATCTACGGCGCGGCCCTCAAGAACTTGTTCGGCGTGATCGCGGGGCACAGGGGGCCGGGCTGATGGCCGCGCTCACGGGTCAGACCGTCGTCGTCATCGGCGGGAGCGCGGGCATCGGGCTCGAGGTCGCACGGCTGGCGCGGTCCGAAGGTGCCGACGTCGTGCTCACCGCTCGCGACGCCACTCACCTCGCGGTCGCCGCGGCCGAGGTCGGCGCGAGGACCTCGGTCGCGTTCGACGCGACCGACTTCACAGCCCTCGAGGAGTTCTTCCGGGACCTGCAGACCCCGGTCGACCACGTCATGGTCACGGCAGGGCGGCCGTACTACGCGCCGCTCGCCCAGATCGACTTCGAGCAGGCGCGACGCAGCCTCGAGGCGCACCTGCTCCTGCCGTTCCACCTCGCGCGGTGCGCGGGACCGTCGATGCGTGCAGGCGGTTCGTTGCTGCTCATGGGCGGGACAGGCGCCCGCCGTCCGGGGGTGGGCCTCGGGATCATCGGCATCGGCACGACGGCGCTCCCGGGCGTCGTCGCCAACCTGGCGCTCGAGATCGCCCCGGTCCGGGTCAACCTCATCGCGGCCGGGTTCGTCGACACTCCCCTGTCGGCGTCCTTGCTGGGCGACGGGCTCGACGAGCGGCGCGACGAGCTCCGTTCGACGCTGCCGATCGGTCGGGTCGTGAGCCCGGTCGACGTCGCCCGGCTGGCGGTGCACCTGATGACGAACACCGCACTGACGGGCGCGACCTACGACATCGACGGCGGGCAGCAGCTCGTCTGAACGACAGCCGTCCCCCAGAGAGAGGTGTTCCCTCATGCGTTCCGACATGGTGCCAGGCGGCGTCCTGACTGACTACGAGCTGCCCGACCACACGGGCACAGTCCGTCGGCTGAGCGAGCTCCAGGGCGACGACCCGATGATCCTCACGCTCGCGCGCGGCCACTACTGCCCGAAGGAGCACCAGCAGCATCTCGACCTCGCCGCACTACAGCCGAAGCTCGCGGTGGCCTACACGAGGATCGTCACCATCGCGACGGACGAGCACCACACGCTCCAGGAGTTCCGCGCGTCGGTGGGTGCGCACTGGCCGTTCCTGTCGGACCCCGGTCGCATCGTCCAGCGGGACCTCGACATCCAGGAGTACACCGACCCCGAGCACGACCCGATGATCCCGCACACCCTCGTGCTCACACCCGGTCTCGTGATCCACAGCGTCTACAACGGCTACTGGTTCTGGGGACGCCCCTCGGTCGACGACCTCTGGCGCGACCTTCGCGCCGCCTCGAGCGAGGTCCGGCCGGACTGGGACCTGAGCGCACCGGGTCTGCGTGAGGCGTGGGACGCCGGCGACGTGTCGAGGTTCCACGGCTGGGAGCGGCTGTCGCCCGAGCAGGTGCGGCGCGCCCGCGGCCTGTCGGACTGACGACCATGGCGACGCTCGTCTCGGTCAACGTGGGTATGCCCCGGGACGTCCCCTGGAGTGGTCGGACGGTGCACACGGGCGTGTGGAAGAGCCCGGTGACCGGCCCGCAGATGGTCCGCCGCCTCAACATCGACGGTGACGGCCAGGGCGACCTCGCCGGTCACGGTGGTGAGCAGCGCGCGGTCCTCGTCTACCAGCTCGACTCGTACCGGCACTGGCAGGAGTTCTTCGGCAGCGACGAGCTGGAGCCCGGTGCGTTCGGCGAGAACTTCACCGTCGACGGGCTGGGCGACGACGAGGTCCTCGTCGGCGACCGGTACCGGATCGGCGAGGCGGAGTTCGAGGTCACGCAGCCGCGGGTCACATGCTTCCGCGTCGCGATGCGCATGGGGCAGCCGCAGCTCCCGTCGCTGCTCGTCGCTCATCACCGGCCCGGGTTCTACCTGCGTGTGATCACCGAGGGACAGGTCGCCGCCGGCGACCAGATCGCGCGCACGACACGGGTGCCCAACGCCCTGAGCGTGGCCGACATCGACGCGCTGCTCTACCTGCCCGGGCACGACGAGGGGCGGCTCCGAGCGGCCATCGACATCCCGGCACTGAGCCCGGGCTGGCGCGAGTCGTTCCGGGCCATGCTCGAGGGGGGCCCGCAGGTCGTCGGGACTGGCGGCGTCGCGGTCGCGGGCGCGCCGTCGTGGGTGGGCTTTCGCCGTCTCACCGTCACCAGCGTCGTCGTCGAGACATCCTCGGTGACCTCGTTCCTGCTCGCCGGGGACGACGATGCCCTGCCCGCGTTCGAGGCGGGCCAGTTCCTCACGCTGCGCGTGCTGGGCGCCGGTGACCCAGCCCCAGTCCGGACCTACTCGCTGTCAGGCGACCCGGGCGGCGGCCACTACCGGATCAGCGTGAAACGCGAGCCGCACGGTCTCGTGAGCGCGCACCTGCACGCCCACCTGCAACCCGGAGACGAGCTCGAGGTCGCCGCGCCGAGGGGTGGCTTCGTCCTCGACGAGGGCAGCGAGCCCGTGCTGCTCATCAGCGCAGGCATCGGGCTGACTCCCCTGCTCGCGATGCTGCACGACCTCACGAGCGCTCGCAGCACGCGGGAGGTGTGGTGGATCCACACCACCCACGACGCCGCGACCCACACCTTCTCCGACGAGGTCGCCGCCCTCGTCGCTGCGCTGCCGACCGCCCGCTCGCTCGTCTACTACACGACGCCAGAGGGACCTCCCGCCCCCGGCTCAGGGATCCGCACGGGTCGGCTGACGGCGGACGTCGTGGCCGGGCTGGGGCTTCCCGCCGACGCGAGCGCGTACGTCTGCGGTCCGGAGACGTTCATGGACGGCACGGTGGCCGCGCTCGCACGCGCCGGCCTCGACCCGGCCCGTGTCCGCACCGAGCGCTTCGGTTCACGGTCGGCGATCAACCCGGGCGTCGTCGGTGCGCAGGCGCCTCCGCCCCACCAAACTCCGGGCGTGCTCGGGACGGGACCCGCCGTCACCTTCGCCCGCTCCGGGCTCACCGCCAGATGGTCGGACCGCTACGGCTCGCTGCTCGAGCTCGCCGAGGCGTGCGACGTCCCCACGCAGTGGTCGTGCCGGACCGGCGTCTGCCACACCTGCGTGACCGGGCTGATGTCCGGGAAGGCGACCTACGGCACCCCTCCGCTCGAGCCGCCCGGGGACGACGAGCTCCTCATCTGCTCGTCGCGCCCGCTCACAGACCTGGTGATCGACCTCTGACCGCGTCCGCCGGGACTGTCGCGCACTACCCCGTAGGGTGCATCGTGGCGCCATGCCGTGGTTCCCGGACTTCGCCTCCGCCGCCGAGCTTGCCCGCAGGCAGGTGCGCGAGGAGGGTCACGCCGACCCGGTCGCGCAGTACCTCGCGGCGCTGAGCTCCGGCAGCTCGCACGATCTCGACGTCGTGTGGCCGGGGGACGTCCAGGTCTACGACCCCCGCGCCGGCCTGGTCCGAGGTCACCACCAGCTCCGCGACTTCGTGCGACGCAACACCGCGTGGCTGGCGAGCCAGCACGCCCGGGTCGAGACCGTGGCCTCCACGACCGTCGGGCGACGGGCCGCGGTCGAGATCCTCGCGCACCTCGAGAGCGACGGGCAGGCGACCGTCTGGCCCGTCGCGGTCGTCGCCGAGTCCCCCGACGACCGGTCGGTCATCTTCCGCACCTACTGCAGCCAGTGGCCGGTCGACGGGCGACGCCACCCCCGGCCATCCCTCCTGGAGCCGATGCGCGAGGCCCTCTCCGGCGTGGTCGGCCGCTTCCAGACCGCGCTGCGTGACGGCGATGTCCCCGCCGTCACGGGTGCCTTCGCCGAGGACGGCTACCTCCGAGAGTCGTTCGGCCCGCACGACGCTCATCGCGGCGCCGCGGAGCTGGGGACCTACTTCACCACGTGCTTCAGCGCCGGCGGCGGCATCGAGCTCCAGCACTGCACCGTGACCGACGACGGCACGCGTTGCGCGGTCGAGTACAACTGCGTCCGCTGGGGCAGCGAGACGATCTCACCGCAGGCAGGAGTCGCCGTCTTCGAGCGTCGGGCGGACGACCTGCTCGCGGCCGTGCGCCTCTACGACGACGTCGAACCGCCCGCAGCGCTCCGATGACCCGAGGTTCAGCCGGGTCTGGCCTCGGAGGATTCGGACACTCCCAATGGAAGTCCCCATCCATCGGGCCTCTTGTGGATGGGGACAACAACTCGGTCCAGGAATCTTGCCCCTGACCTGCAAGATGACTCACTGCCCGAGCGGAACGCGCTCCGCTTGCGAAGCGAATGGCTCACGTGCGCGATTTCGGGCACCGCCGCCGGGCTCCTCGGTACCGTCACGCCATGAGGGGGCGCAACATGCAAGCCGTCGAGCTGGCCGACGGCGAACCCACGCACGCGTCCGAGGACGGCGGCGCGGACCCGAGCACGAGCGCCACCAGGTCGACGAAGAAGCTGCGCTGGGCGCTCGCCGGTGGCGCCGCGCTGCTCGTCGCGACGCTCGCGGCAACCCAGAGCATCATCAGCTGGCGCCATGACGCAGCAAGCGCACAGCTGGCCGCCGTCACAGGAGTAGTACCCGAGCTCGACGGGCACCTCGACGCCGGCAAGAGCTACTCCGCGATGGAGATCAGCGTCCTGTTCGGGTCGCCGGGCGATGGCCGGCTGGTCCGCGGCCGTGATGGGTCACTGACGTACCAGTGGGGTCCCGCCGACCACCCGACGTGGACCACGCAGGTGCTGGGCCCTGTTCCCGCACTGGCCGGAGCGCTGTCCGTCGGCCGCCTCCGGGATGGCCGAGCTCGCGATGCTCGCACTTCCGACCAGCCAACACCGACGACCAAGGAGTTCGCCATGACCGCACTCACCGGGATCTCCGGCGCGACGAAGAAGTACATCAACCCGGTCTTGCGGCCGCTCGCCGCATGGATGCCTCCGCTCGCGGTTCTGCGCCACGTAGGGCGTCGCAGCGGCAAGCAGTTCGAGACTCCGGTGCAGGCGTACCGCACGTCGAAGGGATTCGTCGTGGGCCTCGCGTACGACGAGAACGCGAGCTGGGCGCTCAACATGCTCGCCGCCGACGGGGGCGAGATGCGCCGGATGGGTCGGCGCTACACGCTGACCACTCCTGTGCGGCGCGACGCGGACGTCCTCGCCGAGCTGCCTGCGCCCGTGCGCGCGATGATGCGGCGCCTGGACATCACGAACTTCATGGAGTTCACCGCCACGCGCGCCTGACACCGCTTCGCACGCAACGTCGAGGCCGAGCTCACCTGAAGTGGTGCAGGAACGCCTCGACGTGCTCCTTCTTGTCGAGGAGGCTGAGCATGTGGTGTGAGCGTTCGTTGGCAAGGTACGGGCCCGACGAGAACCAGCCGCCGTCGACGACGATGTCGGTCCCCGTGATGTACGACGACTCATCGCTCGCCGAACGTTGGACGCATTGACCCTCGCACCATCTTGTCGGTCGTGGGGGCGGACACGTCCCTCGCGGTCGCGTTCAACCTTCGGCGCTGGAGGGCGCTCGGCGCCCCTCGTCCGCGAGACCGTAGCGCGCCGTCGACGTCCGGCCGGCCTGGAGGTGGAACCGCATTGGAGCCCCGCTGCCTCAGTGATCCCATGCCGCCACGTCGTCACTGTGGGCACCAGGAGGCAGCCACACCCAACCGTCACCCGCTCCGGTCATCAACCCGCCGAGTAGAGCCCGACCGTCCGGCCGGAGCCGATTGCACTCTCGCCGGCCGCTGCACCGTGCCCGTAGTCGAAGCGGGCCCGCTTCGACTACAACTGAACACAGATCGAGCCTCCTGCCTCACCGCGGGTCGCAACCGTCAAGCCGCTCTGCGCAGTGCCTGGCGCCGACTACGATCGGCATCCGGGAGCTGCGAACCACACGGGCGTTGTCCGGAGGGTTCCACGGATTAAAACGCTGATCCCCCGGGCCTCTAGCTCAATTGGCAGAGCAGCGGACTTTTAATCCGCGGGTTGTGGGTTCGATCCCCACGGGGCCCACCCACCCAAGTGCAGCCGGCACGTCAGCGGTACAGCCGCAGGTCGGCGATCGACCACCAGTTGCCGGCGGTCGCGGTCGAGCTGACCTTCACGTAGCGGGCGAGCGTGACACCGACGTCGGCGGTGGTCAGCTGGCCGGTGCCGCTTCCGGACGCGGCGGTCCGCCAGTGCGTCCCGTCGAGACTGACGTCGACCTGCCAGCCGCGGGCGTAGTCGCCCGTGCTGTCGCCGGAGTCGATGGCGACCTGGCGGAACAGCTTCGGGCGGCCGAGGTCGACCTGCAGGTACTGGCCGGGCGCCTGGCCCGTGCCCGACGACCACCGGGTCGAGGCGTCGCTCGTCGGGTCACCGTCGACGGCGAGGCCGGCGTCGGTGGGGTTCGACGAGGCGGTCGCGGTCGCTCCGGACAGGTCGAGCTCGGTGGTGCGGTCCCGCAGGACGCGCGACGCGGGCCAGGTGAACGTCGCGAGCGAGCCGCCCGGGAGGGTGTACTCGAAGGACTGGCCGCCCAGGGCGACCGCGAAGCTGCGCGGGTCGTCGTTCTCGTTGTGCACGACGAGGGCGGTGGAGCCGTCGGGGTTGCGGAACGCGACATCCATGATCTGGCCGTTCCAGCCGGTGGTGCCGAACGAGGTCGACGCGATGCGCTGCGCCCCCGGCTTCACGAACTTCGAGAGGTGCCCGATCGTGTAGTACTCGGCGTCGGTGCGCGTGGTGCCGTCGGCCAGGACGGTCAGCAGACCCGTGCAGGTGCTGCACCCGCCCAGGTGCGGGCCGCCGTCCTCGTTCAGGGCGATGTTCCAGTTCGTCGTGGTCTTCGCCCAGTTGCGGGTGGTGCCGATCGTGATCGTCCGGGCGTGCCACGTGAGCGTGCCGCGGAAGGTCTGCTCCGGGGTGTCCGTCGCGCCGTGCGAGCCCGAGCACTCGGTGAACCAGATGCCCTTGGTCGGGTACGCGTCGTGCAGGGCGGTCTGCGCGCTCGGGTCGCCGTAGTAGCAGTGGTAGGCGGTGCCGGCCACCCACTTCGCGGCCGGGCTGGCGAGCACCTGGTACGGGTAGTCGGTCGCCGGGTCCTCACCCGGGGGCGTCTTCGCCACGTCGTTCGGGTGCGTCTGCCAGTTGTGGTCGTAGGCGAGGATCTTCGTGCGCGGGCTGGCCTTCTTGAGCATCGGTCCGAGCGCCTCGATGACCTTGACCTCCTGCGCGACGGGCATGTCCGTGCCCGGGTAGGCGTCGGGCGTCCGGTTCTGCGGCTCGTTCTGGACCGACAGGAAGTCGATCGGCACGCCGGCTCTGGCGTACGCCTGGACGAACGCGACGAGGTAGCGGGCGTAGGCGTCGTAGATCGCCGGGTCGTCCTTGAGGCGGCCGCCGACGAGCGAGTCGCCGGTCTTCATCCACGCGGGCGGGCTCCACGGGGTCGCCATCACCGAGAGCTGCGGGTTGAGCCGCTTGGCCTGGCGCAGCAGCGGGAGGATCTGCGCCTCGTCGTGCGCGACCGAGAAGTGCGCGAGCGGCAGGTCGGTCTGGCCCGCGGGCATGTCGTCGTAGGTCCAGTGCTCGGCCGCCGCGGTGAAGTCCGACGATCCGACCGGCTGCCGCAGGAAGCTGACGCCGATGCCCTGACGAGGGTCGAACAACGACGTCATCGCCTTGTCCCGCTCGGCCGGGGACAGCGCCGAGAGCACCGACGCGGAGGAGTCCGTGATGGAGGCCCCGAAGCCGTCCATCGTCTGGAAGGTCTGGTCCGGGTCGACGACGATCGTCGCGAGGTCCGACGATCCGGCGGCGAACGCGACGGGGGCACGCTGGTGCAGGAGCTCGGCGCGGTCGGGGGTGGTGACCCAGACCTGTGCCTGGACGGTGGGATCGCCGTGGCCGGGCCGCCCGCCGGTCGCCTGGGCCGCCGCCGCGGGGATCAGCAGTGCACCGGAGGCGGCCGTGGCCACCGCGATGCGCAGGAGGTTCCGTCTCATCGTGCACTCCTCGTCGAGTCGCACCCGAGGCCTCGTCGCCCCGGGCGGGATGCTGCGTCACCGGCCGGGACACCTCGTTGAGACCGACCGATGGAACAGATGTAACGCACCTCCGACGGTGCGAAACACGCAACGCGGTACAGTCCGCGCGTACCGGACAGCACAGGACGTCGAGCGCGCGCTGTCAACCGGAGCGCTGAAACGGAGCATGAAACATGACCAAGGAGCCGGGCCCGCGCTCGACGGTCCGGGACGTCGCGGCGTCGACCGGGGTGTCCATCGCCACGGTGTCTCGGGTGCTCAACGGCCACCCCAACGTCGCCGCCGGGACCCGCGACCTGGTGCTGCGCGCGGTGGGCGAGCTGGGCCCGCGTGCGCCGCTCGCCCGCGCGGTGCCGACCGAGCGCTCCGGGCCCGTGTTCGTGCGGTGCCCGTACGTCCTGACCGACTACTTCGGGCTCGTCGTGTCCGCGGTCGCCGAGACGCTCGAGCTGCACGGGCGCGCCGTCCTGCTCGACGCGGGCGAGGTCGCACAGGCCACGCACCCGCTGCTCGGCCTGGCCGGCCGGCCCGACGTCGCGGGCGCGGTCCTCGTCCTGCCGCCCGAACGCCCCGCCGAGCTGGCCGCGCTGCGCCGTACCGGGTTCCCGTTCGTCGTCGTCGACCCGCGCACCCCGCCCCCGCCGGACGTCGCCGCCGTCTCGGCCGCGCACGGAGCCGGTGCTCGGCGGGTCACGGCCCACCTGCTCGAGCTGGGTCACCGCCGGATCGGGGTGATCGGGGGCCCGCGCGAGTGGTCCGCCGCGGTCGAGCGGCAGGCCGGCCACGCGGCCGCGATGGTGCACGCGGGCCTCATGCCCCCGCCCGAGCTGCACCGTTCCATCGAGCCGACCACCGACGCCGGCCACCGGGCCGCGGCCGAGCTGCTCGACCTGCCCGAGCGGCCCACGGCGCTGGTCTGCTTCAACGACAAGGTGGCAATCGGTGCTCTGCACGCCGCCGCCGAGCGCGGTCTGGCGGTCCCCGACGACCTGTCCGTGACCGGGTTCGACGACTCCGACGTGGCCCGCGCGTCGGTGCCGCAGCTGACGACTGCCCGGCAGCCGCTCGCCGAGATGGGCCGGATCGCGGTCGGCCTGCTCGTGCGCCTGATGGCTCGCCACAAGGTCGACGCGCTGCACGTCGAGCTCGCGACGGAGCTGGTGGTCCGCGGGTCGACGGGACCCGCCCCGAGGAGCGGCGGCCCGGTGGCGTGACCGGACCGCCGGCGCGCTCAGTACCCGCGCGAGGAGTCGGCAGTGACGGGCGCGCCGCGCAGGGTGGCGACGTACTCGTCGGTCGTCATCGGCTTGGAGAACATCGGGTAGTCGTAGGTGATCGCGTTGTCGTGCTCGGCCTGCGAGGTCGCGCCGACGGCGTCGGTCAGGGTGATGACCTCGAAGCCCTTCTCGTACGCCGAGCGCATGGTGGACTCGACGCAGCAGTTGGTCAGGAAGCCCGCCAGCACGACGGTGGTGATGCCCTTGGACCGCAGGATAAAGTCGAGGTTCGTCGACCCGAACGCGTCCAGACCGCGCTTGCCCTCGACGACGATGTCGCCGTCAGCCGGTGCGACGTCCGCGACGAAGTCCGCGCCCCACGAGCCCTTGACGAACGCGTTGGAGTCCACGACGCCCTTGAGGATCCCGTACAGGTGCGCGGTGATCTCTCCGTAGCCGGCCTGGAACGCGATCGGGCTGTGGATCACGGTGGCGCCGGCGGCACGGGTGGCCTCGAGCGCGGTCGCGGCGTGGGCGAGCATGTCGGTGCTCGCCATCACGGCCTCGACGGCGCCGTGCAGCACCCCGCCCTCGGTGGTGAAGTCGTTCTGGAACTCGATCAGGACGAGTGCCGTGGTGTCCGGGTTCATCTCTGCTCCTTTGCTGGACATGCGATAACGGACGGAACGGATGGTGCAGATCAGGGGAGGGCCTGCTCGGCCAGCAGCTCGACGACGTGCCGGTAGGTGGCGCCCGTGGCTCGCGTCATGCCCAGCTCGCAGGTGCGGTTGCAGCTAGCGTGCGCTTGCGCGTCGAGGCTGACAACCTCGGCGGCCTCGCGCCGGGTGGCCGACGCGGTGAGCTCCGGGTGGAGCATCCCGCGGTCGCCGGCGAACGCGCAGCAGCCCCAGTCGAGGGGCACCGTGACGCTCTGCGCGACCGCCGAGGCGACGGTCATCAGTGCGGGGTCCAGGCCGAGCTGGGTGGACGAGCAGGTCGGGTGCACCGTCAGCGTGGACAGCCGCTCGTACGGTCCGAGCACGGGCAGGACGCGGTCGGCGACGAAGGCCACGACGTCGATGACCTCGAGCTCGTCGCCGAGCAGGTGCCGGAAGCCCTCGGTGCACGACGAGGCGTCGCAGACGATCGGCAGCGTCCCGCCGTCGGTGGCCTCGCGGACCACCGGCAGCACGCGTGCGCGCATGGCCTCGTGGCCCGCGGCGACGCCCTTGGACGACCAGGGCGTGCCGCAGCAGAGGGCGTCGATCCCGTCGGGAACCAGCACCGTGAGACCGGCCGCGGCGCACAGGTCCTCGAACGCCACCTGGACCCCGCGGCCCTGCGCCGGGCCGAACATGACGTTCACGCACGAGGGCAGGTACACCGCGTCGGGCGACGACGAGGGTCGGGGCCGGCGCCGGGGCGCGCCGCCGCGCGGAAGGTCGGGGGTCCATCCCGGGACGGTGTCAGCGCCGAGCACGGCGCGGCCGAGAGAGGTGACCGCCGGCACCAGTGGGCCTGGCAGGGCGTCGGAAAGCGACAGTGCCGACGAGGCGAGCGACGTGGTGGTCCCCCAGTGCTTGGCGGCGGCGGTCCACACCAGGGCCGTCGGCGCGGGCAGGTTCTCGCGGCGCAGCGTCTTGACCAGCAGACCCGTGTTGATGCCGACCGGGCACGCCGTGCCGCACATGCCGTCGACCGCGCAGGTGTCCACCCCGGGGTACTCGTACGCCCGCTCGAGCCGTTCGGCCGTCGCCGTGTCCCCGCTCAGCTCCGCGCTGCGGATGTCGCGCCGGAGCACGATGCGCTGGCGCGGGGTCAGCGTCAGGTCGCGCGACGGGCAGACGGGTTCGCAGTAGCCGCACTCGACGCAGCGGTCGACCTCCGCCTCGATCGGCGGCGCGAGCTTGATGTGCCGCAGGTGGGCGTCCGGGTCGTCGGAGAGCAGGACGCCCGGGTTGAGCAGCCCGCGCGGGTCGAACAGCCGCTTGATCTCGCGCATCACGTCGTAGAGCTCGTCGCCGTACTGCCGACGGACGAACGGCGCCATGATCCGGCCCGTGCCGTGCTCCGCCTTGAGCGATCCCCCGTTGTCCAGCACGAGCGAGACCAGGTCCTGCGTGAAGCCGGCGTACCGGGCCAGCTGCTCGCTCGTCTCGAACCGGTCGGTGAGCATGAAGTGGAGGTTGCCGTCCTTGGCGTGCCCGAAGATGACGGCGTCCTCGTACGCGTACCGGGCGAACAGCGTCGTCAGCGACGCGCACGTGTCCGCGAGCCGCTCGACCGGGACGACGACGTCCTCGAGCAGGGCGGTCGTGCCGCTGCGGCGCGCGCCGGCCACCGACGTGTAGAGGCCCTTGCGCAGCTTCCAGAGCGCGGCGCGGGCGACGGGGTCACTGGTCAGGTCGGCGTCGCCCAGCCTCGGAGCAGCCGAACCGACCAGGTCCGCGAGCTCGGCGGCCGTCGTCGCCTGGTACTCCACCAGCAGCGCGGCCTGCCGGTCCACGGTGAGCGCGGCGACCTCCCGCGGGCAGTCGGGCAGGCCCTGCCCCACCCGCAACGAGGTGGCGTCCATGAGCTCGAGGGTCGCGGCACCGGTGGCCACCAGGCCCGGCAGCGCGCGGCTGGCCGAGCCGAGATCGTCGAAGACGAGCAGCGCGGTGGCGGCGTGCGCGCGCAGGGGGACCGTGCGGAACGTCGCGGAGGCGACGAAGGCGAGCGTCCCCTCGCTGCCGACGACGAGGTGGGCGAGCATCTGCGGCACGGTGTCGAAGTCGAGCAGGGCGTTGATCCCGTAGCCCATGGTGTTCTTCATCGAGAACTGCCGCGTGATCGTGGCGACCGACGACGGGTTGTCGAGCACACGGCGGCGCAGCGCGTGCAACCCCGCGTAGAGGTCGGGCTCGAGCGTCCGCAGCAGCGAGTCGGCTTCGGGAGCACCCGTGTCGACCACGGTGCCGGACGGCAGGACCGCGACCAGCGACTCGAGGGTGCGGTAGCTGTTCTCGGCCGTGCCGCACGCCATGCCCGAGGAGTTGTTGGCCACCACCCCGCCGATCGTGCAGGCGACCTCGCTGGCGGGGTCGGGGCCGAGCTTGCGGCCGTGCCGGGCCAGCCGCGCGTTCAGGTGCCGGACCGTGACGCCCGGCTGCACTCGGACGCGAGCGCCGTCGTCGAGCACCTCGGTGCGCTGGAAGTGGCGACGCACGTCGACCAGCACGCCGTCGCCGCCCGCCTGCCCGGACAGGCTGGTCCCGCCCGACCGGAACGTCAGCGGCACCCCCGCCGCCGCGGTCTCGCGCAGCAGCCGGCCCACCTCGTCGGCGGTGCGCGGGGCGACGACCGCCCGCGGGACCAGCAGCACGTGGGAGGCGTCGTGCGCGAGGGCCCGCAGGCTGAGCTCGTCGGTGCGGACCTGCGCGGCGTCGGCGACGCATCCCGCCAGCAGGGCGGAGAGCGAGTCCGGCGTCGGCATCACCCTCAGATTGTCGGACAAGTAGACTCAACTGACAACCCTTAGGCTGTCGACGACGCGACGAGAGGATGGCGATGGCGCGCGGGATCGTGGTGACCAGCCTGGTCGACGCCGTCGTCGACGACCTGCGCACGCTCGTCGTGACCGGCGCGCTCGCGCCCGGCACCCCGCTCACCGAGCTGGACGTGGCCACCCGCTACGACGTGGCCCGGGCCAGCGCACGCGCCGCGATCGAACGGCTCACGGCCGAGAAGGTGCTGGTCCGGAACAACCACAAGACGGCACGCGTGGTGGAGCTCGGTCCCGACGACGTCCGCGACATCTACCGCACGCGCACCTACCTGGAGTCCGAGGTGCTGCGCCGGCTTGCCGACGAACGCCGCGTGCCCGCCACGGCGCGGGAGGCCAACGCCGAGATCGCCACGCTCTGGGCCGGCGGTTCCTACGCGGTCGTGGAGCCCGACATGCGGTTCCACACCAGCCTCATCGACGCCCTGGGCAGCACCCGGACCAGCGCGATGTACCACTCGCTCGCGTTCGAGGTGAAGCTCTGCATGGCTCAGCTGCAGGGCCGCCAACGGCTCAGCCCCGAGATCATCGTGGCCGAGCACGCGCGGCTGCTGGAGCTCATCGAGGCCGGGGACGCCCCCGGGGCCGCCCGCATGCTCGACGAGCACCTCGCTCGCGCACGCGAGCTGCTCGCGGCGTCGCTCGGCGGCGAGGCCGGTCCCGAGGCGTTCGTGCGGTCGTCGGCGCTGCCCGCCTGAGGCTCAGTCGCCCACCGTGTGCCGGCCGCGCTGGACGATCAGCGGGTCGACCTCGCCGATGACGTCCTCGTCCTTGCCCTCGTAGTCGAACTGGCAGAGGAAGTGGCGCATCGCGTTGAGCCGAGCGCGCTTCTTGTCGTTGCTGCGGACCGAGATCCACGGCGACGGGTCGGTGTCGGTGCCCGCGAACATCGCCTCCTTCGCGGCGGAGTACTGCTCCCAGCGGTCGAGCGACTCGAGGTCCATCGGCGAGAGCTTCCAGCGGCGGACCGGGTCGATCTGCCGGATCGCGAAGCGCGTGCGCTGCTCGCGGCGGGTGACCGAGAACCAGAACTTGGTCAGGTGGGTGCCGTCGTCGACGATCAGCCGCTCGAACTCCGGGGCCTGCCGCATGAACGACGCGTACTCGTCGTCGGAGCAGAACCCCATCACCCGCTCGACGCCGGCGCGGTTGTACCAGGACCGGTCGAACAGCACGATCTCCCCGGCCGTCGGGAAGTGCTCGACGTACCTCTGGAAGTACCACTGGCCCTGTTCGGTGGTGGTGGGCTTGGTCAGCGCCACGACGCGGGCGGCGCGCGGGTTCAGGTGCTCCATGAACCGCTTGATCGTGCCGCCCTTGCCGGCCGCGTCCCGGCCCTCGAACACGATGATGTGGCGCTCGCCCGTCTCCTCAGCCCAGTACTGCAGCTTGAGCAGCTCGATCTGGAGGCGGTACTTGGCCTCCTCGTAGACGTCGCGATCCATCAGCTCTTCGTACGGGTAGTCCTCGCGCCAGGTCTCGACGGCCTTGCCACCCGGGTCGATCAGCACCGGGTCGGCGCCCTCGCCGCCGGACACGCTGTAGCCCTCGGCCACCAGCCGGTCGATGTACTCGCGCAGGTTGTCCTCGGCATCCGGTCGGTAGCCGTCGAGATCGAGCGTCGAGTCCATCGCAGCCTCCTGAGGGCGGGTCGTTTTCGACTGTACCGACGTTGTTCCGCGCCGGACACGCGTCCGGCGCGAACCTCGCGTGAACGACCGCGGCCGCACGGAGAACGGTCGTCGGCCCCACCGGCTACGCGCAGAGCGAACCACCCCGTCCCGCGGGCATCGAACCGGCATCCCGTGCGTTGACGCGGACATGAACGAGACGATGACGCAACCACTGACCGTTGCCGACCGCTGCGACCGCTGCGGCGCACGGGCCTACGTACGGGTCTTCCTGCCGGCTGGAGAGCTCCTGTTCTGCGGCCACCACGCCCGGGAGCACGCGTCGAAGTTCACTGAGCTGGCCGTCCACGTCCAGGACGAGACCGCCCGCCTGCACACGGAGTTCGCGGGCGCGAGCGTCTGACCTGAGCCGCGCGGCTCAGGAAGCGATCAGCGCCCACGCGACGGGGCCCTCGGGCGTCGTCGCGTAGGCGCGGACATGATGTCCCCATGGAGCTCGCGTTCACGGGCGGCATCGCCGCGATCGTCCTGTTCGGCGTCGTCGGCCAGCTTCTGGGCAAGGCCACGCGCATCCCGTCGATCATCCTGCTGCTGCTCCTCGGGCTGCTGGTCGGCCCGGTCCTCGGTTGGGTTGACCCGGACGCGCTCCTCGGGGACGACCTCTTCCCGCTCGTCTCGATGGCGGTCGCACTCCTGCTGTTCGAGGAGTCGCTGAAGCTCGACTTCTCCCGGTTGCAGGGCGGCGCCCGACGCCCTGTTCTCGGCCTGGTCACCGTCGGCGCGCTGATCACCGGCGTCGGTGCCTCGTTGCTGACGTACTGGGTGTTCGACCTGCCACCCGTCCGGGCAGCGGTGATCGGAGCGATCCTCATCGTGTCCGGACCCACCGTCGTCGGGCCCCTGCTCGCGGTGATCAAGCCGAAGCAGCCGCTCGAGTCGGTGCTCGCGTTCGAGGGCATCTTCATCGACCCGATCGGCGCGACCGTCGCGCTCGGCATCACCAACATCGCCCTGCACGAGCACCCGCAGGGGCTCCTCAAGACAGGCCTGACGGGGATCGCGGTCGGCGTCGTCACCGCGGCGGTGTACGTCGCGCTCATCCGGTTCGCGCGCGTGCCCCGCTCGATGGAGGTGGTCCTCGGCGTCGCTCTGGCGCTGACCGCGTTCGCCTGCGCGGAGGCGATGTACGAGGAGTCAGGCCTCTGGGCGGCGACCGCCCTGGGCGTCACGCTGGCGAACCAGAAGTTCATCGGGCTCGACGCGCTGCACGAGTTCGGCAGCCACGTCGGCGTGCTGGTGATCGGCTCGCTGTTCATCGTGCTGGCCGCCCGCGTGGACCTGCACGAGCTGATCACGTACGCCCCGGCCACGCTCGGGCTCGTCGCGCTGCTCGTCCTCGTCCTGCGCCCGGTCGCCGCCTGGACCGCCACGACGAGAACCGTGCTGTCCCGACGAGAGCGCGTGATGGTCGGCTGGATGGCGCCCCGCGGCATCGTCGCCGCGTCCACCGCCAGCCTGTTCGCGCTGCAGTTCGAGGAGGCCGGCAAGCCGTTCCCGCAGCTGGTGCCCGTCGTGTTCGGCGTGGTGCTGGCCACCGCGGTCGTCTACGGGTTCACCGGCCCGCTCGTGGCCGGCCGGCTCGGCGTCCGGTCCGACGTCACCACCCCGGTCGACGCCGACGGCATCCCCGTCCCGGACGCGTGAGCTCGAGAACGACTGGTTCGTCCGTCGGGACCGGGTTGAGCGGACCACCCGACGGCAGTCGTGGCGAAACCTCCGCGCAGCCGACAGACGACCCCTAGGTTGGGCGCATGGCGGACCTGCGCGGGCGCGACCGATGGGTCTGGTGGCTCGCCCAGGCCGCCTCGGTCGTCGCCGTGGCCGTCTGGGCGCTGGCTCGTGCTCTCGACCTCGGGGCGAACGGGGACGGGCCGTTCCTGCTCGTCGTGGCGACCGTCGTGGTCGTCGCCTCGGTCGGCGTCGCATGGCGGCCACGGCGAGCCGCGCGGTTCGCCTGGCTCTACGCCGTGCCCGCGACCCTCGCCTCCTGGGCGTGGCTGTCCGGCACGAACGCCGGCCCTGCTTACTTCCTGACGGTCCAGGTCGGAACGGCGTCGGCCCTCCCTGCCCTGCCTGCCTTCGACCCGAGCCCGCTCGACAACGTCCCCGGGTCCGCCGGCACCGCGGTCATCGCGCTCCTGGTCGGGCTGCTGTGGACGCTCGCGACGTTCGGACTGGTGGCGCTCGTGCGCGATGCCCGGCCGGGCACCGGCAGCATGCACGTCCTGGCGGTCGTCGCGTCGGTCCTCTCGGTGTCGCTCTACGCCGGACCCGCACTTCGGCACCTCCACACAGGGCTCGTCGAGCTCTACGCCCCGGCGCCGGCCGGTACCGCGCTCGCCGCCCCGGCCGTCGCGACGCTCCTGATCGCGACCGGTGGCGCCGTCGTCGCGTCCCGCAACCGCGTCCCGGCTCGCGCGGGCGCCTACCTGCTGCCCGCCGTGGCGCTGACGTGGCTGGTCTCGACGGCGGGGGTCGACACGAGCTACGGGTTCTCGTCGTCGCAGAACGCGGGCCCGACGTGGGTCGATGCGCTGCCGTGGACCGCGGCCCGCATCTGCACCGTGGCGCTCCTCCTCATCGCCTGGGTCCTCGCCGTCCGCGGCCTGCGTGCGCTCCTGGTGCGCTATCGGCCGCCCACCGCGGTCGAGGAGCGCACATCGTCGTGAGGTGACGGACCCGCCGGCACGATCGCCTCACGACGGGCCGCGTACCGGTCGTACAGCGTGACGATCAGCGCCACGATGTACGCGAAGAGCAGCACGTCCCCCACGGAGATGTCGGCCGAGCCACGGCTGGCGAACGCCGCGAAGACGAGCATGGCCACGAGGCTGATGACGGTGTTGATGACCACCTGGACGCCGAGGTTCGCGGCCGTGGTCCGGCCGGCCCGGGTCCGCCACACCGACACCCCGGCGTGCACGAGCACGACCGCGCCGACGACGACGAACGCGACCCACGACCGGACGTCGAGCAGCGGCCACGACTCGAGCACGATGAGCGAGACCAGGCCGGCGAGCGCGATCTTCTCGAGCACGTGCGCCGTGCCGCGGGGGGCCACCGCGATCGGGCCGGTGGGCAGCCAGCCGACGCGGCGGCTGATGACGTCGGCGTCGACGGTGAACGGCCAGGCGGCCGGGGGCAGGCGGCGCGAGAGGCGCCAGCCGACGACAACGATCGCGACGAGCAGCACGACCAGGCCGATCACCACCCCGGGGCGGGCGTCCCAGGCCGCGGACCAGGGGTCGGTGGTCTCGATGCCGAGGACCTTCGTCTTGAACTCGTCCGTGAAGTCCAGCTGGGCGACGTGGATCCACCACTCCTGCGGCAGCTTGATGAAGATCCAGATGAGCGCGGCGGTCCAGACGAAGGCCTTCTTGGAGAGCGTGCCGGCGTCCCAGCGGGTGCGGACCACCTCGATGGCGATGACGAAGTACTCGAAGGTGTTGGGGAACACCATGAGCATCCAGCGGTACCCGGTGAGCTCGAACGCGAGAACGCCGACCAGCCGGTAGTACCAGAGCGCCGCGGCCACCCCGACCGCGAACGGGTTGCGCCAGTTCCGCATCACCGCCAGGTACGCGATGGTCAGGTAGTAGATGTCCAGCGCCTTGTCATAGGACTGGTAGTTGTCCAGGGGCAGGTCGGTGTACGTCGCGAAGATCGTCTGGTCGAGACCGTCGATGACGAGCGCGGCCAGGATGGCGGGCAGCGGGAACTTCGGGATGAACAACGGCACGATCAGTCGCAGGCCGACGATCACCAGGAAGATCGACCAGTCGTGCGCGGAAGCGTTCGCCATGCGCGCACTCTGCCAGACGCGCAGGTCAACGCGTGAAGGCGCTCACGTTCGTGCGATCACGATGAGCAGCATGGTCACCAGGAAGCCGGTGACCAGGTTCAGCCACAGGAACCGACGCCAGCCCGCGTTGGCGCGTTCGCAGTCGTCGTCGCGGACGGACCAGTACTGCGCGGTGCTGATGGCGTAGGGGATCGGCAGGACGGCCGCGATCGGCCAGGGACCCAGCAGCAGGACGGCTGCGGCCACGACGTAGAGGACGGTCGCGGCGACGACGGTGGCGTGCGCACCCAGTGCCGTCGCGACCGACGCGATCCCGCCCTCGCGGTCCGCGCGCACGTCCTGCACCGCCCCGAACGCGTGCGACGCCATCCCCCAGAGCACGAACGCCACGAGCACCGGCCACGTCGTCCTCGTCGTCAAGGAGGCCCCGACCAGCACCAACGCGTAGAGCAGGGGGCCGACGAAGTGCATGGCCGAGGTGAACGAGTCGAGCACCGGGCGCTCCTTGAAGCGCAGCACGGGGGCCGAGTAGGCGATCACCAGGAAGAGGACGCCGACGAGCACCGCGTCCGCCCCGGAAGAGCCGTTCAGCAGCAGGTAGACCACGAACGGCGCGTTCAGCACGACGCACGACCACAGGATCCGCCGGTGCACCGACCGTGCCCGGTCGATGGGGACGAGCCCGCCCTCGATGCCGCCCTTGCGCGGGTTGCGCAGGTCGGAGGCGTAGTCGAAGACGTCGTTGATCCCGTACATCAGCAGGTTGTACGGGACCAGGAAGAACAGGGTGCCGACGACGAACAGCGCATCCACCCGCCCGCCCGTGGCGAGCAGGTAGCCGGCCGCGAACGGGTAGGCGGTGTTGATCCAGGAGAACGGGCGCGACGCCGCGAGGACCTCCCTCACTCGTCCCTCCCCCGCCCGAGCACCGTCCAGAGCACCGGCATACCGACGGCGGCCGCGATCGCGTACGCGAAGTCCTCGATCGGCGCACCCCAGACGTAGACGCCGAGGATCTTGTCGGCGTCGAACACGTAGAGCCCGGCCGCGATCATCGCCGTGTCGAAGACGACGGTCAGCAGGCAGAGCACGAGGACCGTGCCGGTCACCGGGCCACCGCGCAGCCGGCGGAGCACGGGCCACGAGACCGCCCCGAGGACCACGAGCACGATGAGGTTCATGACGGCGTTGGTCATCGTCGCCACCGCTCCAGCCCGCGCCAGACCAGCAGGGCCGTGTAGCAGAGCAGGGCGAGGAAGAAAGCCTCCTCCACGGGCAGCTCCGGAGCGATCAGGATGCCGGCCATGTTCGGGGAGTCGCCGCGCGCGAAGATGTGCAGCCCCAGCCCGGCGAGGTCCCAGAGCAGGAACCCGACCACGCCGATCCCGACGGTGAGCCCGGCCCGGCGGGCGTCGGCCCAGAAGGCCAGCCGGAACCGTCGGTCGAGGATCGCGAGGCCGCCCAGCGAGACGAGCAGGGCGCCGAGATAGAGAAAGCTCATCGGCTGACGGCGCTCCACACGCCGCGCGGTCGCGCCGAGGCCAGGAAGCCGGGGCGCAGGGGCGCGGGCAACGGGCGCGCGGACGTCTCACCGAGCATCCGCTTCACCACGAGCTCGGCGCTGATCAGGCACATCGGCAGGCCCACACCGGGGATCGTCCCACCGCCGGCGTGCAGCAGGTTCGGGACGCGCTCGGATGCGTCGCCGGGGCGGAACATCGCGCTCTGTCGCAGCGTGTGCTCCATGCCCAGGGCACTCCCGCGCCAGGCGTGGAAGTCGCGTGCGAAGTCCGCCGGCCCCCGCAGCTCGCGCACCACGACGCGTTCGCGCAGGTTCGGGATGCCCGCCCACGTCCCGATCTGGTCGAGGTAGCGGTCGGCGTGTGCGTCGAGGTCGCCCACCGACGGATCGGCGGGGAACGGGACGAGGACGAACAGGTTCTCGTGGCCGTCGGGGGCGGCGCTCGGATCGGTGGCCGTCGTCCGCGAGACGTACAGCGAGGCCACCTCGGGGATCCTCGTGCGGGTCGACGCCCGGTCCGTGCCGAGGATGTCTTCGAAGTTCGTCCGCCAGTCGCGCGTGAAGAACAGCGAGTGGTGAGCCAGCTCGGGCAGCTCGCCGCGCACGCCCGCCATGATGACCAGCGCCGAGATGCCGGGGCCGCGGGTCTCCCACTCGCGCGCGGGCAGGTCGCTGAACCGCGCGTCGAGCAGCTCGGTCTCCGTGTGGTGCCGGTCCGCGGCCGAGACGACGACGTCGGCGGCCACCAGCTCACCCGTGGCCAGCCGCACGCCCCGGGCCACCCCGCGCCGCCCGTCGGGATCGACCTCGATCGAGGCCACGGCGGCGCCGGTGCGGATCCGGACCCCTTCGCGCACTGCGAGGCGCTCGAGGGCCTCGATGATCGTGTACATCCCGCCGCGCGGGAAACGTACGCCGTCGACGAGGTCGAGGTGGCTCATGAGGGAGTAGAGCGCGGGGACGCGGTACGGCGAGCTGCCGAGGAACACCGCGGGGTAGCCCAGGACCTGTCGCAGGACGGGGTTCTCGACGGTGCCCTCGATCCGGTCCGCGAGCGTGTGCGTCAGCAGGTCGACGAGCGTGGGCGACCGCCGCAGGACGTCGACCGTGAGCAGCCGGTCCGGTCGCGCGAAGGTCGTGTACAGGAACGACTCGAGGGCGTCGCGGTAGGCCTGCGTCGACGCCTGCGCGTACGCACGCATCGCCTGGCCGGCTCCCGGCTCGAGCGCGTCGAACGCCTTCCAGTTGATCTCGGCGTCCTGCACGACGTCCAGCGGCGCACCCTGCTCGGGGAAGAGGCGGTAGGCCGGATCGAGCCGTACCAGGTCGACGTAATCCTCGATGCGCTCCCCGAGCAGCGCGAACGCGTGGGCGAAGACCTCTGGCATGAAGTACCAGGACGGCCCGGTGTCGAACCGGAACCCGTCCCGCTCCAGCAGGCCCGCCCGCCCACCGACCCGGTCGTGGGCCTCGAGCAGGGTGACGCCCGCTCCCCCGCGGGCCAGCAGGGCCGCCGTGGCGAGCCCGGCGATCCCGCCGCCGACGACGACGACCCGTCCGGTCACCGGCCCGCCCGCGCCTGCGCGACGACGGCCTCCCCGACGACGAGCAGCTTGGTGGGCGTCGACAGCCGCACGCGGCGGTCGAGGATCTGCGCCGGCGTGCACTGCGCGAGGTCGTCGAGCAGCCGCTGGTACAGGGCGAGCGTCGCGGCCACCGCGTACCGGGCGCGCGGCGGCAGCTCGGGCAGCGCCGACCGGGCCACGGCGACGTCGTCGGCGATCTCCTCGAGGATCTCGGTCAGCTGCTCCGAGGAGACGACACCGGGGCGGGTGCCGGGAAAGTACGTGCGGTCCAGCTCGGCGTTGTCGATGCCCAGGTCGCGCAGGAAGTTGATCTTCTGGAACGCGGCGCCGAGTGCCCGGGCGCCGGCCACCTGCGTGCTCGTCGGCTCGACCACGGGGTCGCCCGGGCGCCGGGGCTCGTTCAGGAAGGCCCGGACGCACATGAGACCCACCACCTCGGCGGAACCGAAGACGTAGGCCTCGTAGCTGGCGCGGTCGTGGCTGTGCACGGTCAGGTCGGCGCGCATGGACGCGTAGAACGGCACCGTCTCGGCCTGCGTGATCCCGACGCGCCGGGCCGTCCGGGCGAACGCATGGACGACGAGGTTGGTCGAGTAGCCGGTGCGCAGCGCTCGGTGCGTCTGCGTCTCCAGCTCGTCCAGCTCGGCGCCGGCGTCGTCGCCGCGGTAGGTGTCGACCACCTCGTCGGCGAGACGCACCAGGGCGTACACGGCCCGGATGTCCTGCTGCGCACGCCGGCCGAGCAGCCGCGTGCCCAGACCGAACGAGGTGGAGTAGACGGCGAGGACGTTCGCGCTGGTGCGCGCGGCGGTGACGTCGTAGAGCCGCAGCGCCCGGTCCCTCGCCTGCCCCACGATCTCCTCCGTCACTCAGCGGCCCCGCCCGACGAGGTCGTCGACCACGCCCACCAGGTAGCCTCCCAGCGGTTCGGGCAGCGCGCCCACCGCCAGCTCGCGCGCGTGCCACGCGGTCCGCCGGGTCAGGTCCCGCACCGAGTCCAGCGCACCGCTGTCGCGCATCACCGTACGCACCCGCTCCGCCCCGGCCCCGTCGAGGTCTGCGCGGCCGACGTACCGGTCGAGCACCGCGCAGCCCGCCTCGTCGGCGAGCGCGTACGTCCGTCGCAGCAGCTCGGTGCGCTTGCCCTCACGAAGGTCGGACAGCACCGACTTGCCCGTCAGCTGCGGGTCCCCGAACACCCCGAGCTCGTCGTCGCGCAGCTGGAACGCCACGCCGAGCGCGGAGCCGACGGCGGCCAGCGACGCCACGGTCTCGTCGTCGGCACCCGCGAGGATCCCGCCCACCACGAGCGGGAGGCTGCCCGAGTAGGCCGCCGTCTTGAGCTCGGCGACCGCGAGCGCGTCCACGTCCCGGGGTCGGTCCAGCGCGGCGGCCATGTCGAGCAGCTCGCCGACGACCGTCGTCTCGATGCCCTCGGCCAACCGTTCGATGATGCGCACCTTGGTGCCGGAACCCGTCGGCGCGCCCGCCACCAGCGAGAACGCCGCGGCGATCGCGAGATCGCCGGCGAGGAGCCCGGCCGCGAGCACCTGGTCCTCGATAGCGCGCCCGTCCAGCCCGCGCCCGTCCAGCCGCGCGCGTGTGGCGCCGGCGACGTTCGGCCGTCCCCGCCGGAGCTCGTCGTGGTCCAGCAGGTCGTCGTGCACGAGCATCGCGGTGTGCAGCACCTCGACGGCCGCGGCGACGGGCGCTACGGCGGCGGGGTCGTCGCCACCGAGGCCCAGGTACGCCGCGACCGCCAGCCTGGGTCGCATGAGCTTGCCGCCGACGACCGCCGCGAGGTCGGTCCACAGCCGCGCCGCCACCTGCGAGCGTCCGCCCGCGAGCCGCACGCGTTCGTCGACGAAGTCCGCCAAGACGCGAGCCGTACGAGTCATCGCGTCCTCGACGCCCTGCGCGAGCAGCGCGTGCCCGTCCGACTGGGCAATGATCGCCTGCTGCACACTGGTCTCGCCGTGCATCTCGTCCCTTCGGCCGTGGGTGGAGCTGGGCGGACCGGACACGACGATCGTGTGCCTGGCAGGACTAGGAATGCTCAGCATACTGAGCATCGGCCCCCACGCCACCGCTACCTGCCCTTCCCCCTGACGATCCCTAGCGGATGCACCCCGGCGTCCCGACCTCTGGTCGGCACCGCGTCCCCGCAGCGACCGTCGGTAGGCTCGGATGCATGACATGGCTGGTCACCGGTGGTGCCGGGTACATCGGGTCGCACGTGGTCCGGGCGTTCGGGCAGGTGGGACTCAGCACCGTGGTGCTCGACGACCTGTCCAGCGGGCACAAGGACTTCGTCCCCGCGGACGTCCCGCTGGTCCAGGGCTCCATCCTGGACACCGACCTGGTCGCAGACACGCTCAGCCAGCACGGCGTGGTCGGCGTGGTGCACCTCGCGGGCTTCAAGTACGCCGGCGTCTCGGTCAGCCGCCCGCTGCACACCTACGAGCAGAACGTCACGGGCACGGTCCACCTGCTCGAGGCGATGGCCTCCCAGGGCGTCGACGCGATCGTGTTCTCCTCGTCGGCGGCCGTCTACGGGACCCCAGACGTCGACCTGGTCACCGAGGCCACCGCGACGAGCCCCGAGTCGCCCTACGGCGAGTCCAAGCTCATCGGCGAGTGGGTCCTGGCCGACCAGGCCCGCGCGACCGGTCTGCGGCACACGTCGCTGCGGTACTTCAACGTGGTCGGGTCGGCCACCGACGACCTGTACGACACCAGCCCGCACAACCTCTTCCCGCTGGTGCTGGACGCCCTCGCCGCGGGTCGCACCCCGCGCATCAACGGCACCGACTACCCGACGCCCGACGGCACCTGCGTCCGCGACTACCTGCACGTCGCCGACCTCGCGACCTCGCACGTCGCGGCGGCGCAGGCCCTGGCCGCGGGCACCCCGCTCGAGCCCGTCTACAACCTGGGCTCCGGCGCCGGCTCGTCCGTCCGGGAGATCATGACGGCCGTCGCGCAGGCCACCGGCATCGCGTTCGAGCCCGAGCTGGCCGCCCGTCGCCCCGGTGACCCGGCGCGCATCGTCGCCAGCGGTGAGCTGGCCGCCCGCGACCTGGACTGGCGGATGCGCCACACCCTGCTCGACATGGTCAGCAGCGCCTGGTCGGCCCGCCAGGCCCACTGACCCGCACTCAGCGCGGAGGGACCGCGAGGCCCTGCAGACGCGGGAGGTTGTCGACGAGCGCCTCCAGGACCGTCGGTGAGCCCGCGTAGACGCCCTCGTCGCGGGGCCAGTGCACGATCACGTCGGTGAACCCCAGCGCGGCCGCGCGCTCGATCCCCTCGACGACGAGGTCCGCGGACTGCATCGAGAAGATCGGCGCACCGTCGAGCGACAGGTAGCGCCGCAGCGTCGGCGACCCGGCGGGCCGGTGAGCGGCGACGGCCTCGTCGACGGCCGACTGCATCGTCGCCAGGGCCGCCCACCACTGCTCCTGCTCGGCGGTGAGGTCGGCACCCTCGGACAGGAACGTCTGGCCGTAGGTGACCCAGCCCTGCCCGTACCGCGCGGCGAGCGCCATGGTCCGCGGCCCGTTGGCGGCCACGACGAACGGCGTGCGCGGACGCGCGAGCGTGCCGGGGATCATCCGTGCACCGTCGGCCCGGTAGAACTCCCCCTGGTGCGCGGTGACCGGCGTGGTCAGCAGCATGTCCAGCAGCGCGACGAACTCCTCGAACCGCCGCGTCCGCTCGCCGCGGCTGATCGGGTCACCCGCCACCCACGAGTCCAGCCCCTCGCCACCCGCACCGATCCCGAGCACGAACCGGCCGCCGCTGATGTCGTCGAGACCCAGCACGTCCTTGGCGAACGGCACCGGCTGCCGAAAGTTCGGCGACGCCACGAGCGTGCCCAGCCCGATCCGGGAGGTGACGGCCGCCGCGGCGGCGAGCAGCGGGACGGTCGCGAACCACGGCTGGTCGACGAGCGTCCGCCAGGCCAGGTGGTCGTACGTCCACGCGTGGTCGAACCCCCACTCCTCGGCCTGCAGCCACTTCGCCCGCCCGACCTCCCACCGATCCTGCGGCAGCACCACGATCCCGACAGCAACCATGCCCCGACCCTAGACGCGCGCGTCACACGTGGGAGTGGTGCTCCTCGCGGGTGGACGACGGGGGTTCCAGCTGGAACGTGCAGTGCGCGACGTCGAAGTGGCCGGCCAGGCAGTGCCGCAGGTCGTCCAGGACGCGGCCGGCCTCGCCGCGGGCCAGCAGGTCATCGGGGACCTCGACGTGCGCCGAGAGCACGGGCACGCCCGACGTGATGGTCCAGGCGTGCAGGTCGTGGACGCCGAGCACCCCCGGCACACCGCAGATGTGCGACCGGATCGCGTCCAGGTCGACGCCACGCGGGGTGGCCTCCAGGAGCACCGCGCCGACCTCGCGCAGCAGCCCGACCGCGCGCGGCACGATCATCACCCCGATCAGCACCGACGCGATCCCGTCGGCCCGCAGGTACCCCGTCGCCAGCACGACGACGGCGGCCGCGACCACCGCCACGGAGCCGAGCAGGTCGCCGAGCACCTCGAGGTACGCCCCGCGGACGGTGAGCGACTCCCCCTGCCCCCGATGCAGCAGGGCCAGCCCCACACCGTTGGCGACGAGCCCGACGCACGCCACGCCGAGCATGAGGCCCGCCTCGACGGGCGCCGGATCGAGCAGCCGTCGGACGCCGCCGACGATCACGAGCACACCCACCACCCCGATGACGAGGCCGTTGACCAGGGCGGCCAGGATCTCGGCGCGCTGCCAGCCGAACGTGCGCGCGGCGGTCGCGGGACGGGCGGCCAGCGCGGTCGCACCGAGCGCCAGACCCACCCCGGCGGCATCGGTGAGCATGTGCCCAGCGTCCGCGACCAGCGCGAACGATCCGGACACCACACCCCCGACCACCTCGACCACCAGGACGACGAGCGTCAGGACGAGCACGGCGACGAGCCGACCCCGGTGCGCCTGCGCCGCGGTCGCGTGGTCGTGGTCGTGGCCCACCGGGGTCAGCCCCAACCGAGGTCGTGCAGCCGGTCGTCGTCGATGCCGAAGTGGTGGGCGATCTCGTGCACGACGGTCACGGCGACCTCCTCGACGACCTCGGACCGGTCCGCACAGAACGCGAGCGTCGGCAGGCGGAAGATCGTGATCCGGTCCGGCAGGGACCCGGACGCCCAGAAGTCGCCCCGCTCGGTCAGCGGTGTCCCCTCGTACAGCCCGAGCAGGTCCTGCTCGTCGGCCGGCGGCGAGTCCTCCACCAGCACGACGACGTTGTCCATCATCGCGGCGAGCTCCTGCGGTATCTCGTCGAGCGCGTCGCGCACCGCGTCCTCGAACTCGGCGCGCGTCATCTCGACCATGCGACCATCTTCGCAGGCTGGGTCCACGCCGGACGGCGGCCCCGGGGCCGCTTTGGAGATCGGGCCGATGACCCCGTATGCTCATCACCGGTCTTCCGACGCCTCGACGTCAGGGGTTGGACATGCCCCCATCGTCTAGCGGCCTAGGACCCCGCCCTTTCACGGCGGTAGCACGGGTTCGAATCCCGTTGGGGGTACGCAGTACACGCAGTTGCATGAAGGCCTTAGCACCACCAAGGCCCCGTAGCGCAGTTGGTTAGCGCGCCGCCCTGTCACGGCGGAGGTCGCGGGTTCAAGTCCCGTCGGGGTCGCTCGATTCGCCGGTCCGCGGACCGGCGTTCTCGTTTCACGGCTCTGTAGCTCAGTTGGTAGAGCGCACGACTGAAAATCGTGAGGTCACGGGATCGACGCCCGTCGGAGCCACCACCGAAGCCCCGCCCGGATGGATCCGGAGCGGGGCTTCGTCGCGCAGCGCGTCAGCCGAGCAGCTTGGCCTTCGCGGCCGCGAACTCCTCGTCGGTCAAGACGCCCGCGGCCTTGAGGTCACCGAGCTGCTTGAGCTGCCCGATGATGTCCACCGGCGGCGGCGCTGCGTCCACGGGTGCCGGGGCCGCCTGGTCGACCATCGCCTGCTGCTCGGCCGCCTGCGCCTGCGCGGCCTGCTGCTGGTTGGCCGCCGAGTGCCGCGACACGCTGCCGCTGACCGCCGTCGCCGTCCCCGCGATCACCGCCGTCCGCGCCATCGTCCCGACGAGCCCAGGGCGTCCCATCCGTCGTCCGCGCATCACGCACCATCTCCTTCTGCCAGCGCCTCGACGGCGGCCTGAACGATCTCCCGCGGGATGCGGTCGAAGAGCACGACATCGCCGCCCGACGAGCGCACGGCCTGGGTGAACTGCACGGCCCACGCGTTCTCCCAGACGACGACCAGCGCCAGCTGCCCAGGATCGAGCCCCTCGCCGATCTCCATCAGGTCGGACTCGCTCAACAGGTCGAGCGGGTCGTCGCCCACGGAGTCCAGGGCCGTACCGGTCTCGCCCTCCGATGGCTCGATCACGGTGATCGTCCCGTCGGCCGCCTTGCTGACCTCTGCGAGGTCGATGACGCGGACCGTCCCCTGCTCGTGCAGCGCGGTGAGCGCCTCGGCCACCCCGTCGCCGACGTCCGGTCCGTCGAACAGGATGACGGCGACATCCACGTGCCCCAGCTGGTCCATCTCCACCACGGCCATCGTGCGCTCCTTCAGGTGGGCGCCCTGCCCAGGCCCTGTCTACCACCCTGGGCGACACCGCGAGACCTAGGGTGGGGCGCAGTCCCCGAGCGCAAGGAGTCACCATGACGGACACCCCCGGCCCCGTGAAGGGCGAGCGATCCCGGGGCTTCTTCGACCGCTTCACCGAGCCCTTCACGGAGAAGGCGCGCGAGAAGATCGAGCTGGTCGAGGACCACGTCCGCCAGGCCGTGCAGGCCGAGATCAACGCCGTCACCAGCAGCGTCCGCGCCCGCGCGGTCGAGGTCCGGCCGTCGGCGATCGCGTTCGGCGTCGCGGCGCTCGTGACATTCTTCGGGCTGGCCCTGTTCGTCACCGCCGCGGTCCTGGGCCTGTCCCACGCGGTCGACCCCTGGCTGGCCGCCCTGATCATCGGCGTGGCGCTCGTGCTCGTGGGCGCGGGCGCAGCGGCCTGGGGCCGGCGACACCTGCCGACCGGGCCCGCGATCTCCATCGTCCGCGTGCACGAGCCGACACACCCGGCCGAGGAGCAGGTCCACCCCTGGGAGAACTGACCACCGCACACCTCGCGGGGCCGCGCTGCGACCAGCACACTTGTACCTCGACGAGTCACCAGAGCGAGAGGTTGCGCCATGACCACCCAGTCGGGACCCCCGGGCGACGAACGATCCCTGGGCCAGCTCGTCAGCGAGATCAGCGAGACGGGCGCCAGGCTCGTCCGGGCGGAGATCGAGCTGTTCAAGGCCGAGATCGCCGGTCGCGCCCAGAAGATCGGCATCGGCGCCGGGATGCTCGTCGTCGCCGGCGTCCTCGCCCTGTACTTCCTGGCCGCCGCGATCGCGACGGCCATCATCGCGCTGGCGCTCGTCGTCGACCTGTGGCTCGCCGCGCTGATCGTCACGGTCGTCCTGCTGCTGGTCGTCGCCGTCCTCGCGCTGCTGGGCATCCGGAGCATCAAGAAGGGCACGCCACCGTCGACCATCCGCGCCGTCGAGACCCTGCAAGAAGACGTCGACGCGATCAAGCAAGGGATCCGCTCATGAGCGACGAGACGCCCGACCGCCCCGCCAAGCCGGTCGAACCCTTCAGCACGCCCGAGATGGTCGCCATCGAGGCGGACATCACCGCGACGCGAGCCCAGCTCGCAGCGACCGTCGACGAGCTTGCCGCACGCCTCGACCCGCGGGCACAGGCGGGCCGGGCCATGGAGCGCGGGCGGCGGCTGTGGTCCGACGCCACGACGGGCGAGGGTGGACCCGAGGCGCGCACGCGGGCACTGACGGTGCTGGGGAGCGTCGCGGCCGGGGTCACCGCGTTCGTCGCGCTCGTCGCTGTCGTGGCTGCGCGGCGGGGCGACTAGCCACCAGAGCGGGGCGCTTGAACGAACGGGGGCCGGGCTGGCAGGACGAGCCGGGCCGGCGAGCACGCGGTCCGCGTGGGAGGGACCGTCGAGGAGGCTCGGGCGCGCAGCGGCGTTGCTGGGCGCGCCTCCGTCCCGGGACCGCGCCCGGGCGTGTCGAGTCGAAGGACTCGGTCAGCTGTCAGAACGCTGCTGTGGGATTCCGTTGAGGAGGTCGCGAACCTCGGACTCGCGGTAGCGGCGGTGACCACCCAGCGTGCGGATGGACGACAGCTTGCCGGCCTTGGCCCAGCGGGTCACAGTCTTCGGGTCCACGCGGAACAGCGTGGCCACCTCGGACGGGGTGAGCAGAGTCTCGGACTCTGGGGCGTGTGCGTTCACGAGCTGCCTCCTGGCGGCTTCTTGGCTCACGGCACCGACAGTGTCGGTACCCGGCTTCTTCGGGTTCTCCGTTGCTCTCAAGCCCGGCAACTTCGATCGGACCATTGGACCGTCACCGGCCCGCAAAGCGGGACATCTCACCCAGCATGCATGAAAGCGACGCATATCGCATACCCGGAGAGCGCTTTCAGACGGATCTTCACAGCACTCCCATGGCACACGCACGGCCTGCCCCTCGGAGCCGTCACACCAGACTAAACCCGACCATTCGGGCAAACCACTCGACACGCCCGAACAACACCGCACACTACCTGGACGGTCGTCCGACTGGACGGATGCCTATCGCGCCGTGTCTCGCCGGCCCGCACAGGGCCACCTGCGCGACGCCGGGGGTCCGCTCGGGTACGTGCCGTGCCATCGCTGGGACGACGCCGATCCGGACGACTCGGGCACGTGACGCGGATCGCGCCACGCAAGTGGTCGGAATACGCGGCGACCATGTACGGTTGCCCCACGAAGAGACGAAATTCAGCACCCCGGGGCCGCACGTGTCTTGCACGGAGCCGCCCCGCATCCACGTAAGAGGGGGTCGATGCCATGGGGCGCGGCCGTCAGAAGGCTAAGCAGACGAAGGTGGCCCGGGAGCTGAAGTACTTCAGCCCGGAGACCAACTACCGAGCTCTCGAGCAGGAGCTCACGTCGCACGGCCACAACGATGTCGTGACCGACAACCGCCCTCGCGCGGTTGTGGAGACCGACACTGACGACGACAACGACGACTACCGCCGTTGGTCGGACGACGATCGTTGACGCGATAGGTGCCTGACCTCGCGGTCATCGCGGGTCGCGGCGCGGCCTCTGGTCGCGCGAAGCCACAGCAGGGCAGCCGTCGGTGCGCACGTCTTCGGGCACCGACGGCGCCCTGCTGGCTTCGTGTCCGGGCCAGGCGGGCTGGCTTCGTGTCCGGGCCAGGCGGGCTGGTTTCGTGTCGGGCCCGGCGGGCTGGCTTCGTGTCCCGGCCCGGCCGCGCGACCGGGGTCGCGAGCTCGGTGTCAGACCCGGTAGGAACCCGTGAGCTGGACCGCGCCGCCGTGCACTCCCTTGGTTCCGGCGACGAAACCGGGGCTGCCCACGACGTCCCTCGACGGGTCGGCGGACCGCACCGCGCCCAGCGTCCACGCGGTCATGCCCAGCTCGCCCGCGTGCGCGAGCACGCCGTCCACGGCATCCGGCGCGACGATCGCGACCATGCCCACGCCGAGATTCAACGTGCCCTCGAGGTCGGTCCACGGCACCTGGCCCATGCTCTGCACCAGCGAGAAGACGGGCGGCAGCTGCCAGCCGCCGCGGTCGATGTCCGCGACGAGCCCCGACGGCAGGACGCGTGCGACGTTCGATGCCAGACCGCCGCCGGTCACGTGGCTGTAGGCGTGCAGCTGGTCGGCACCCGCCCGCTCGACCAGGGCGAGGCAGTCGCTCGCGTAGACGCGCGTGGGCTCCAGGAGCTCCTCGCCCAGCGTGCGGCCCAGCTCGTCGACGTGCCGGTCGAGCTGCCAGCCGGCCACCTGGACCACCTTGCGCACCAGCGAGTAGCCGTTCGAGTGCAGCCCGCTGGAGCCGAGCGCGATCAGCACGTCGCCCGGGCGGACGCGCTCCGGCCCGAGCAGCTGGTCCGCCTCGACCACACCGGTCGCGGCGCCGGCCACGTCGTACTCGTCGGGACCCAGCAGGCCCGGGTGCTCGGCGGTCTCGCCGCCGACCAGCGCCGTGCCGGCCACCGAGCAGGCCGCCGCGATGCCGCGCACGATGCCGGCGATCCGCTCGGGCACCACACGACCGCACGCGATGTAGTCGGTCATGAACAGGGGCTTGGCCCCGACCACCACGATGTCGTCGACCACCATGCCCACCAGGTCGAACCCGATCGTGTGGTGGATGTCGAGCGCCTGCGCGATGGCGACCTTGGTGCCGACGCCGTCGGTCGAGGTGGCCAGCAGGGGCTTGCGGTAGGTGAGCAGGGCGCTCGCGTCGTACAGGCCCGCGAAGCCGCCGACCCCGCCGAGCACCTGCGGTCCGTGCGTGGCGCGCACGGCGTCCTTCATCAGCTCGACGGCCTTGTCACCGGCCTCGGTGTCGACGCCCGCGGCCGCGTACGTGACGGACCGACTCTCGACGGTCCCGCTCACGGGTGGTCCAGTGCGGAGCCGCCGCCGACGCTCGGGACGATCGACAGCAGGCCGTCCTCGGGTGCGCCCAGCGGGAGCTCGGTCTGCTCGAGCAGGTACTTGCCCATCCGGTCGGCCGGCGGCAGCTCGATCGGGTACTGACCGGTGAAGCACGCGGCGCACAGCTGCGACGCGGGCTGCTCGGTGGCGGCGATCATGCCCTCCGTAGAGATGTAACCGAGCGAGTCGGCGCCGAGGGAGGCCGCGATCTCGTCGGGAGTCAGGCCGTTGGCGATGAGCTCCGCACGGGAGGCGAAGTCGATGCCGTAGAAGCACGGCCACTTGACGGGCGGGGAGCTGATGCGCACGTGCACCTCGGCGGCACCGGCCTCGCGGAGCATGCGGATCAATGCGCGCTGGGTGTTGCCGCGGACGATCGAGTCGTCGACGACCACCAGGCGCTTGCCCCGGATGACCTCACGCAGCGGGTTGAGCTTGAGCCGGATGCCCAGCTGGCGCAGGGTCTGCGACGGTTGGATGAACGTGCGGCCCACGTAGGCGTTCTTGGTCAGACCCTGCCCGAACGGGATGCCCGAGGCCGCGGCGTACCCGACCGCGGCGGGTGTGCCGGACTCCGGCACGGGGATGACCAGGTCGGCCTCGACCGGGTGCTCGACGGCGAGCCGACGGCCCATGGCGACGCGTGCAGCGTGCACCGACCGGCCCGCGATCGTCGTGTCGGGGCGGGCGAGGTAGACATATTCGAACACGCAGCCGGCGCGGTCCGGCGTCGCGAACTTGGTGCTCCGCAGACCGTCGGCGTCGATCGCGATGAACTCGCCGGGGTCGATCTCGCGCACGAAGCTCGCGCCGACGATGTCCAGGGCGGGCGTCTCGCTGGCCACCACCCAGCCGCGCTCCAGGCGACCGAGGACGAGCGGCCGCACACCCTGCGGGTCGCGCGCGGCGTAGAGCGTGTGCTCGTCCATGAACACGAGGCTGAACGCGCCGCGCAGGCGCGGGAGCACCTCCAGCGCCGTGGCCTCGAGCGTGTGGTCCGGGTCCCCGGCCAGCAGTGCCGTGATCAGCGCTGTGTCGGTGGTGTTGCCGCGAGCGAGCTCGCCGCGCCGCTGGCTGCCGTAGCGCTCCGCGACGAGGTCGACCAGCTCGGCCGTGTTGGTCAGGTTGCCGTTGTGGCCGAGGGCGACGGTGCCGGCGGACGTCGGTCCGAGCGTCGGCTGCGCGTTCTCCCAGGTGCTTCCGCCGGTGGTCGAGTACCGGCAGTGCCCGATGGCGATGTGGCCCTGCAGGGCGTTCAGCGCCGTCTCGTCGAACACCTGCGAGACCAGGCCCATGTCCTTGTAGACCAGCAGCTGCTGACCGTTGGACGTGGCGATGCCCGCCGACTCCTGGCCGCGGTGCTGAAGCGCGTAGAGCCCGAAGTACGTGAGCTTGGCGACTTCCTCGCCGGGAGCCCAGACGCCGAAGACGCCACAGGCGTCCTGCGGGCCTTTTTCGTTGGGGAGGAGGTCGTGGTTCAGACGTCCGTCTGCGCGGGGGGCCACTGCCTCATCGTCTCATACGACGGCGCGTCGGCGGGCTGCCTAGCCGTCCGAACGGCCCGTCCGGCGCACGCTGCGCCGGTCCGCGAGCACGGCGAGCAGCGCCCCGGCGAAGCCGCCGACCACGGCACCCGTCACCACCATGATCGTCCGGACCGCGTTCTCGCCGTCCAGGAACGGCAGGAACCCGGAACCGTCGGACGCGAGCGGTACGGCCGGGCCGATGAGCACCGTGAGCAGGAGGGCGACGACCATCCCGGTGAGCGCGCCGGCCGTGATGAACGCGCCGAACTTGGGGGCGTGACGGATCGTGGCGTCGGGCGCGGCGGTCAGCTCCTCGGGCGTCGGCAGCGGGGGCTCGGTGGACGTCTGCGGGGGCTCGGTGGACGTCTGCGCGGGCTCGGGTGTCTCGACGGGGGTCGAAGGCGACTCGTCGTCTGCCGGCTGGGGGTCGTCGGGCACGCCGTGATCCTAGGTCAGAACCGCTCGCGGGCCGCCTGCAGCGGAAGCCAGTCCCGGAGGTCGGCACGCTCGCCGGAGGCCCGGATCCGTCCGTCGGAGATCGCGTCGTCCCAGGTCAGCAACCCCGTTGCCAGCTGCAACCAGGTCTGCGGATCGGTCTCGACGACGTTGGGCGGGGTGCCCCGGGTGTGACGAGGACCCTCGACGGCCTGCACGGCACCGTCCGGCGGCACGCGGACCTCGACGGCGTTCCCCGGCGCGACGTCGGCCAGCTCCTCGAGCGTGAACCGGACGGCGACCCGTCGCGACGCGACCCGCGTCGGCTCGGCTCGCCAGGCGGCGAGAGCGGCACGCCCGTCGGACGGATCGGTACGACGACGCGGCGGCACGGACCCATTCTCGCGCCTGACGGGCGCGTACACCGCGATCGGGGACAACGTTCCGCGCGCGTGGGGGGCCTCCAGGCGCGGGCCAAGGTCGGTCTCGACCAGGAGCGCGAGCGACGCGTACGTCCGCGGCCGGGGCGCGCGGAGGTATCTGAGGCCGCCGTCGGCGTACCTTTCGAGTGTCGCTCGCACCAGCGCCGGTCGGAGGTGACCCGATGGCACGACCGCTTCGACTCGCCGTCGCACTCGTCGCGGCGGCACTGCTGGCCGCATGCTCCGGCCCGGGAGGCGGTCCCCCGGTCTCGGAGCCCACGCAGGCCGTCAACGACGTCGCGCCGACCCGGGGCACGGGCGACCAGGAGGCACCACTGCCCCCAGGAGAGGCGCTGCCGGTGCTCACCACCGCGGTCGCCGGGACCGGTGCCGGCAACCTCGTCGCCCCGGACACGGTCTGCGTCTTCTGGAGCTGGGGCAGCGGCGACCTGCCTCAGCTCACGGACGGGCTGACCTTCGCCGTCGACCACGCCGCGGTCGTGCCGCAGACGTGGACGGCGTCGCACGAGGCCTGCGGCGACAGCGGCGGCGGCACGCAGTGGTGCGACGGCGCCGAGATCACCGTCGACGCCTCGAGCTGCGTGATCGGCTTCGTGCGGTCCGGGGCGGCGGAGGCTCAGGCGCTCGTCGGCATGGTCGGGACGCTGACGTGCACCGCCCCGTTGTCCCAGGACGACTGCGCGACGCTGACCCAGCAGATCGACGACGCGCCCGACGTGTCCCCCGACCTCGACCTGGAGGCCGTGGCCGGCGGTGGCGGCTGACATGGCCTCGACCGAGGGCCGGAGCCTGCCGCAGTGGCTGTCCACCGCCACCCAGATCGCCGCGCCGATCACTCTGGTCAGCACGCTGCTGTTCTACTTCGGCTACGTCTACACCAAGTCGCAGTACGCGTACTTCGGGGTGGACGTCGACACGATCGGTCTGACCCCGCGCGACTACGTGATGCGCAGCCCGCAGCCGCTGCTGGTCCCGCTCCTGGTGCTCGTCGTGCTCGCCGTCGCGGCGGTCGCGCTGCACGGCCGGCTCGAGGTGCAGGCCGGTCAGGAGCGCGCCAAGGCCGACGGGGACGCGCACGTCCGTCGGGTCGCGCGCCGGTGGGTCGCGGGCAGCGGGGCGGTCCTCGGCGCAGGCCTGGTCCTGCTGCTCGCGTACGCGTGGTGGGGTGCGTGGCCGTACCTGTCGCTGGTGTCCGCGTGCCTGGTCGGCGTCGGCGCGGGCGTCTGCGCGTCCGCCCTGCCGTTCGCGACGAGGAACGCGCCGGGGACGGTCGCCGGGCTCTGGGTCATCGTGGTCGCCGCGGCGTTCTGGGCGGTGTCCATCACCGCGGACTGGTCGGGGCGCGGGCAGGCCGAGCAGGTCGCGCGCAACCTCGACCAGCTGCCCGCGGTCATCCTCGACAGCCCGGCCGACCTGCACCTGCGCAACACGGTGGCCGCCCCGGAGGACCTCTGCTGGCTCACCGGTGCTGCGCCCGACCCCGCCTGCGCCGCGCTCATCGACCAGCCGAGGTACCGATACCGCGGCCTGCACCTGCTCGTGCAGGGGCCGTCGGCCATGTTCCTGGTGCCCAACGCCTGGTCGCCCAGCGCGACGACGCTCATGGTGCCCCGCACCACGGACGCGCGGCTGCAGTTCCAGTTCGTGAACACGAGCCCGTTCTAGGAGCGCGATCGCCCGGGGCCGCGGACGCTGCGCTGGTAGTCCTTGGTGCTGCGCTTCCCGCGCTCCTTGTCCTGCGCGGCCAGGCGGGCGTCCGAGCGGCGCGCCTGGTAGGCGGCCTCCTTGGCCAGCCGGCGCCAGCTGTCGAACCGACGCTCGGTCAGCTCCCCGGTGGCGAGCGCGGCCTCGATCGCGCAGCCGGCGTCGCCGGTGTGGTGGCAGTCAGCGAACCGGCAACGGTCGGCCAGCTCCGCGACGTCGGCGAACGTGGTGCCGAGGGCGTCGGCGTCGGCGACCACGCCGACCCCGCGGATGCCGGGGGTGTCGATGAGCATCGCGCCGCCCGCCAGCGGGACGAGCTCGCGGTGCGTCGTCGTGTGCCGCCCCCGGCCGTCGTTCCGCTGCCCGCCCGTGTCCATGACGGTCCGGCCCGCGAGCGCGTTGACCAGCGTGGACTTGCCGGCACCCGACGGTCCGACGACGACCAGGGTGACGCCGTCCGCAAGGAGAGCCCGGATCGGATCGAGGCCCCGGCCCTCCCGGACGCTCACGGCGTGCACGTCGACTGCGAGGGCGACCGCAGCGACATCGTCGGCCATGCCCTCGGGGTCGGGGACGAGGTCGGCCTTGGTGAGGACGACCACCGGCCGGGCGCCCGACCGCCACGCCAGCGTGAGCATGCGCTCGATCCGGCCGAGGTCCGGATCGGGGTCCAGGTGCTCGGCGATCAGCACCACGTCGATGTTGGCGGCCAGCGACTGCACGCGGCTCGTCGCGCCCGCAGTGTCGCGGACCAGGGCGGTGCGGCGTTCGTGGACCAGCGTCGCGTGGTCGCCGACGACGTCCACCCAGTCGCCGACCGTGGGCGCGACCCGGTCACCGGCGGCCGTGTCGACGAGCCCGTCGCGGTCGAGGACCACCCGCACCGGCTCGTCGGACCCGTCGGCGGGCAGCACGAGGACAGCGCCCTTGTCGGCGCGCACTACGCGTACGGGTTGCTGCACGCCACGACGGTAGGAGCGGACGCATGCGCGAGCACGTGATTATGCGGATGGCGCCGGTCGAGAAGGCAGCTGCGCACGCCCGGTCGGTGCCAGGCGTGCACAGCTTCCTTCTCGACGACGGGCGCGGTCGGGCGCGTCAGCCGAAGTAGTGCGGGAGCGTTGCCTCGTGGGCGTCGCGGGCCTCCGAGAGCGGCAGCGTGAAGAGCCCCTGGACCTCGACGGCGGGGCCGTGCACGTGGTCGGACTCGTCGACCGGCGTGCCCGCGCCCGGGGAGCAGGACTCCGCGGTCTCGCCCAGGCGCAGGGCGGGGACGCCGCGCGCGGTGCAGAGGTCGACCAGGCGGACCTCCTCCGTGCGCGGCACCGCGACGAGCACGCGGGCGGTGGACTCGGAGAACAGGGCCTCGAAGGGTGTGACCCCGTCGCGGGCGCAGAGGCCGTCCAGCGAGACCTGGACGCCGACGCCGTAGCGGAGCGAGGACTCGACGAGGGCCTGGGCGAGGCCGCCCTCGGACAGGTCGTGGGCCGCGTCGACCAGCTCGTCGCGGCTGGCGTGGGTCAGGACGAACGCCAGACGTCGTTCGGCCGCGAGGTCGACCGCCGGCGGGAGGCCACCGAGGTGCCCGTGCACGACGTCGGCCCAGGCGGACCCGTCGAGCTCGGGGCGCGTGGTGCCGAGCAGGTAGACGGCCTGGCCGGGCTGCGTCCAGCCGGACGGGGTGGCGTCGGCGACGTCGTCCAGCACGCCGAGGACGCCGACGACGGGCGTCGGGTGGATCGCCGAGTCGATGAGGCCGGGCTCGCCGGTGCCGTTGTAGAGCGACACGTTGCCGCCGGTCACCGGCACCTCGAGGATCTGGCACGCGTCGGCCAGCCCGCGGATGGCCTCGACCAGCTGCCACATCGAGTCGGGGTGCTCCGGCGAACCGAAGTTGAGGCAGTCGGTCACGGCCAGGGGGCGGGCACCCGTCGTCGCGACGTTGCGGTACGCCTCCGCGAGGGCCAGCTGCGCGCCCGTGTACGGGTCGAGCTTGGCGTACCGGCCGTTGGCGTCGGTGGCGAGCGCGACGCCCAGCCCGGTCGTCTCGTCGACCCGGATGACCCCGGAGTCGTCGGGCTGCGCGAGCGCGGTGTTGCCCTGCACGAACCGGTCGTACTGGCTGGTCACCCAGGCCTTGGACGCGAGGTTCGGGCTGGCGAGCAGCCGCAGGACGGTCGCGCGGACGTCGTCGTTCGTCGTCGGCCTGGCCAGCGACCCGGTGGTGTCGGCGTTGAGACCGTCCTGCCAGGCCGGACGGGCGTACGGACGGTCGTAGACGGGCCCGTCGTGCGCGACGGACCGCGGTTCGACGTCGACGATGCGCTCACCGTGGTGGTCGATGGTCAGGCGCCCCGTGCCGGTGACCTCGCCGATCACGGCCGTCTCGACGTCCCACTTCGACGTGATCGCGAGGAACTCGTCGAGCTGGTCGGGGCGGACGACGGCCATCATCCGTTCCTGCGACTCCGACATGAGGATCTCGCCCGCGGTCAGCGTGGGGTCGCGCAGCAGCACGTTCTCGAGGTCGACGTGCATGCCGCCGTCGCCGTTGGAGGCCAGCTCGCTCGTCGCGCACGAGATGCCGGCGGCGCCCAGGTCCTGGATGCCCTCGACCACGCGCGCGGCGTAGAGCTCGAGGCAGCACTCGATGAGGACCTTCTCCATGAACGGGTCGCCCACCTGCACGGACGGGCGCTTGGAGGGCTTGGCGTCGTCGAATGTCTCGGACGCCAGGATCGACGCCCCGCCGATGCCGTCGCCGCCCGTCCGGGCCCCGAACAGGACGATCTTGTTGCCGGTGCCGGACGCGTTGGCCAGGTGGATGTCCTCATGCCGCAGCACGCCGAGGCACAGGGCGTTGACCAGCGGGTTGCCCTGGTAGGAGGCGTCGAACACGAGCTCGCCGCCGATGTTGGGCAGGCCGAGGGAGTTGCCGTAGCCGCCGACACCCGCGACGACGCCATGCACCACGCGGGCCGTGTCGGGGTGGTCGACCGCGCCGAACCGGAGCTGGTCCATGACCGCGACCGGCCGTGCACCCATCGAGATGATGTCGCGCACGATGCCGCCGACGCCCGTGGCGGCGCCCTGGTACGGCTCGACGTACGACGGGTGGTTGTGCGACTCGACCTTGAACGTCACGGCCCAGCCGTCGCCGATGTCCACGACGCCCGCGTTCTCGCCGATGCCGACGAGCAGGTGCTCCTTCATGGCGTCGGTGGTCTTGTCCCCGAACTGGCGCAGGTGGTTCTTGCTCGACTTGTACGAGCAGTGCTCCGACCACATGACCGAGTACATGGCCAGCTCGGCGGCGGTGGGCCGACGACCGAGCAGGTCGCGGATGCGCTGGTACTCGTCGGGCTTCAGCCCCAGCTCGGCGAACGGCTGCGCGAGGTCCGGGGTCGCGGCGGCGTTCTCGACGGTGTCGGACACGTGGGCATGGGTCGTGCTGGTGGCCATCTGATCCCTCGATCGGGGGCCGCGCGCGAGGCGGGCAGGGGGTCGGCAGACGACCCACAGCCTACCGGCGCCGCGAATCAACCCCGCGCGCGTCTCAGAGTCGCTACGGTCCGAGCATGTCGAGACGGCTGGTCAGCTCGTCTGTCGCCGCGCTCGCCGCGGTCGTCCTCTGGGTGCTGAGCGGGACGATGTCGCACGCCTGGCGCGCCGTCGGCGGGCTCGCCCCGTTCGTCCCGTTCACGAGTGGCGCACTCCAGCTCGTCCGGTCCGAGACGACTGCCTGGCTCGTCGGCGTCGTGGTCCTGGCGGTGGTCGTGGGCGTGCTCGTCGTCCCGGTCACGCAGGACCGCACGGGCGGTTGGCCGGTGGTGCTGCTCGCCGTCTGGTTCGCCTCGGCCGCGGGCGCGGGGCTCGCGGCCCTCGCGGCGGTGGAGACCAGCACCCACCTCGGTGCCACGCGGCCCGGCGACCTGATCGGGACGGTGACCGCCGGTGCGTACTGGGGAGTCGTCTGGGGCTGGGCCGTCGGGCTCGCGGTCGTCCGGGTCCAGCGACGACCGCTGCGGACCGTGGCGCCCGTGACCGAGCGCGCCGCACGTCTGGCAGCCGCCACGGCCGCGCTCGTCGGCGGCCTCGGTTGGCTGGTCGTCGGCGGGCTGCGCTCCTGGGCCGACGGCTCGGTCGACCTGACCGACCAGGCCGCGGTCGCCGGTCACCAGGACGCGTCCCCGTGGATCGCGACGCTCCTCCCGGTGCCCGCCGGTTGGTGGGCTCGGCTGGTCACCGGCGACACGCCGCGGCTGTGGCTCGGAGCTGTCGTCGTCGCGCTCGTCCAGGGCGTGCTGGTGTACGTGGCGGCCCGGACGGTGCACCGGGCGCTCGGCCGCACGGCGTTCACGTTCGCCGTCTGGTTCGCGACCATCGCCGCAGCCGTCGTCGCCACGGGGGCGATGTACGTCGGCGCGGGCACGGAGCTGTATCCAGGCACCTCGGTGGTGAGCTCGCTGATGCTGGTGGGCGGCCAGCTCGGCGTCCAGTACGGGTGGTTCGACGCCTTGCTCGCGCTGCTCGTGCTCGTCGCCGTGGACGGGCGGACGAGGGCGCTGCACGAGGTCGACGTCGACGCACCCGCCGCCGCATAGGAAGCGCTTCCGGTTGCGAGGCCCACCGACCGGTGTGACGCTCGTCATGTGAAAGCGCTTCCTATGACCGCCGACGACGGCGGCACGAGCCGTCGGACGGTGACGATCTACGACGTCGCCGAGCACGCGGGCGTCGCCATTGCGACCGTCTCCCGGGCTCTGCACGGGTCCGCGCCTGTGGCCACCGCGACCCGCGAGCGCGTGCTCGCCTCGGTCGCCGAGCTGGGCTTCCGACCGAGCCACGCGGGCACCTCGCTGGCCCAGCGACGCCACGCCGCCAACGGGATCGTCTTTCCCGACCTGTCCGGTCCGTACTACGCCGAGGTGCTGCTGGGGTACGAGGAGGCGGCGTCGCAACGCGGCCGCAGCGTCCTCGTGCTGGCCACCCGCGGCCGGGCCGACGCCGAGTCGGCGGTTCGGGACCTCGCCGGACGGGTGGACGGGCTGGTCCTGCTCGGCCGGACGGTCAGCGACGCGCTCGTCGCGGACCTCACGGCCGGCGGCCTGCCGGTGGTCCTCGTCGCGCGGCCCGGCGTCGTTGGCGCCGACGCGATCGGCACCGACGGGCACACGGCCGCCCGGTTGCTCGGCGAGCACCTGGCCACCCACCACCCCCGCCGCGTGGTGTTCGTCGGAACCCCCGAGGACTCGCCCGACGTGGTGGCGCGCTGGCGCGGGGTGCACGACGCGCTCGCGGAGCACGGCATCGACCTGACCGTGGCGCCCTGCCGACTCGACGAGAGCTCGGGCACGCGCGTCGCCACGGACCTGCTGGGGGGCACCCACGCTCCTGACGCTCTCGTCTGCGCCAACGACGAGATCGCGCTCGGGGCCATCGTCGCGGCGGAGGGGATCGGTCTGGCAGTGGGCCGGGACGTCGCGATCACGGGCTGGGACGACGTGATGGCCGCGCGCCACGCCCGTCCCGCCCTGACCACGGTCCGTCAGCCGATGCGCGCCCTCGGAGCGCTCGCCGCCGAGGCGCTCGACGAACGGATCACCGGAAGCCGCACGACCCTGCGGCACGAGTCGCTCGCCACCGACCTGGTGGTGCGCGACAGCTGCGGGCCCCACGCCTGACGGACCCCACAAGGATCCGTCCGGACACAGGAGGAACCATGAGAAGGACCACGCGCGTCAGCGTCGCCGCGATGGCCGTCAGCCTGCTCGCCCTGGCTGCCTGCGGTCGCAGCGACACCCCCGCAGGACAGGAGACCAGCGCCGCACCCGTCGCCTCGACGGACCTCAGCGGCACGGTCACGGTCTGGGCGATGGGCACCGAGGGTGAGGCCCTCGGTGACTTTTCGAAGGCCTTCACCGACAAGTACCCGAACGTGAAGATCGACGTCACGGCGATCCCTTGGGACGCCGCCCACGACAAGATCGCGACCGCGATCGCCGCCAAGCAGACGCCCGACGTGTCGATGATCGGGACCACGTGGATGGGTGAGTTCGCCTCGACCGGCGGTCTCGACCCGACACCAGACGTCGTGGACAAGTCGACATTCTTCGACGGCGCCTGGGGCTCGACGGTCGTGGGCGACGTGTCCTACGGCGTGCCGTGGTACGTCGAGACGCGCGTGCTCTACCTCGACACGGCCCTCGCCCAGAAGGCGAACGTCTCCCCGACCCCGGCCACCTGGGCCGACCTGACCGCCACGGCCAAGGGTCTGCAGAACGCCGGCGCGCAGTGGGGCATCAACCTGCAGCCCGGTCAGACCGGTGCCTGGCAGACGTTCCTGCCGTTCGCGTGGCAGGCCGGCGCCAACCTCATGAGCTCCGACGGCAAGCTGACCCTGGACACCCCGGAGATGGTCAAGGCGCTGACGTACTACCAGTCGTTCTTCACCGACAAGGTGGCCCCGACCGCATTGCCCGACGGCACGCTCGAGCCTGACTTCGTCGCCGGCAAGATCGGCTCGTTCATCTCCGGACCGTGGGAGATCGGCACCCTCAAGACCCTGGACGCCGGCGTCATGAGCAAGATCACGCTGGCTCCGCTGCCGGCCGACGTGAAGCCCGCGTCGTTCATCGGCGGCAGCGACCTCGCGGTGTTCAAGAACACCAAGAACCGCGACGCGTCCTGGGCCTTCGTGCAGTGGCTCAGCGACCCGAAGACGCAGGCCGCCTGGTACACGACGACGAGCGACCTGCCCGCCGTGCAGTCCGCCTGGACGCTGGGCACTCTCGCCACCGACCCGGCGCTCAAGGTATTCGGCGACCAGATGAAGAACGGCGTCGCCGCACCCGCGATCCCCACGTGGGAGCAGATCGCCGGCGTCATCGACACCGAGCTGGAGAAGGTCTGCAAGAGCGGCGAGGACCCGGCCCAGGCTGCCAAGAACATCCAGCAGCAGGCCGATCAGATCGGGACGGGGCTCTGACCCATGGCCGCGACCCTGACCTCAGGGGCCGGCACCCGTCCTCAGCGGGGTACGGCCGACCAGGCCGTCACACCGCTGCGGGTCCGCCGCTCCTCACCCCTGCGCCGACGGCGCAGCATCGCGGCCTGGGGCATGGCAGCACCGTTCGTGCTGCTGTTCCTGGTGTTCACCGCGTGGCCGGTTCTGTCGTCGCTCTTCATGAGCTTCACCGACATCAAGAGCCGTGACCTGCAGAACCCGTTCGCGGTCAACCTGGTCGGACTCAGCAACTTCACGACCGTCCTGGCCGACCCCACCTTCCACACCGCGGTGTTCAACACCCTCTACTTCGTGGTGGTCGGCGTCCCGCTGACCATGGGGATCTCGCTGGCGATCGCCGTGGCGCTCAACACGGGGATCACCAGGCTCGCGAGCTTCTTCCGCATCGGCTACTACATGCCGGTGGTCACGTCGATCGTCGCCGTGGCCGTTGTGTGGCGGTTCCTCCTGCAGCCCGACAACGGACTGGTCAACGAGGTCCTCGGCTGGTTCGGCATCCAGGGACCCAACTGGCTCGGCAGCACCACGTGGGCCATGCCGTCGCTCATCGCGATGGCGGTGTGGCGCTCCATCGGCACCCTGATCGTCATCATGCTGGCCGGGCTGCAGTCCGTGCCCAAGGCCCTGCACGAGGCCGCTGCGCTGGACGGTGCGAACGCCTGGCAGCGGCTGACCCGGATCACCATCCCCACGCTGCGACCGACGCTGCTGTTCGCCGGCGTCATCACCGGCATCGGCTTCCTCCAGTTCTTCGAGGAGCCGTTCGTCATGACGCAGGGCGGCCCGCTCAACTCGACGCTGTCGGTCGCGTACCTGATCTACAACACGTTCGGGTTCGGCAACTACGGCGTCGCCGCGGCCATGAGCTACATCCTGTTCCTCGCCGTGGTCGTGATGACCGTCCTGCAGTTCCGGCTCCTGGGCGAGCGCAACGACGCCACCGGGCGCAAGCACCACTGGTGGCACAAGACGCCCGTCGCCGCCATGGCGGACGCGGACGCCCCGATCGTCACCGGAGGCATGCGATGACCACCATCGAGAAGCCCGTCGAGTCGACCAAGGCTCGCGGCACGGTCGGCTCGCACATCGGCGAACCGCAGGCCCGGCCCTGGCTGTACGTCGTCCTCGGCGTCGGCCTGGTCCTCGTCGTGACGCCGTTCGTCTGGATGTTCCTCGGCGCGTTCAAGTCCGAGGGCGAGCTGCGTGCCAACCCGCCGACGTGGTGGCCGCAGAGCCCGACGCTGGACAACTTCCACGAGCTGTTCACGCGGCTCGACTTCATGCAGTTCTTCACCAACTCGGTCGTCGTCGCCGTCACCGTCACGCTCGGCAACCTGGTGTTCTGCTCGATGCTGGGGTACGCGTTCGCCAAGATCGACTTCTGGGGGCGCACCTGGCTCTTCCGGCTGGTGCTGGCCACGTTGATGATCCCCGGGATGGTCACGCTGGTGCCGCTGTTCGTGCTGGTCAGCAACCTCGGCCTCGTCAACACCTACTGGGGACTGATCCTGCCGTTCCTCGCAGGACCGTTCGGTGTATTCCTGATGCGGCAGTTCATGCAGGGCATCCCCGACGAGCTGATCGACGCCGCCCGCGTGGACGGGGCCGGCGAGTTCCGGATCTTCCTACGGGTTGTCATGCCGCTGTGCAAGCCCGCCCTGGCGACGCTCGCGATCCTGACCTTCCTGGGCTCGTGGAACAACTTCCTGTGGCCGCTGGTCGTCTCCAGCACCGAGAACATGTACACGCTGCCTGTCGCGCTGGCGCTCTACAGCGTCGGCCAGAACTCGACCCACTACGGCCTGCTGCTGGCCGGATCAGTCGTGGTCGTGCTCCCCATCCTGATCGTCTTCTTCGCCCTGCAGCGCCACTTCGTCCAAGGGCTGGCGACCACCGGCCTGAAGTCCTGAGAGGACTCGACACCGTGAAGTTCCGTACCGCCGGCTCTGCCATGCTCGTTACCGCCGCTCTGGTGCTCTCAGGAGCACCCTCGGCCATCGCCCACGACAACAGACAGGACCAGAAGGACCTGCGTCGATGGGCCGCCGACACCTGGACCTCGTTCGTCGCGATGACCGACGAGAAGACGGGTCTGCCGGCCGACAACATCGACGGCTCCCTCGACCCCGCCACCCGCTCCGGCTACACCTCACCGACGAACATCGGCGCCTACATGTGGTCGACCGTGTCGGCCGAGGAGCTCGGGATCATCAGCAAGCGTGAGGAGCGTCGGCGCCTCGCGCAGACGCTCACCACGATGAGCACCGTCGAGCGCCACCAGCCCAGCGGGATGTTCTACAACTGGTACGACGAGGCGACGGGCGCCAAGCTCACCGCGTTCCCCAACGGCGACCATGTGGACCCGTTCCTGTCGACGGTGGACAACGGCTGGTTCGCGGCTGCGCTCATGGTCGTCCGCACCGCGGAGCCGTCCCTGCGCCGTCAGGTGGACCGGCTGCTCGCGCCGATGAACTTCGGGGCGTTCTACGACGCGAACCAGTTCGGCGGCACCAAGCCGGGCATGATGCGGGGCGGCTTCTGGGCCGAGCCGCCAGCCGTGGCGACCGACCCGGGGACGGTCGCGGGGACACCCGTCTACTTCACCAAGAACCACTACGACATCACCGACTCCGAGCCGCGGATCTCCACCTACCTCGGCATCGTGCGCGGGCAGATCCCGCCGGCGGCCTACTTCGCCACCAACCGCACGTTCCCGGCCAGCTGCGACTGGTCGTGGCTGGAGCAGCGGCCCGTCGGCGTGACGCGGACCTACGAAGGTCAGCAGGTCTTCGAGGGAGCGTTCACCTACCGCGGCATGCACATCGTCCCGACGTGGGGCGGCGACATGTTCGAGGAGCTCATGCCGGACCTGCTGGTGCCCGAGTCGACATGGGCGCCGAAGAGCTGGGGCGTCAACCACCCGCTCGCCGTGCGCGCCCAGATCGAGCACGGTCTGGACGAGGCGGGCTACGGGTACTGGGGCTTCTCCCCGGCCAGCGACCCCTTCGGCACGTACAACGTCTACGGCGTCGACGCGATCGGCATGAACCCTGACGGGTACCCGTCCGACCACGAGGCCACCAACGTGGACGCCGGCTACGACGGCTGCCGCCCGGCCACCAACCCGACACCGACGTTCGGCGACGGCGTCGTCACGCCGCACGCCTCGTTCCTCGCGCTGCCGTACGACCAGCGCGCGGCGATGGACAACCTCCGCAAGATCGAGACCACGCTGCACGCGTACGGCAAGGGCGGGTTCTACGACGCGGTCGCCGTCCGCTCGAACACGCAGGCCAAGCGGTACCTGTCCCTCGACCAGGGCATGGTGCTCGGCGCGATCGGCAACCTGCTCGGTCACGACGTGCTGCACCGCTCCTTCGGCACCCGGGACGTCGAGAAGGTCCTGCGGCCCCTGATCGGTCAGGAGGAGTTCGGTGCGGGGGTGATCAAGTGACCAGCGACGCACGCACCGACTGGGAGGCGCGGATCGGTCTGCCCTCGTCCGACGCCGTGGAGCACGAGATCCCCGTGCTGCCGGCCCCCACCGGCCTGCGCGCCGAACCCGGCGTCGGCCAGGTGACGCTGCACTGGGACCCGGTGCCCGGCGCGGTCGGGTACCAGGTGCTCCGGGGGTCCGACGACGGACTGCGCCCGCTCGACCACGCGGGCGGCGACGTCCTGGCGGTCCCCCACGGGCCGTACGCGGACACCACCGGCGCGCCCGGCGTCCCCTACCGGTACGCGGTGGCGACCGTCTCGGACGTGTCCGTCACCGGGCCGGCCGGGCCGGAGGTCGCCGCGACCTCCCTGGCGGGCGTCGCGTCGCCGGTGCGCGTGTCGGTCGCGGTCGACGAGGTCGTCGGCGAGCTGCCGCGGCCGTGGCGACCGATGATCGGGTCCGAGCACCTCAGCCTGCTGCTCAGCCCGGACACGGTCGGTGGGCAGTCGATCGCCGACGACCTGACCTCGGCGCTGCGCGCCGCGCACGACGAGCTGGGGGTCTCGACGGTCCGGGCGCACGCGATCCTGTGCGACGACCTCGGCGTCTACCGCGAGGTCGACGGGCAGCCGGTGCACGACTTCACCGGCGTGGACGCGGTGTACGACCGACTGCTCGGGCTCGGCCTGCGGCCGGTGGTCGAGCTGTCGTACATGCCGCGCGACCTGGCGTCGGACCCGCTGGTGACCGTGTTCGACTACGCGGCGATCGTCTCGCCGCCGCGCGACTGGGAGCGGTGGGCGTCGCTGGTCCGCCACCTGGTGCAGCACCTCGTCGACCGCTATGGCCTCGACGAGGTCCGCGAGCGCTGGTCGTTCGAGGTGTGGAACGAGCCGAACCTCGAAGTGTTCTGGAGCGGCACGCGCGAGGAGTTCTGGCTGCTCTACGACGTGACGGTCCGGGCGGTCCGATCCGTGGACGACGGGCTCGTCGTCGGCGGCCCCTCGACCGCCGCCGCGGGGTGGGTCGACGGGCTGCTCGACCACGTCGCGTCCTCGGGCGCCCCGGTCGACTTCGTCTCGACGCACACCTACGGCAACGCGCCGCTCGACCTGCGACCCACGCTCGAGCGCTACGGCCGGTCGGACGCGCAGATCTGGTGGACCGAGTGGGGTGTCACACCCACGCACTTCGGCAACGCCAACGACGGTGTCTTCTCGGCCGCGTTCCTCGCGCGCGGCATGCGGTCGGCGGCCGGCCGCATCGACGCCCTCTCCTACTGGGTGGTCTCCGACCAGTTCGAGGAGCTCGGCCGTCCGCCGCGGCTGCTGCACGGCGGGTTCGGGCTGCGCACCGTCGGGGAGCTGCGCAAGCCGCGCTGGTGGGCCCTGTACCTGCTGGAGCAGCTGGGTCGCGACGAGGTCGCGGCCACCGTCGACGGCGACGGCGCCGGCTCCCTGGTGGAGGCGTGGGCGTCGCGCGACGGGTCCGACCGGGTCGCCGTCGCCCTGTGGAACGGCACCCTCGACCAGAGCAAGGTCGACGGGTCGCAGCCGCTGGACCGCACGGTGGAGCTGACGTTCGAGGGTCTCGACGAGGGCGCGTGGACCGTCCGCGAGCACCGCGTGGACGCGACGCACTCGAACATCGCGCGCATCTGGTCCGAGCTGGGTGCCGGCGCCGACTGGCCGTCCGACGAGCAGTGGGCGGCGCTGCGCGCGGCGGACCGTCTCGCGGTGCGGGAGCACCCCCTGGACGGAGCCGTCTCGGTCCGGCTGCCCAGCCCGAGCGTCGTGCTCGTCGAGGTGGTGCGAGTGGGATGACCCGTGGCTGGTGGCGGACGGCCGTCGTCTACCAGGTCTACGTCCGCTCGTTCGCGGACGGCGACGGGGACGGCATCGGCGACCTGCGGGGACTGGTCGAGCACCTCGACGCGCTCACCCGCCTCGGCGTCGACGCCCTCTGGCTCACCCCGATCTACCCGTCCCCGCAGGCCGACCACGGCTACGACGTCGCCGACCCGCGCGACGTCGACCCGCTGTTCGGCGACCTCGAGACGTTCGACCGGCTGGTCGACGAGGCGCACGCGCGCGGGCTGCGCGTGGTGCTGGACCTCGTCCCCAACCACGTCTCCGACCAGCACCCGTGGTTCCGGCAGGCGCTCGCCGACGGCCCTGGCGCGTCCTCCCGCGAGCGGTTCCACATGCTGCCGGGCGACCGCCCGCCCACCCGCTGGCGGTCCATGTTCGGCGGGTCGGCCTGGACGCGGCTGCCCGACGGCGACTGGTACCTGCACCTGTTCGCGCCCGAACAACCCGACCTCAACTGGGCACACCCGGACGTGCGGGCCGACGCCGAGGCGACGCTGCGGTTCTGGGTGGCGCGGGGCGTTGACGGCTTTCGGGTGGACGTCGCGGGCGGCCTCGCCAAGGACCCGTCCTACGCCGAGATCCGTCGCGACGCGCCCGTCCACCCGCACTGGGACCGGCCGGACGTGCACGAGATCTACCGGTCGTGGCGGAAGGTCCTGGACGACTGCGCGCCCGACGTCTACGCGGTCGCCGAGGCGTGGGGCCCGCCCGACCGCACCGCGGCCTTCGCCCGGTCCGACGAGCTCGGCCAGGTGTTCGCGTTCGAGCTCTTCCGCACGGCCTGGTCCGCCGCGGCCCTGCGCCGGACGATCCACGAGCAGCTGCTGGCCAACCGGTCCGTCGGTGCCGTGCCTGCGTGGGTCGTCGGCAACCACGACGTCGCACGAGCAGCGACCCGCCTGGGCGCCGACCGGTCGCTCGCGCTGCACCTGTTCCTGCTCGCCATGCCGGGCGCCTTCTACCTCTACGCAGGCGACGAGCTGGGCCTGCCGGACGTCGACGTCGCCCGGGAGGCGTGGCAGGACCCGCAGTCGCTGCGTTCGGGCGGCCGGCTGCCCAACCGCGACGGCGCCCGCATCCCGCTGCCCTGGACCTCCTCGGACCCCTCGTTCGGGTTCACCACCGGCACGCCGTGGCTGCCGATGCCGCCGTCGTTCGCGGCCCTCGCGCGCGACGTGCAGGAGCAGGACCCGGCGTCCCCGTGGTCCGTGCTGCACCACGCGCTGCGCGAGCGCCGACGGCTCTGGGTCCACGCGCCCGCCCTGGTCACCTGGCTGCCCGCGCCCCCGGGCATCCTGGTGGCGCAGCGCGGCACGTCGATCGTGGTGCTGAACGCCTCGTCGCGAGCCTGGCCGCTGCACCGGCTCGTCCCCACCGGGCACGGGCTCGTGGTGACGAGCACGCCGCACGCGGACCCGGACGTCGTCGAGCCGTCCTCGTGCGTCTGGCTGAGCGGGTGACGTTGCTACCGTCGGCGCATGCCGAGGTCACGCGTGGTCGTCGCGCTCGTCGCGGCGACCCTCGCCCTCGCGGCCTGCACGGGCCCGGCAGCGCCGACCCCGAGCCCGACGCACGCGGCCCCGACCCCAGCAGCGGTCGCGGTCACCAGCGGGCCCGCGACGATCACCGCCCAGCCTCTGGACCGCACGGCCGTCGCGACCGTGACGCCCGACGACGACGGGTCCGTCCGGCTCAGCGTCTCCGAGGGCGAGACGGTGCTGACTGCGCCGGCCGGCACCACGTTCCGGGCGCTCGAGGACGGGTCGGCGCTCGTCGAGGGTGCCGCGGGCGCGTTCGTCGCCGGGATCAGCACGGACGCGCCAGGCATCCGGCTCGAGCAGGATGGGCCTACCTCGGTCCGGCTCACCGGCACGGCACCCACGGGCGTGTGGGTCGCGAGCGTGGCCGTGCAGGGCGCCGTCTGGGGGCAGGCCGAGGGCGGCAGGTCGCTCGCCGTGACGCCGAGCGCCTGGGCCCGGGCGTGGTCGCAGGCGGCGAGCGTGGGCCTGTGGTCGCAGCTCGTCGCCCAGGATCCCGACGCGGACAGCCCGACCATGCGCGCCCAGCTCGAGTGCCATCAGCTCGGCGCCCCCGAGAAGGCCACCTGGAACCTGGAGCCCTGGCGACCGGACGTCAGCGCGGTGGACATGATCGCGGCGCGTTGCAACCCGGAATGACCTCGTCAGGGCCACGAGGCGGAACAATCGGACGACCCGTCGTCTAGCGGAGGTCCGTCCGATGTCTCAGAACAGCACGCCCGCCGGCGACGGTGCCGTCGTCGCGTTCCTCAAGCGGCGTTGGCTCGCTCTCGTCATCCTCGTGGTGGTCATCGTCCTGATCGTCGCCAACCGGGATCCGGTGAGCTTCAACCTGGTGTTCACCTCGTTCGAGACCCCCGAGTGGGTGGTCATCCTGGTGACGTTCGTGCTCGGCGGCATCGCCGGCTGGATCGCCAAGACGCGCCGGGCCAACCGCAAGGCCTGACGCCGCAGGCGTCCGAACGGCAGCCTGTTCGGACGCCCGCGGGGCCTCAGCGGTGGTGCTTCTCCGGGACCGGGGCGTCGCCCGACGCACGCTGGGCCTCGTAGAACGCGCGCGCCTCGGTCTGGCGCGACTCCTCCGCGCCCGACGCGATCGGGGCGCGCAGGTGGGCCTGCTCGTACCCGAAGGCGTCGACGAGGCTCTGGGCGTGCGGCCGCAGCCGGGCCAGCAGCCGGTCGATGTACGACGTCACGGTGCGGGCCCGCCCGGTCGAGAGCCGACCGTTCAGCAGGTACCACGTCAGGTGGCGCTCGATCAGGGAGAGCCCGAACAGGTCGCGCACCCACGTGAGGATCTGCCGGGTGCTGGGGTCGGTGACCCGCTCGAGCGCCGCAGTGAACGACTCCCACTGCACCAGCTCGGCGTGCGCTCGCGCGGCCTCGACGAGCTCGTGCTGGTGCGCGTTGAACAGCGCGGCACCCTCGGCCGGCGTCGCCTTCTGGGCGGGCCGCAGGGCCTGCGCGACCTCGGCGACCATGGTCTCGACACGGTCGACGAGCAGCTCGCGCTGGGTCGTCGTCTCGCGCAGCTGACCGGCCGACCGACGGGGGTCGCCCACGTCGGCGATCGTCTGGACGGCCCGCACCAACGGCGTCCGGTACCGCGCGGCGTCGGCGGCCCGCTCGGCCACGACGCGGGCCACCTTGGTGGCGACGAGGTGCTTGAACGAGTGCGCGTAGTCAGCCAGGAGACGCTTCCCGACGAGCTGCAGCAGGACGGTGTTGTCGCCCTCGAACGTGGCATAGACGTCCATGTCGGCACGCAGCCCGGTGAGCCGGTTCTCGGCCAGGTACCCGGCGCCGCCGCACGCCTCGCGCGAGACCTGCAGCGTGGTGAGCGCGTGCCACGTGGACGTCGGCTTGAGCGCGGCGGCCAGCGTCTCCAGGTCCTCGCGCGACTGCGGGGTGTCGTTGCGGCCGGAGAACACGTCGTCGAACGCCGCGAGCAGGTCCTCGTGCGCGAAGCCGGCGGCGTACGTCTCGGCGAGCAGCGGCAGGAGGCGGCGCTGGTGCTCGGCGTAGTCGAGGATCACCACCTCCTCGGTGGGCGACGAGGACGCGAACTGGCGCCGCTGGTTGCCGTAGGTGATCGCGATCGTCAGGCCGAGCCGGGCGGCGACGACGGCCGCGCCGTCCAGCGAGACGCGCCCCTGCACGAGGGTGCCGAGCATGGTGAAGAACCGGCGTCCGGGGTTGTCGATCGGCGACTCGTAGACGCCCTCGGGGGTGACGTCGCCGTACCGGTTGAGCAGGTTGGTGCGCGGGACGCGCACGTGGTCGAACCAGAGCCGGCCGTTGTCGATGCCGTTCAGGCCGCCCTTGAGCCCGTCGTCCTCGCCACCGACGCCCGGCAGGAAGGCCATCGTGGCCTCGTCGCGGATGGGCACGTAGAGGGCGTGAACGCCGTGGTCCACGCCCTGGGTGACCAGCCGCGCGAACACGACCGCGGCCGTGCCGTGCTGACCGGCGTTGCCCAGGTAGTCCTTCCACGCGGCCCGGAACGGTGTGTGGAGGACGAACTCCTGCGTGGACCCGTCGTACGTCGCCGTCGTGCCGATCGCTGCGACGTCCGAACCGTGGCCGGTCTCCGTCATCGCGAACGCACCCGGGACCTTGATCGACAGGGCGTCGGCGAGGAACTCATCATGGTTGCGGTCGGTGCCCAGGTGGTAGATCGCCGAGGCGAACAACCCCCACTGCACACCCGACTTGATCTGCAGCGACGGGTCCGCGTGCGTCAGCTCCTCGAACCGCGCCAGGAAGCCGCCGTGGTCGCCGGCGCCGCCGAACCGCTCGGGGAACGAGCGGTGCACGTCACCCTCGGCCGCCAGCAACCGGAGCTGGGCGAGCACGCGCTCACGGTGCTCGGGCACGGACTGCCCTTCGATCCGGTGGAACCGCTCGTCGGTCATCAGCCGGCGGGCCGCCAGCCGCAGCTCGGGGTAGTGGCCGAGCAGGACCTCGCTCAGATGGGCGATGTCGACGGAGACGTCGGCGTCCAGGCGGGGGTCGCCCGTGTCGTCCACCGGGGTCGAGGTGCGCTGCGTGGTGGTGCTCATGCTTCCTCCGTGCTCGTGCTGACGTCGGTGGGGCTTCCAGCGGTCTTTCGGTCTCGGGCCAGCAGGCCCACGGGTCCCGCCCACAACCAGGCGGCGACGTGGGCGGTGATCTCCTCGCGGTCGGGGGTGCCGGGCTCGTCACGGTGCGCCAGCCACCACTCCCCGGACCCGCGCACGAAGCCGACGGCGCCCGCGGCCCAGGACTCGGCGAGCGCGACGCGGGCGGTCAGGGCGGCGTCGTCGGCCGACGCGTCCTCCGGCCGGCGTGCCCTGCCGTTGTGCTCCTCGGTCAGCCCGCGCGCGAACGGCGCGGCGACCAGGGCGGTGACCGAGTCGAGGAAGTGCCCGAGCGGCCCGCCGGACTCCACCGACCCGTTGCGGGTGACGAACGCGTACACGTTGGGCGATGACTCGATCATCTCGAGGTAGACCGCGACCATCGCGCGCAGACCCTCCCGCGGCGTCGGCGCGACCCGCAGGACGCCCTCGAGCGCCCCCTGGATCTGCAGGACGACGGCCTCGGCGACGGCGATCTGCAGCCCGGTCTTGTCGGTGAAGTAGCGGTAGACGATCGACTTGGAGGTGCCCGCGTCGGCGGCGATCTCCTCCATGGAGACGTCCGGTCCGCGATGGTGGACCGTGCGGCGGGCCGTGCGCACCAGCTCCGCGCGCCGGGCCTCGCGATGGTCGGCCCAACGGGTCGAGCGGCCGTCGGGTTCCGACGGCTGCACGATGAGGGCGGTGAGGGTCGTCGACGTCGACGTACCCGGGGGGCTCGGGCTCACGAGACCGAAGGTATCAGGTACTGTGGGTTTCGGACACTGCGTCACATCAAGCCGGTTCGCTTCATCGACGAATGCGAGAGGAACGAGCCCCTCATGGCCCGTCGCACCACCACCCCCACCCCGCGCAACGCCTACGTGCTCGGAGGCAACCGCATCCCCTTCGCCCGCGCCGGCGGCCCCTACGCGCACGCCAGCAACCAGGACATGCTCACGGCCGCGCTCGACGGGCTGGTGGCGCGCTACGGGCTGCAGGGCGAACGGATCGGCGAGGTGGCGGCCGGTGCGGTCCTCAAGCACAGCCGCGACTTCAACCTCACGCGCGAGTCTGTGCTGGGCTCGGCGCTCTCCGCCGAGACGCCCGCGTACGACGTGCAGATGGCGTGCGCGACCGGGCTCGAGACCGTCGTGTCGCTCAGCAACAAGATCCGCCTCGGACAGCTCGAGTCGGCGATCGCGGGCGGCGTCGACACCACGTCGGACGCCCCGATCGCGGTGAGCGACCGGCTGCGGCGCCAGCTGCTCGACCTCTCGCACGCGAAGTCCGCCGCCCAGAAGCTCGCCGCCGTCGCCAAGATCCGCCCGAAGGACCTCGCGCCCTCCGCTCCCCGCACCGACGAGCCGCGCACGCACCTGTCGATGGGCGAGCACCAGGCGCTGACCACCGCGCAGTGGGGCATCTCGCAGGCGGCGCAGGACGAGGTCGCGCTGGCCAGCCACCAGAACCTGGCCGCGGCCTACGACGCCGGGTTCTTCGACGACCTGGTCACGCCCTTCCGCGGCCTGGCGCGCGACGCGAACCTGCGAGCGGACTCGTCCCTGGAGAAGCTGGCGTCGCTGAAGCCCGTCTTCGGCCTCGGGCTGGACACCCCGGCGACGATGACCGCGGGCAACTCGACCCCGCTGTCCGACGGTGCCTCGACGGTGCTGCTCGGCTCCGCGGACTGGGCATCCGCGCACGGTCTCGTCCCGCTCGCGTCCGTGGTCGACGCCGAGGCGGCCGCGGTCGACTTCGTGCACGGCGTCGACGGACTGCTCATGGCTCCTGTGTTCGCCGTGCCCCGGCTGCTCGCCCGCAACGGGCTGACCCTCGACGACTTCGACCTGGTCGAGATCCACGAGGCCTTCGCGTCGACCGTGCTGACGATCCTGGCGGCGTGGGAGTCGGAGTCGTTCGGCCGCGACCGCCTGGGGCTCGAGGGCGCCTTCGGCTCCGTGGACCGCGCGAAGCTCAACGTCCACGGCTCGTCGCTCGCCGCCGGGCACCCGTTCGCCGCGACGGGCGGTCGGATCGTCGCGACCGTCAGCAAGGAGCTCCACCGACGCGGACCCGGAACCCGGGCACTGGTGTCGGTCTGCGCCGCAGGGGGTCTGGGAATGACCGCGATCCTCGAGGCGGCCTGATGTCCGCCGACACGTACCTGAACCTGGTCAACGGCGGGTTCACGGGCAAGCTGGCCAAGCAGCTGGGGCTCCCGCAGCCCACACCGCTGCGTCGCTTCCAGGAAGGCCAGGCGCTGCTCGACGGGCCGGTCCTGGTGATCGGCGACGACGAGCTCGCCCGGCTCCTGTCGGCCGACTGGGACCTCGACGTGCACCGGGTGGCGGCGCCCGACCTGCGGTACTCGGCCGTCGTGCTCGGGCTCACGTCACTGACCCACCCGTCGGAGCTGGCGGCTCCCGTCCTCGAGCTCGCCGGCGTGCTCAAGAGGCTGGCGCGGGGCGGTCGCGTGTTCACGGTCTCCCGCGCCGCCACGTCCGACGACGCTCCGGCGGTCGCCGCGGCCCGGCAGGGCGTCGACGGGTTCCTGCGGTCGATCGCCAAGGAGCTGCGCGGCGGTGCGACCGCGAACGGGCTCGTGCTCGGGTCCGACGTCCCGGTCACCGCGCCCTCCGTCGTCGGTGCGCTGCGGTTCTTCCTGTCCACGCGGTCGGCGTTCGTGGACGGCCAGCTGCTGGAGGTCGACTCGTTGGCCGGGTCGCTCCCCGCGTCGTGGGACCGACCGTTGGCGGGTCGCGTCGCGGTGGTCACGGGGGCCGCCCGCGGCATCGGTGAGTCGATCGCGGACACACTCGCCCGGGACGGTGCGACCGTGGTCGTGGTCGACGTGCCCGCCGCCGGGGAGCACCTGGTGGTCGTCGCCAACCGCGTGCGGGGAACCGCGCTGCAGCTCGACGTGACGGCGCCGGACGCCGGGGCGCGCATCCTCGAGCACGCGCTCGCGCGGCACGGACGGCTCGACATCGTCGTGCACAACGCCGGCATCACGCGCGACAAGCTGCTGGCCAACATGACGCCGGAGAAGTGGGACTCGGTGCTGGCCGTCAACATCGCGTCCCAGCTGGCGATCAACGAGGCGCTGCTGACGTCCGGCGACTTCACCGACGCCCCGCGGATCGTCTCCCTCGCATCGACCTCCGGCATCGCCGGCAACCGCGGGCAGGCCAACTACGCGGCGTCCAAGGGTGGCGTGATCGGCATGGTCCGCGCGACCGCGCCGCTGCTGGAGGTGTTCGGGGGTACCGCGAACGCCGTCGCGCCCGGGTTCATCGAGACCGAGATGACCGCGCGCATCCCGGCCGTCACCCGGCAGGTCGCGCGCCGGCTGAACTCCCTGCAGCAGGGCGGGCTGCCCGTCGACGTCGCCGAGACGGTCGCGTTCCTGGCCTCCCCGGCGGCCGGCGGGATCGTGGGACGCGTGCTGCGGGTGTGCGGGCAGAACCTGGTCGGCCGGTGACGGTCGTCGTCCTGCCCGGCGTGCCCGGGCTCGGCGGACTGTACGTGCGCGGCGCGGCCTCGTCGGGACGGCTGGCTCTGTCCCGACGACGGGGCCGGGCACCGGCCGAGCTGCCGGCCGTCGAGTACGTCGTGCGCGGCGTCCAGGCGTCCGCCGACCACCTGACCGCGTACCAGCACCTGCTCGGCGAGTCCGCGAGCGACGCCCTGCCGGCCGGGTTCGTGCACGTGCTCGCGTTCCCCGTCGCGACGGCCCTCATGGCGCGCTCCGACTTCCCGCTGCCGGTGGCCGGCCTGATCCACCTGTCGAACCACGTCACGCAGACCCGGCCCGTGACACTCGTCGACCGGCTCGACCTCCACGCGTCCGCGACGAACCTGCGCGGGCACCGCACGGGCACCCAGGTCGACCTCGTGACGACCGTGTCGGTCGACGACGAGATCGTCTGGCGGGGCGTGTCCACCTATCTCGCGCGCGGCCTGTTCCTGGCGGGCGACGCCGCGGACGAGCGGACGTCCTTCGAGCCGCCGACGCCGACCGGCAGGTGGGTGCTCGCCGCCGACACCGGCCGCCGCTACGCCGCCGTCTCCGGCGACCGCAACCCGATCCATGTGTCGTCACTGGCCGCCCGCGCGTTCGGGTTCCCCCGCGCGATCGCCCACGGCCTGTACACGGCGTCGCGTGCGCTCGCGGCCGTCGGAGCCGCCCGCGGAGACGCGTTCGACTGGTCGGTGACCTTCCTCAGACCCGTGCTGCTGCCGTCCACGGTCGACGTCCGGATCGCACCGTCGGACGTCGGCTTCTCGTTCGCGGCCTGGAGCAGCGCCCCGCACCTGACGGGCTCGGTCACGCCGCACGCCTGATCGGCCGACGAACGGCCGTCGGGTCTCGGATCCCGCCGGCCGCCCGCCTTGATGACCATCTTCGTCCAGACACCGCCCACCCGCAGGCCGGCGACGACACCCCGTCCGGACAGGCGTCGCGCGCGTTCGCACGGCCGGGCGGTGGCGCGGGCGCAGCGGGCGTCAGGACGCGCGGGCCGCCGTGAAGACGGCCGCGCCGATCACGGCGAACGGGACGACGACGAACGCCGAGATGCCCGCGAGCAGCGCGACGACCGCTGTGAGCACGAACAGCCCGGTGGCCACGACGGCCCGAACGGTGCCGGGGAGGCGGTGCGTCGAGAGCGGGGCCATCCAGCGGCTCCACACCGCGACGGCGACCGCCACGAACACGACCGCGAGGACCAACGACAGCAGCGTGCTGCTGCCGAGCCGCCACCCAGCCACGGCCAGCAAGGCGACCATCACCACCTCGACGAGAAACGCGACCACACCGAGCACGCCGACCTGCTCCTGGCTCCTGTCTTGCACCCAGTCATCCTCTCCCGGGTCCCAGTGGCGAGAACGGCACTTTGGCGCGAGAACGGCACTCTGAACTGCCGTTCTCGCGACGAACTGCCGGTCTCGGCGGACGGCCCGGGCCGGGGGCCGGGCCGAGCCGTCGGCGGTCAGTCGTCCAGGGCCGGGCCGCAGGCGGCTGCGGCCGTCGCGGCCAGGTGGTCCAGGCCGTGCACCTCGACCAGCGGGCGTGTGTCGTCGACCACCGACCAGCAGCCGTCGACGATCTCGTAGCCGGAGCGCGGGCCGTCGGCCAGGTACTCCGTCAGGGCCGTGAGGAGCCGGTCGACGGCCTCGCTCGGCGTGCCGACGCCCACCGACGCGCGGATCGCCCCGTCGGACGCCCCGAGGTGCGCGAGCAGCGGGTGCGCGCAGAAGCGGCCGTCGCGGACGCCGATGCCGTGCTCGGCGGACAGGTACGCGGCGACGAGGCCGGGGTTGTGTCCCGGGACGGTGAACGTCAGGACGCCGACGGGCGGGGCCGAGTCGGGCCAGATCCGCGCGATCTCCACGCCGTCGATGGCGCTCAGACCGGCGACCAGCCGCGCGCGCAGGGCGTCCTCGTGGGCGTGCAGCGCACCCGCCGGCAGGGCTGCGAGCTGGTCGCAGGCCTCCGCGAGCGCGATGGCGCCGATCACGTTGGGCGAACCGGCCTCGTGCCGAGCCGGGGCCGGCTGCCAGATCGTGCGATCGGTCCGCACGTCGCGCACCGCACCTCCCCCTGCGAGGTACGGCGAGCCCGTGTCGAGCCAGTCGCGACGACCGACGAGCGCGCCGGCCCCGAACGGCGCGTAGGTCTTGTGCCCCGAGAACGCGATGTAGTCGGCGTCCGACGACGTCAACGAGAACCCGCGGTGCGGCACCAGCTGGGCGCCGTCGATCGCGACGCGCGTGCCCTCGGCGTGCGCGAGGGCGATGACCTCGTCCAGGGGCAGCGACTCGCCGGTGACGTTGGAGGCGCCCGTGACGGTCAGGAGGGCGTAGTGCTGGCGCGCGAGCTCGTCGCGAAGCTTGCTCAGGGTCTCCGCGACGGTGCCGGCGATCGGCAGGATCGTGGTCTGGTGACCGTGACCGGGCGCGGAGTGCACCCAGGGCAGCAGGTTGGCGTGGTGCTCGATGTCGAGGACGAGCACCCGGCCGCCGGTCGGGACCACGCCCGCCAGCAGGTTGAGCGAGTCGGTGGTGTTGCGGGTGATGATGGCGACGTCGTCGGGACGCGCGTCCACGAAGCGGGCGATCGTCTGGCGGGCCGACTCGTACAACGCGGTGGACACCTGCGAGAGGTAGCCGGCGCCGCGGTGCACGGACGCGTACAGCGGCAGCACCTCGGTGACGCGGGCAGCGACGGCCTCGAGCGCAGGCGCGCTGGCGGCGTAGTCCAGGTTGGCGTAGACGACCTGCGAGCCGTCGACGAGGGGCACCGTGGTGTTGCCGCCGACGACGGGGAGCAGGGCGCTCACCGCATCGACGTCCGCACAGGAGAGGCGCTCGGCAGTTGCGGTCATGATGGTCCTCCGACAAAGGGGGCAACCACGACGGTGGACCCCGCGCTTGCCGAGCCCCGGACGGAGCACGGCCAGGTCGTCACCCGGGGCACCCCACCGCGGAGGAGGGTTGCCGGCCAGCGAGCCGGGGCTTGACGCTGGCGCTCATGACCTGAGAAGAGGGTCCCCGCACCCCCGCGGGACTGTCAACGTCCGGGACGGATCGTCTCGGATCGCAAGACCTCGATTCCACCAGTTGGATTCCACGGATCACCGCACTAGCATCACCGGCACCATCCAGAGCGGCTGAGAGATCTGGCTCGACGACGCCGCAGCAACCCGCGAGCACGCTGTCGACCACCGGCAGCCTCGGACGAGGGTGCTACCGCCAGGACCGATGGAGGTATCGCACCGTGAACGCCACCACCCATGAGACGGGGCCCGCATGAGCTACGCCGGCGACCTGACCCCCCAGCAGGCCTGGGAACTGCTCACGTCCGACCAGAGCGCGCTGCTGGTCGACGTGCGCACCGACGCCGAGTGGGCCTACGTGGGCATCCCGGACGCCGCCGCGATCGACGGCCGCTCCGCACTGGTCGAGTGGGTGACCTATCCGTCGGGACGCCCGAACCCCCAGTTCCTCAAGCAGCTGGGCGAGCTCGGGCTGGCGTCCGGCGACGGTCGGCCGATCGTGTTCCTGTGCCGGTCGGGCGTGCGCTCGATCGCGGCCGCGAACGCCGCGACGGCCGCCGGGCTCGGCCCCGCCTACAACGTGCTCGAGGGTTTCGAGGGCGACGTGGGCGCGGACGGCCACCGCGGGCACTCGGGCTGGCGCGCCGCCGGCCTGCCCTGGCGCCAGCGATGAGCGCGGCTCGCGTGCCGGGTCCCGGCGACTGGGACGAGAAGCGCGTCGAGCGCAGCACGCTGCGCCCCGACACGCTCGCCGTGCGCGGCGGGCTGGTGCGGTCGCAGTTCCAGGAGATGTCCGAGGCGCTGTTCCTGACGCAGGGCTACGTCTACGACAACGGCGCACAGGCCGAGTCCGCCTTCGCCGGTGAGTACGACCGGTTCCTGTACTCGCGGTACAACAACCCGACGGTCTCCACGTTCGAGGAGCGGCTGCGGCTGCTCGACGGGGCCGAGGCGGCCTACGCCACCGCGAGCGGGATGTCCGCGGTCTTCACCGCGCTGGCAGCCGTGGCCCGGTCGGGCTCACGCATCGTGGCGGCCCGGGCGCTGTTCGGCTCGACGGTCGTGCTCTTCGACGAGGTCCTGGCGAAGTGGGGCGTCACCACCGACTACGTCGACGGGCACGTGCTCTCGCAGTGGGAGGCCGCGCTGTCGACGCCTGCCGACGTGGTGTTCTTCGAGACGCCGTCCAACCCGATGCAGGACCTTGTCGACATCGAGGCGGTCTCGCGGCTCGCGCACGCCGCCGGGGCCCTGGTCATCGTCGACAACGTGTTCGCGACGCCCGTCCTGTCGCGGCCGCTCGACCTCGGCGCCGACGTGGTCGTCTACTCCGCGACCAAGCACATCGACGGTCAGGGCCGCGTGCTCGGCGGTGCGATCCTGGGTTCCGAGGAGTACATCCACGGCCCGGTGCAGACGATGATCCGCAACACCGGACCGTCGATGTCGGCGTTCAACGCGTGGGTGCTGCTCAAGGGGCTGGAGACGCTCTCGCTGCGGGTCCGCCACCAGACGGCGTCGGCCCTGCGCCTGGCGACCTGGCTCGAGGCGCAGCCCGGGGTCTCGCAGGTCCGCTACCCCTACCTCCCCTCGCACCCGCAGCACGCGCTCGCGCTGACGCAGCAGAGCGGCGGCGGCACGGTCGTGACGTTCAACCTCGCGGTGCCGGCGGACGCGTCCGCAGAGGTGGCCAAGAAGGCCACGTTCGGGGTGGTCGACGCGCTTCGGATCGTCGACATCTCGAACAACCTGGGCGACGCGAAGTCGATCATCACGCACCCCGCCACGACGACGCACCGCAAGCTCGGTGCGGACGGGCGTGCGGCCGTGGGGATCGCCGAGTCCACGCTGCGGTTCTCGGTGGGCCTCGAGGACCCCGAGGACCTCATCGACGACCTCACACAGGCGCTGGACACACTCGCGACCTGACGCCGAATCGGTCGGCCGGCCGGAACACTGTCGACATGGTCAACCGACGCGTCGTGGTGTCCCCGGCGGTCCGCCTGCTCGTCGGGCTGGTGCTGGGCATCGGCGTGGGGATCGTGGTCAGCTGGTCGTCGGTGCTCGCGGCGCTGCTGGCCGGGTGGGCGACCATCGCCGCCGTGTTCGTCGTCTGGACCTGGATCGCGTGCGCGCCCATGGGTCCCGACGAGACCGCGTCCCACGCGACGCGGGAGGAGCCGACGCGGTTCGTGTCGCACCTCGTCGTGATCGCCGCGGCCCTGGTGACGCTCGCCGGTGTGATCTCGCTGCTGGTCAGCGGAGCGATCGGCCAGCTCCTGCCGACCATCGCCATCATGACGAGCGTCCTGGCGTCCTGGGCCGCGATCCACACGGTCTTCGCGCTGCGGTACGCCCGGATGTACCTGACCGACGGCGCCGGCGGCATCGACTTCCATCAGAAGGAAGCGCCTCAGTACACCGACTTCGCGTACGTGGCGGTGACCGTCGGGATGAGCTTCGCGATCTCGGACACCGACCTGGGCTCGTCGCAGATGCGCCGGACGGCGCTGGTGCACGCGCTGCTCAGCTACCTGTTCGGGACCGTCATCATCGCGCTGCTGGTGAACCTCGTCGCGTCCATGTGAGGCTGGGCCGATGGACTCCGAGTTCGACGCCATCGCCGTGGACCTCGTCGCGCGCGGGGCGACCCTCGGCCAGATGATGGGCCATCCGATGCTCAAGGTCGGGTCGTCGATGTTCGCCGCGTTCACGGGCGACGGGCACCTCGCGGTCAAGCTCGGGCGGTCCACGGCCGAGCACGCCGACGCGCTCGCGCTGCCGGGCGCCCGGTTGTGGGCGCCCGGCGGCGGAGCGCGGGTGTTCTACGACTGGGTCTCGCTGCCGCCCGACCAGGAGGACCAGTGGATGCGGTTCGCGGAGGCCGGCCGGTTGTTGGTCAGCCGCTGATCAGCGCACCCACTGCTCGCCGGCCTCGACAGCGACCGTCAGCACGTTCTCGGCGGGCGGCACCGGGCAGGTGGCGAACTCGGTCAGGCCGCACGGCAGGTTGCTCGCGCGGTTGAAGTCGAGGGCGACCGTCCCGTCGCCCCGGAGCGGGCCGAGCGCGAGCGTGCGCGAGGCCGGGTAGGTGGTCACACCGCTCGTCGCGTCGCGGAACAGGACCGACAGCCCGCGGGCGCCGCCGTCGAACACGAGGAGCGACTGCGGCGCGCCGGAGACCTCGAACCGCACGGTTCCGACCGCGGCGTGGTGGTGCTCCAGGCCCTCGACGACGGCGCCGGTGGTGACCGTCCGTGGCGCGTCGAACGCCTCGAACGCGCCCGTGACCAGCCACTTCTCGTCCGGTGCGTATGCCGGGATCCCCGTGAACGCCGCCAGCTGCGGCGCACGCGGGTCGTGCACGCGGATGATCACGTGCGCGGTGCGACGCGCCACCTCGAGGATGAGGTCGCCGGACCGCACGTTCAGGCCCGGGCCGCCCTCGACCGGGTCGAGGGTCGCGACGCCGTCGACCACGTCGCCGCCGGGCACCACGAGGCCGTCGGTCGCGACCGCCTCGATCGTGACCGCGGAGCCGGGCGCCGCGGCCCAGCGGCCCGGGAACTCGTCGAACGTCTGGGCCTGGGCGGTGAGCCAGTGCAGCGCCGTGATGGCGACCCAGCCGTGCGGCTGGGCGAAGTAGGCCTCGCGGGACGCGTGCCACGTCTCCCAGTCGGCGGTGAAGGTGTCGGTGAGCACGGTCATCAGCGGTTCCTCTCGGTCAGGACGGGGTCGAGCGTGCGGCCGAACGCGTCCGCCGCGGGCAGGCCGAGGTTCTCCCGGAGGGTGGAGGCCTCGTAGGACGTGCGGAACGAGCCCCGCTCCTGCAGGAGAGGGACCACCAACGCGGCGAACTCGTCCAGACCGTGCGGCGTCAGGTGCGGCACGAGGATGAACCCGTCGGAGGCGTCCTCCTGCACGTAGCGGTCGATCTGTTCGGCCACGTGCTCGGGCGTCCCGACGAAGTTCGACCGGCCCAGGACCGTGATCACGAGCTCGCGGATCGACAGCCCCTTCGCCTCGGACAGCTCGCGCCACTGCGTCGCGACCGCGATCGGGTCCTTGAACATGCTGGCCCGGCCGTTCGTGATGGAGGGCGCGTCGACCAGCGGGTCGATCGTCGGCAGCGGGCCGTCGACGTCGTACCCGGACAGGTCCCGGTTCCACAGCTGCTCCACGAACGCGCGGGCGACGGACGGGCGGACCGTCTGCAGCTGGAGCTCCCGGAGTCGCTCCTCGGCCTCGGCCGTGGTGTCGCCCAGCACGAACGACGACCCCGGCAGGATCAGCAGGTCCTCGCGCCGGCGCCCGTACCGGGCGAGGCGCCCCTTCACGTCCGCGTAGAACGTCTTGCCGTCCTCGAGCTCGGTGTGCCGGGAGAAGACCGCGTCCGCCACCTGTGCCGCGAGCTCGCGGCCGCCGTCGGAGTCGCCCGCCTGGATGATGACCGGGTGGCCCTGCGGCGGTCGCGGGAGCGTCGGGGTGGCCTCGATGTCGACCAGCCGACCCGTCGTGCGGACCGTGCCGAGCGACCCCGGCCGCACGAAGCTCTCGCCCTCATCGACGATGGCGTCCGGCGCCCAGGCGTCCCACAGTGCGCGCGCGGCCTCCACGACCTCTCGGGCTCGCTCGTACCGGTCGGGGTAGGCCAGGTACCCGCCCCGACGGAAGTTCGCGCCGTGGAAGGCGTCCGACGAGGTCACGACGTTCCACGCGGCGCGGCCGGCGGACAGGTGGTCCAGCGTCGCGAACTGTCGGCCCAGCTCGTACGGGTCGTTGAAGGTCGCGTTGATGGTGCCGGCGAGGCCCACGTGCGTGGTCACCCCGGCGAGGGCGGCGAGCACCGCGTAGGTGTCCGGGCGGCCCACGACGTCCTGGTCGACCAGCTGCCCGCGGTGCTCGCGCAGCCGCAGCCCCTCGGCCAGGAACACGAAGTCGAAGAGCCCGCGCTCGGCGGTGGCGGCCAGGTGCCGGAACGACGCGAACGCCGACTGCGTGTCCGGTCGGTGGCTCGGGTCGGTCCAGACGGTGTGGTGGTTGACGCCCGGGAAGTGGGCGCCCAGGTGGATCTGCTTCTTGGCGGTCATCGGGCGTCCTTCAGCGGGTGGCGGCGTAGCGGCTGGTCGGGCGGGGCAGGCCGAGGGTCTCGCGCAGCGTGCTGTGCTTCGCGACGAGGGGCAGGAGACCCTCCAGCAGGGCGGCGTCCCCCGCGACCGGACGGACGGTCACCCCGTCGGCCAGGTCTGCGAGCGCGGTCAGCTCGGTCGCGACGGTCACGGGTCCCCCGACGACGACGCCGTCCCAGGACCATGGCTCGAACGCGTCGAGGGCGGCGCGACGCTCCGCCGCGACCCGGTCGGTCGGTGCGACGAGCACGTCGACGTCGAGCAGCACGGTGACCGTGTCGGGCACGACGGCCCGGACCGCGGCGGCGGCCTCGGGCGTTCGGACCCGGATGACGTCGGCGCGCCGCGAGGCGACGGCGAGCTCGTGCGGGTCGTCGCCCCGGATCACGACGACCGGCCGACCCTGCGGCGACCGTGGCGTGATCGAGGCGCCGTGCACCGAGAAGAACTCGCCGGTGAACTCGATCGCGTGGACCTTGGCGCGGTCGATGTACCGGTCGCCCTCCGCGTCGAGGATGATCGCGTCGTCCTCCCAGCTGTCCCACAGCCGTTCGAGCACCTCGATGGTGTCGTCCGCCTCGCGCCACAGGGCGGGCAGCTCACGCGGCACCCGCTCGTCGTAGCGCAGCGCCTCGGTGCCCGACCGCGGCTCGACGGCCGAGGTGGCGACGGCGACCTGCACCGCTCCCCGTCCGAGGCTGACGTGGTCGAGGGTCTGGATCTCCTTGCCGACGTGGAACGGCTCCCGGTAGGTCACGGGGACCACCGGGGCGAGACCGATGCCGCTGGTCGTCGGGCCCAGCAGGGCCGCGACCCCGACGGCGTCGAGGCTCCCGACGAAGCGGCCCGGGCGCTCGACCGGGGGCGCCGACGAGTCGTCGACGAAGACGATGGACGCGCCCACCCGTTCGGCGGCATGCGCGCGGTCGAGCCAGTGTCGGGCCGTGAACGCGCGGGCGGCGTCCTCGGCGGGGAGGCGCCAGGCGGCGGGGTGCAGACCGGCGGGCGTGAGCTCGACGGCGAGATGGAACGTGGTCATGGGCGCAGACCGTAGGGCCGATCCGCCGGTTGACCAGGGGTTGGTGGGAAAGTCCCGCGATGCGAGACGGCTGCTCAGAGGACCTTTCCGAAGAGCAGCGAGAGCAAGTCGTCGGTGTACGGGCCGAACGGCACGATCGGCCGGTAACCCGCCGACAGGTACAGGGTGACGGCCTCCGGCTGCCGGATGCCGGTCTGCAGCACCACGCTGGTCAGGCCCGCCGCTCGCGCGTCGTCCTCGATGGCGATCAGCAGCGCGCGGGCGGCACCGGCCCCGCGGGCCGCGTCGTCGACCCAGACCTTCTTGAGCTCGCCGGAGCCTTCGGGGTACCCCTCGCGAGCCGCTCGCAGCGAGGCGCAGCCGACGGGCACGCCGTCCAGGTCGGCGACCACCGAGCAGATGGTGCCGATCCCCTGCCGCGGGTCGTCGGCCGGGAAGCCGCCCGGCGTGGCCTCGACGATCTCCGGGTACCGGACCTCGATGTCGAGCCACATGGCGTACCGCAGCGCGACGGCGTCGGCGTCGTCCCAGGCGACCCGACGCAGCGTAAGCCTCCCGGGGTGCTTCGCGCCCGAGCGACGAGGCTCCGCGTGCAGGTCCTTGGCGAAGCACCGCGAGGACGTCTCGGCGGCGTACGGACCGAAGTTCGGGATCGAGCGGTACCCGGCCAGCTGGTAGAGGGCGAGGGCACCGACCTGCAGGACACCCGTCTCCAGGACCAGCCGCCGGAACCCCTTCTCCGACGCGACCCGTTCGAGCTCGGCGAGCACCTCTCGCGCCAGGCCGCGGCCGCGCGCCCGCGGGACGACGTACATCCGCTTGAGCTCCCCGACGCCCTCGCCGAGGTCCCGGACCGCCCCGCACGCCACGGGCTGGTCGCCGTCCCGCAGCAGGACCAGCGCGGCGATGTGCTCGCCGGTCAGGTCGTGCTCGATGTCGTCCTCGCCGTACAGGTCGCGCAGCTCTGCCTGCTGGGCGTCGCGCAGCCGGGTGGCCGCCGGGTCGTCCCAGTCGACGAGGCTCAGCACGCGGTCCGTCTCAGCCGACGAGGGTGGTCAGGACCGAGGTGAAGAAGCGCAGCCCGTCGACACCCGTGCGCGGCCCCTGGGCGCCGTCGGGACCGAAGCCCGGCTCGACTGCGTGCTCGGGGTGCGGCATGAGGCCGACGACGTTGCCCGCGGCGTTCGAGATGCCGGCGATGCCTCGTCGCGACCCGTTCGGGTTCCAGCCCTGGTAGCGGAAGACCACGCGGCCCTCGCCCTCGAGCTCGTCGAGCGTGTGCTCGTCGGCGACGTACTGGCCGTCCTGGTTCTTCAGAGGGATCGTGATGTGCTCGCCGACCGCGTAGTCGCGGGTCCACGCGGTGTCGACGTTGTCGACGGAGAGCTTCTGCTCGCGGCAGACGAAGTGCAGGTGGTCGTTCTTGATCATCGATCCGGGCAGCAGGTGCGCCTCGGTGAGGACCTGGAAGCCGTTGCAGATGCCGAGAACCGGGAGGCCCCTGTTCGCGGCGTCGACGATCTCGCCCATGACCGGCGCGAACCGGCTGATGGCGCCCGCGCGCAGGTAGTCGCCGTAGGAGAAGCCGCCGGGCAGGACCACCGCGTCGACCCCGTGCAGGTCGGCGTCGGCGTGCCAGAGGCTCACCGCCTCGGCGCCGGCGAGGCGGACCGCCCGCGCGGCGTCGCGATCGTCGAGCGTGCCGGGGAACGTGACGACGCCTACACGAGTCACAGCGCGGGGCCCTGCTCTTCGGTGTCCTCGTAGACCGCGACCACGTCCTCGATGACCGGGTTGGACAGCACCTGCTCGCCCGCGGCACGCGCCGCCGCGAGGATCTCGTCGGTCACCGGCCCGTCGACCTCGAGCTCGAACCGCTTGCCCTGACGGACGGACGCGAACTGCCCGAACCCGAGCCGCGGCAGCGCGCCGGCGACGGCCTTGCCCTGCGGGTCGAGGATCTCGGGCTTCGGCATGACATCGACGACGACTCGTCCCACGAAAGGGCTCCAGGTGTTCGCGCGGCGGTGGGGGGTCGCGGCGATTCTAGCGAGTCGTCGGACGAGCTCTGTTCCCGTATCCATCGCAGATCGTCGGAGATCTCGTGGACAGGCCGGACGCTGCCGTGCCGCGGCTCCTGGGGGCGCTCGCTCATCCGCGCGACGGGCTGGACGGGCCTCACGGCGCGATGACGGTCATCCCCGGCCCGCCGGTGCCCGTGCCGAGTGCGGCGAGGGCGGCGGGGGCCTCGTCCAGACCGATCGTGCGACCGACCAGGCGGGACGGGTCCAGCGCACCCGCGGCGATCCGCGCGAGCATCGCGGGGTACTCGTGGGCCGCCATGCCGTGGCTGCCGTACAGCTCGAGCTCCCAGGCGATCACGCGACCCATGGGCAGGGCCGCAGCGGCGTCGGGGCCCAGCAGGAGGCCGACCTGGACGTGCCGCCCGCGCCGCCGCAGCGACAGGATCGAGGCCGTCGCCGTCGCGGTGCTTCCGAGGGCGTCGATCGAGACGTGGGCGCCGCCGGCCGTGACCGACCGGATGGCCGCGACCGGGTCGGTCGACGCGTCGACGACCACGGTGGCGCCCAGCGCGAGGGCGGCCTCGCGGGCCGCCGGGTCGACGTCCGTCGCGACGACCTGAGCGCCGCCGGCGACCGCGATCATGACCGCGGACAGCCCGACGCCGCCGCAGCCGTGCACGGCGACCCAGTCGCCTTCGCCGACGCGGCCGTGCACCGTGAGGGCGCGGTACGCGGTCGCGAACCGACAGCCGAGACCCGCGGCTATGACCGGCGACATGCCCTCCGGCAGCCGCACGAGGTTCGCGTCGGCGTGGTGCAGCGCGACGAGCTCGGCGTAGGAGCCGTCGTCCGTGAAGCCCGGCTGACGCTGGCGCTCGCACACCTGCTGCTCGCCCGCGAGGCAGGCCGCGCAGGAGCCGCAGGCGCAGACGAACGGCACGGTCACGGCGTCGCCGACGGCCCACCGCCGGACGCCGGGCCCCACAGTGACGACCACGCCGGCCAGCTCGTGCCCTGGGACGCGCGGGAGCATGACGTCCGCGTCGTGCCCCTGCCACGCGTGCCAGTCGCTGCGGCACACGCCGGTGGCCGAGACCCGCAGGACGACCCCGTCGTCGGGACAGGCCGGCGCGGGCACGTCGTCGCGGACGGTCGGCGGGACGCCGAACTTCTCGATCACGACTGCCCGCATGGTCACAGAGTCTGGTGCGTCCAGCGCCCGGCCACGAGCGTCCCGGCCACCGGGAGCCCGCGCAGCGGGGCAGTCAACGGATCGGCGTCGAGGACCACGAGGTCCGCCGGCGCGCCGACCGACGGCGCGAGCTCGCGCCCGTCGACCGACGAGGTCAACGCGACGCGTCGGTCGAGCGCCTGCTCGGGATGCCACGGGGTCCGGCCGTCGCGGGAACGGGTGACGGCCGCGTCCAGCGCGACCCACGGGTCGAGCGGCGCCACCGGGGCGTCGGAGCCGAGAGCGAGCCGGACCCCGGCCCGGTCCAGGTCGGCCAGGCGGAACGACCGGTCGGTGCGCCCGGCCCAGTGCAGGTCCGCGACGTCGCGGTCGTCCATGGCGTGCTCGGGCTGCACGCTCGCGGTGACACCGAGCGCGGCGAACCGCTCGACGGCCGACGCCGACAGGAGCTGGGCGTGCTCGATCGACCCGGCGGCGCCGGACGCGGCGAACGCGTCCAGCGCGAGGTCGTTCGCCGCGTCGCCGATCGCGTGGATCGCGCACCGCAGGCCGTGCCGGGTGGCGTGCGCCATCAGCGGCACCAGCCGGTCGGGCGCCACCGACAGGACGCCGTGCGAGACGGTCCCGGGGTAGGGGTCGTGACAGTAGGCGGTGCGGGTGTTCAGCGAACCGTCAGTGATGACCTTCAGCGGCCCCTGCTCGACCAGCGCTCCGACGCGGTCGAACGTGTGCAGGTCCTCGCGCACCACGCGGTCGAGGTAGTCCTCCCAGACACCGGCCCGCACCCGCAGGTTCAGCGGCCGGGCCGCCACCCGACGACGCCAGACGTCGAGGTTGTCGGCGATCTCGTAGTCGACGACGCCGACGACACCGCGGGCCGCGGCCGCGAGCGTGGCGTCGTGCACGAGCTCGTCGGCGACGGCGTCCGGCACGTGGTCGACCGCCCCCGAGATCGACAGCCACTCGGACTCGCGCAGCAGCCCGGTCGGGTGGGCGGCGGCGCCGAGGAAGCGCAGGCCGGCGCTCGACACCCAGGCGCAGTGCAGGTCGCCCGAGACGAGGACCACGGGCACGTCCCCGACGACCTCGTCGAGCAGCGCGGACGTCGGGGCGTCGGGCCACAGGCCGTCCCGGAACCCGAACCCGACGAGCGCCGTCCCGGCGGGCGGTGGTGCCTCGGCCAGGCGCGTCTCGACGAGCGCGACCGCGTGGGCGGCGGAGGACGCCGCGGACACGTCGAGACGTCGGCGGCCCAGCGCCCACTGGGTCAGGTGCACGTGCGCGTCCCAGAGGCCGGACATCAGCCAGCGACCGTCGAGGTCGACGGCCTCGGCGCCGGGGACGTCCACGGCGGGTCCGACCGCCGCGACGCGGCCGTCGCGCAGCAGGACGTCGACCGTGGCCGGGCCCGCTCCTACGAGGCGCGCGGAGCGCAGGACGGTCGGCATGCCGCTACAGAGCCAGCGCGGTCCCGGTGAGCCGCTCGAAGGCCTCGAGGTACCGGTCGCGCGTGCGCCGGACGACGTCCTGCGGAAGCACCGGCGGCGGCGCGTCCGAGCGGCGGTCCCACCCGGACGCGGGCGAGGTGAGCCAGTCGCGGACGAACTGCTTGTCGAAGCTCGGCTGCGCGTGCCCGGGCTCCCAGGCGTCGGCGGGCCAGAAGCGCGAGGAGTCGGGCGTCAGCACCTCGTCGCCGAGGGTGATCGCACCGGAGACCGGGTCGGTGCCGAACTCGAGCTTGGTGTCGGCGAGGATCACGCCCTTCGCCCGCGCGATCCGCTCGGCCCGCGCGTAGACGGCGAGCGTGAGGTCACGCAGGGCCTCGGCGGCGTCGAGGCCGACCGTTTCGGCGACGGCCGAGAACGGCACGTTCTCGTCGTGGTCGCCCAAGGCGGCCTTGGTGGCGGGCGTGAAGATCGGCGACGGCAGCCGCGAGCCGTCCACGAGACCGGGCGGCAGCTCGATCCCGGTGACCTGCCCGGAGGCCTCGTACTCGGCCAGGCCCGACCCGGTCAGGTACCCGCGCACGACGCACTCGACGGGGAACATCTCGAGCCGTCGGCAGATCATCGCGCGGCCGGTCACCTCGGTCGGGACGTCGGTCGAGACCACGTGGTTGGGCACCAGGTCGGCCAGCTGCTCGAACCACCACAGGCTCAGCGCGGTGAGCACGATCCCCTTGCCCGGGATGCCGGGGCTGAGCACGTGGTCGTAGGCCGAGACCCGGTCGCTGGCGACGACGAGCACGACGTCACCGAGGTCGGACGGGCTGGTCGGGACGTACAGGTCCCGGACCTTGCCGGAGTACGTGTGGGTCCACCCGGGCAGCTCAGCAGTCACGCGGACAAGTGTGGCGTACTCACCGCCGGTCACCCTAACGGCCCATCACGGACGACCGGCTGGATGCCGTTCCGAGAGGATGCGCTGCGCGAGGTCGTCCGGGGTCGTCGTCGGTCTCGTCGGGGCCATGCTGCTCGTCTCGGCCTGCGCGGCCCAGCCCGGCGGCGCTCCGGCACCGCCCCCGCTGCCCGGCATGACCCCGGTCCCCGTAGCCGAGCTGGTCGACGCCGGGTCATCGGGGCTCACCCTGAACGCCGACCAGGTCGAGGCGGCGCTGCTCGCGCCGACCGACGTGCCAGCCGGCTGGACGCAGCCGGTCAACACGAACGACTCGAACGAGGCCGGGGAGCGGCTCGACTCTGCGACGTTCGAACCGGCCAGCTGCCGGGACCTCGCCACAGCCGACAGCCCGACCGCGAGCGACGTGACCGACAGCACCCGGTTCATCACCACCGACCAGCACCTCGTGATCGAGCTGGTCACGTCCTGGCACGACGACGCGGCGACCAGGACCATCGACACGGTTCATGCCTACGTGGCCGGCTGCCCCACGTTCACGGTCACCGACTCGGTCGTGACGATGACGGAGCACCTCAGCGAGACGCCGGGGCCAGAGCTGGGTGAGCAGAGCGTGGCTCTCCATTCGTACGCCACGGTCGGTGGGCAGACCGCGGCAGAGTCCCACCAGGTCGTCGTGATCGTCGGGCGCGTCTCGGTCACGATCATCGCCACCGGCCGCACCTTGATAGACGAGGCCGTGCTCGACCAGCTCGTCGCGACCGCCGTGGCCAAGGTCCGGGCCGCCGGCTGACGGCTACAGCAGGTCGGCGCCGCCCTCGAGACCGTCGGGGATCGGCAGCCCGACCAGCCGCACGAGCCGTTCGACCGTCTCCTCGACGAACGTGTCCGCGGGCTCGTCGACGTGCTCCTCGGCCAGCAGGCGCCGCACGTGCTTGGCCTCGACGTCCACGGCACCCACCAGCAGCGCCCACTCGGCGAACGCCTCCGCCTCGGCGGCGAGGTCGACCGGCGCCGACTCGGCCGGGTCGTCGAAGAAGTCCCGTGGCTGGAAGCCCAGGTAGAAGCGACCCAGACCCTCGGGTGCCGGGGCGTACTCCACGTCGGCGATGTCGCCGTCGCGCACCTCGATCCGGAGGCTCGGCGTGATCGCCGGGTCGCCGCCCCACGCGCCGCTGCCGTACACGAATTCGCCCATGAGGCGATACTGCCCCACATGACACGCCCGCCCCTGCTCGTGGTCCTCGGCGGGTTGCCAGGAACCGGGAAGACGACGCTCGCCCGACTCCTGGCTCGGGACCTCGGCGCCGTGCACCTGCGGATCGACACGATCGAGCAGGCCGTCGTGCAGTCGTCCCTCGGCGTGGACGCGGCCGCCGAGGTCGGCTACACGGCCGCCGCCGGCATCGCCCGCGACAACCTGGCCCTCGGGCTGGCCGTGGTCGCCGACTGCGTGAACCCGGTGGCGGAGAGCCAGGCGGGCTGGCACGCGGTAGCGCGCGAGACCTGCGCGACCCTCGTCGAGCTGCTGCTCGTGTGCTCCGACCCGGCCGAGCACCGGCGCAGGGTCGAGGAGCGCGTCGCGGACATCCCGGGGCACGTCCAGCCGGCCTGGGTGGACGTCTCGACGAGCGCGCTGGCGCCCTGGCCTGGGGCCACCGTGATCGACTCCGCCGGCCGCGACCCCGCCGAGGTGGCGCGGGACGCGCGCCGGGTGATCGACGGCCGCTAGACCAGGGGGCCGTCGCCGGCCGAGGCCGCGATGTCGTTGCGGTGGTGCGCGTGCGGCAGGTCGATCTGGTTCACCCCTGCGTAGGCCGCCGCCCTTGCCAGGGCAAGGTTCGATCCGACGCCGACGACGGAGAGCACGCGGCCACCCGAGGACACGAGGTGCCGGTCGTCGTCAGTGGCCGTCCCGGCGTGCAGGACGTGCACGCCCGGCAGGGCCTCGGCGTCCTCGATCCCCGTGATCGGTTGGCCCGAGCGGACTGCGCCGGGGTAGCCGCCCGAGGCGATCACGACGGTCACCGCAGAGGCGTCGCGCCACTCCAGCGACGGCAGCGCGCCCAGCGTGCCCGTCGCCGCGGCATACAGGACGCCCCCGAGCGGCGTGGCCAGACGCGGCAGGACCACCTGCGTCTCGGGGTCGCCGAAGCGCGCGTTGAACTCGACGACCCGCAGGCCCTTGCTCGTCATGGCGAGGCCGACGTAGAGCACCCCGGCGAACGGCGTGCCGCGGCGGGCCATCTCGGCGATCGTCGGTCGGGCGACGCGGGCCATGACCTCGTCGACGAGGTCCAGGGGCGCCCACGGCAGCGGTGAGTACGCACCCATGCCGCCCGTGTTGGGTCCCTCGTCGCCGTCGCGCACGCGCTTGAAGTCCTGCGCGGGCACGAGCGGCACCGCGTCCACGCCGTCGGACAGGACGAACAGCGAGATCTCCGGGCCGTCGAGGTAGTCCTCGATGACCACGCGGCTGCCGGGCTTGGCCAGGCACTCCGCGGCGTGCGCGAGGGCCTCGGCGCGGTCGTTCGTGACGACGACCCCCTTGCCTGCGGCCAACCCGTCGTCCTTGACCACGTACGGCGCCCCGAAGGCGTCGAGGCCGGCCGACGCCTCGTCGATCGTCGTCGCGACCCGGGGTTCGGCGGTCGGGACGCCCGCGGCGGCCATGACGTCCTTGGCGAACGCCTTGGAGCCCTCGAGCTGCGCGGCCGCGGCCGACGGGCCGAACGCGGCGATCCCCGCGGCGCGCACGGCGTCCGCGACCCCGGCGACCAGCGGGGCCTCGGGCCCGACGACGACGAGGTCGGCGCCTACCCGGCGCGCGAGGTCGGCGACCGCGTTGCCGTCGAGCTGGTCGACCGGGTGCAGCTGCGCAAGCGCGCCGATCCCCGGGTTGCCTGGGGCGGCGTGCAGCTCGGTCACCGTGGGGTCGAGGGAGAGCGCGCGCACCAGGGCGTGCTCACGGGCGCCGGTGCCGACGACGAGGATCTTCACGGGGGGTGAGCCTACCGAGCCCCGGCGGGCTGTTCGTCGTCGAGCGGCAGCGGCAGCGCGTCGAGGTAGACCCGGATCCGTCGACGACCCGCGGTGTCCCCCGCCTCGCGCAGGGCCTTGGCCCGGTCGAGGTGCGTGCTCATGACGGTCTGCATCTCCAGCACCAGGTCGTGCAGCTCGGCCGCGGTGAGGTCGGCCGTGGAGCGGTCCATCAACGACGCCGCCAGCCACGCAGGGTCGTCCTCGGGGGTGCTCAGCCAGCGGTTCAGCACCTGGGCGCGCTCCGCGACGACCCCCTGGACCAGCGCCCGCGCGGCGAGCGACGTGCCCGGGTCGGTCAGCATCTCGCGGCCGTCGATGCTGAACCCGACCGCGCGCCACCACCGGTCGCGGCCTCGCGGGTGCGCCGGGTCGTCCTCGACGAACCCGTGGCGCTCCAGCTGGCGCAGGTGGTAGCTGGTCTGCCCGCTGCTCTCGCCGAGGTGCCGTCCGAGCTGGCTGGCCGTGGCCGAACCGTGCTCGGACAGGTAGTTGTACATCGCCATGCGCAGCGGATGCGCAAAGGCCTTGAGCGCCTCGGGACCGATCGCAGGCTCGCGGAAGAGCGGTTGGCGCTCGGTGTTGCCGTCTGTCATTCGCAGAGATACCTTTGCAGAGTTGTCTTTGCAGAACAATCTCTTCGATCGTAGCGGGAGCAGTGCATGGCCGAACCCCTGGGTCGCCGGTTCACCGCCCACCTGACGGCGACCGCGCTGGCCAACCTCGGCGACGGCATCGTGCAGACCGGCGTCCCGCTCTACGCCCTGACGCTCACGCGCTCCCCCGGCCTCATCGCGCTCCTGACGGCCGCCGCTTGGCTCCCCTGGCTGCTGCTCGGGCTCGCCGCGGGCGTCGTCGTGGACCGCACCGATCGCCGACGGACCGAGCTGATCGGCCTCGGGGCCCGCGCCGTCCTGTTCGGGGCGGCGGTCGTGATCATGCTCACCGGCTACATGTCGATGGCCGCGCTCACCGTGCTCGTGCTGGCCTACGGCGTCACCGACGTGTTCGTGGACCTCGCAGCGTCCGCGCTGGTCCCGGACCTCGTGCCGCGCTCGCGCCTGGAGGCCGCCAACGGGCGCACGCTGGCCGCGCAGCAAGTGGCTGCGGCGTTCGTCGGCGCCCCCGTGGCCGGTGCCGTGCTCGCGCTCGGTGCGGGTTGGGTGTTCGGGCTGCCGGCCGCACTCGCCGTCGGGGCCCTCGCCCTCGTCGCCACCCGGGTTCCCGGGCGGTACCGGCACGCGGCCGCGGTCCGGGAGCACGCGCTGGTCGAGGTGCGCGAGGGCGTGCGGTTCCTCGTCCACCACCCCGTGCTCCGACCGCTGCTCGTCGCGGGGTCGGTGATGAACATGGCGAGCGCGGCCTACTTCGCGGTCTTCGTGCTCTGGATGGTCGGGCCGGGCTCGCACGTGGGGCTGACGCCGTCGCAGTACCCGCTGGTCATCGCCTTCCTGGCGGCCGGTGCGGTGCTGGGGTCGGTGCTCGCGGAGGCGATCGGCCGGCACGTCACCGAGGTCCGCCTGCTGCTGGGGTGCTGGACGATCAACACGCTCCTGCTGCTCGTCCCGGTACTCGCCCCGAACGTCGGTGCCATCGCCGTCGCGTTCCTCGCCCTGGGGTTCACCAACACGATCGGCAACGTGCTCTCGCAGGCGATGCGTCAGCGGATGGTGGCGCCCGGAATGCTCGGCCGCGTCACCGGCGCCAGCCGCACGCTCGGCTACGGGCTCATGCCGCTCGGCGCCCTGCTCGGCGGCTTCGTGGCCGAGCAGCGGGGGCTGCCCACCGTGTTCGTCGGCGCCACCGCTCTGTGCGCGCTGGCGGTCGCCTACCCGATCACGGTGGTCCGCCAGGACATGCTCGCGGACCTCGAGCTCCCCGTGGAGCACAAGGATCCCGCCACCGTCTGAGCATCGGCATACTGACCGCGTGCCCCGGCTCACCCGACCCGCGATCCCACTCGGCAGCATCCGGCGCCTGACGCAGCCTGTGCTCGACACCGACCGGCTCGCGCTCCGGCCGTGGCGGGCGTCGGATGCCGCGACCGTGGCTTCCGCCTACTCGGATCCCGACATCAGGCGGTGGCACGACCGGTCGATGAGCCTCGACGAGGCCGCCGTGTGGGTGGCGTCCTGGGCGGGCCGGTGGGACGACGAGACCGGCGCGGGCTGGGCGATCACGGTCGACGACGAGCCGCTCGGCCAGATCAGCCTCCGGTCGTTCGACCTGGACGAGGGCGCGTCCGAGCTCTCGTACTGGGTGCTGCCGGCCGCGCGTGGCCACGCGCTCGCGACCACCGCCGTCCGCAAGGTCGCGGCGTGGGGCTTCGACGTGATCGGCCTGCACCGCGTCGAGATCCTCCACTCGGTGGGCAACCCGCATCGTGCGCCGTGGCCACGCGCGCCGGGTTCCGGCTCGAGGGCACCAAGCGCGGGGACGGCCTCCACGCGGACGGCTGGCACGACATGCACCTGCACGCCCGCGTGGCGAGCGACCCCGTCAGCTGAGCAGCTCGTGGCGGATGATCGTGGCCTCGCGGCCGGGGCCGACGCCGATCGAGCTGATCCGTGCGCCCGAGATCTCCTCGAGCCGCAGCAGGTACCGCTGGGCGTTGACCGGAAGGTCGTCGAACTCGCGGGCCTGCGAGATGTCCTCGGTCCAACCGTCGAGGTACTCGTAGATCGGCGTCGCGTGGTGGAAGTCCGACTGGTCGTCGGGCATCTCGTCGAAACGCCGGCCGTTGACGTCGTAAGCCACAGCGACCGGGATCTTGTCCTTGCCGGTCAGCACGTCGAGCTTGGTGACGACGAGGTCCGTCAGGCCGTTGATGCGGCTGGCGTAGCGGACCACGACGGCGTCGTACCAGCCACAGCGGCGCGGGCGGCCCGTGGTCGTGCCGAACTCGCCGCCGGTCTGCCGCAGCCACTCGCCGTCGGCGTCGAGCAGCTCGGTGGGGAACGGGCCCTCGCCCACGCGCGTCGTGTACGCCTTCGCGACGGCGACCACGCGGTCGATCCTCGTCGGGCCGACCCCCGAGCCCGTGCAGGCTCCGCCGGCCGTCGCGGACGACGACGTCACAAACGGGTAGGTGCCGTGGTCGATGTCGAGCATCGTGGCCTGGCCGGCCTCGAAGACCACCGTCTTGCCCTGGTCGAGCGCCGTGTTGAGCAGCAGCGGGGTGTCACCGACCAGCGGCTTGAGGCGGTCGGCGTGCCGCAGCAGGTCCTCGAGGGTCTCGTCGACGGTGATCGCGCGGCGGTTGTACACCTTGACCAGCAGGTGGTTCTTCTGGTCGAGCGCGCCCTCGATCTTCTCCGTGAGGATCTTCTCGTCGAACAGGTCCTGGACGCGGATGCCGACGCGGTTGATCTTGTCGGAGTACGCCGGGCCGATGCCGCGACCGGTCGTGCCGATCCGCCGCTTGCCCAGGAACCGCTCGGTGACCTTGTCGAGCGTGCGGTTGTACGGGGCGATGACGTGCGCGGCCGACGAGACGACCAGCGACGACGTGTCGTGACCGCGCGCCTCGATGGCGTCGATCTCCTGGAACAGCACGTCGATGTCGACGACGACACCGTTGCCGATCACCGGGACGACGCCCGGCGACAGGATGCCCGACGGCAGCAGGTGCAGCGCGTACTTCTCGCCGTTGATCACCACGGTGTGCCCGGCGTTGTTGCCGCCGTTGAACTTCACCACGATGTCGGTGCGCGCACCGAGCTGGTCGGTCGCCTTGCCCTTGCCCTCGTCGCCCCACTGGGCACCGAGCACCACGACGGCCGGCATACGGATCAACTCCCACCTGCCTGTGCTGCGGGTGGCACGGCGGAGACCACGTCAGTCTGCTTCGACGCGGCGCTTGCACGGGACCCGGGCACCGGGCGACAGGGACCCAGTACCTCCGAGAGGGTACCGGACCGTCAAGAACTGGTCATGTCCAGTCCGCCGGCTGACCCGACCGGTCGGAAGGTCCGGGCGCTCAGCGGAGGGCGGCGACCTCGTCGTCGGACGTGCCGCAGTCGACCAGGAACTGCAGGCAGCGCTCGGACTCCTCGGACTCCTCGATGGCCTCGGCGGCCTCCGCCAGCGCGAGCAGGGCACGCAGGAAGCCCTGGTTGGGCTGGTGGTCGACCGGGACCGGACCACGCCCGCGCCAGCCGGCGCGGCGCAGTGCGTCCAGGCCACGGTGGTAGCCCGTCCGGGCGTAGGCGTAGGCCGCCACCGGGTCACCCTCGTCGGCGAGCGCGTGCTCGGCCAGCAGGGCCCAGAGCAGTGACGACGCCGGGGCGGCCGGCACGGCCTCGCGCGGGCTGGAACCCGAGGTCAGCGCGTCGCGGGCGTCCGCGTCCGCACCGTCCGCGGGGAGGAGCGTGGGCGCGGGTCCGTCCAGCAGGTTCTCGTGGCTCATGCGGTCAGTCTCCCATTCCGGGTGCGTGCGCGAGGGACCGCGATTACAGTCGACCCGCCGACCTGGACCAGTGTTCGGCATGCAGGGCATCACCTCCAGCGCGCACCCCTCGCACGCTGCCTCCCGACGACGGGCGGACCGATGATCGAGATCTCGACATCCTCCACGACGACGACCCTCACGGTCGCCGGCGACCTCGACCTGGCCGAACGCGACCAGTTCCCGGAGATCGCCGCGCGCGTGGTCGGGCTGCGGCACCAGCTGCTCGTGGTCGACATGTGCGAGGTCAGCTTCATGGACTCGACCGGGGCCGCGTTCCTCATCAGCCTCGCCGACTCCAACCGCAAGCGCGGCGGCGCGACGGTCCTGCGCGGCGCCGACCAGCGGGACCTGTTCGTCATCGAGATCTGCGGCGCGCTGGACCTGTTCCGGATCGACTCCGACCACCACTGCGAGAACGGGTCGAACGACTCCGGCTTCCGCCGCCCGGACGGCGCCTCGACCCCGGCCTGACGTTCTGGGCCCCCGCCGGCTGCCGTCAGGACGAGGGCGGGAGCGGTGCGGGGCGGACCTTTGCCCACACGAGCTTGCCCCCGCGCGACTGTCGCCAACCCCAGTCGGCCAGCCGTTCCACGATCTGCATGCCGAACCCGCCCACCCGCCCGGGATGCCCGTCGGTGGCCACCGGCGGGGTCGGGTTGGCGTCCTCGACCTCGATGCGCAGGCCGTCGCCGGTGTCGTACAGCTGCAGGGAGACGTGACCGTAGCCGTGCAGCACCGCGTTGGCGACGAGCTCCGAGACCACCAGCTCGGCGTTAGCCGAGTCGGGGATGCCCCACGCCTGGCAGGTCCGCACGACCGCGTGCCGGGCGCGCCCGATCGACGCGGGCTCGCTGGGCAGCGACCACCGGCGGCGCCGAGGGCTGCGGACCTGTGACGAGCTGTCCTGCGCCGACGGGACACGCACGACGACGACGGCGACATCGTCCTCGGGGTGGTCGGCCAGCCGGGACAGCAGCTCCTCGCCCACCCCGGCGGCGTCGCGCGCGGTGATCCCGGCGGCCACCGAGGAGAGCGCGGCGAGACCGTCGCGAAGCCCGCGGTCACGCCGTTCGATCAGGCCGTCGGTGTAGTAGAGCAGCACGTCACCGGGTCGCAGCCGGGCGGAACCCGTGGTCCGAGGCTTGCCGCCGAACCCGATGAGCGCGCCGGATGCGTCGTCCAGCGCCGTCACCGCGCCGTCGCGGACGAGGAGCGCCGGCAGGTGGCCGGCCCGCGAGTAGTGCATCTCCCAGGACCCGTCGGACCGCGTCAGGGTGGACAGGACGAGACCGGCAGGGCGAGGGACGCGCATGCCGGCGACCAGCTGGTCGACTCGCTCGAGCACCGGCCCCGGGGCCGTGATGTCGAACATGTACGAGCGGACCACCGACCGCAGCTGGCCCATGGCGGCGGCCGCCTCGACGTCGTGCCCGACAACGTCGCCGATCACCACGCCGACCACGTCGGTGGACACCTGGAGGACGTCGTACCAGTCCCCGCCCACCTGCGCGTTCTCGGAGTTGGGCGCGTAGTACGTCCACACGTCCAGGCCGTCGACCTCCGCCTGCTCAGGCAGCATCGCCCGTTGCAAGGTCTCGGCCAGCCGGTGCTCGCGCTCGTAGAGGCGCGCGTTGTCCACGACCAGGCCGACGCGTCGGGCCGTCAGCTCCAGCACGGTCCGCGCCTGCGGTTCGAGCTCGCGCAGGCCCCCCACGACGAGGACGACGAGGACCCCGAGCACGCGACGACGTCCGGGCAGGGGGAAGACGACCACCCCTCCGTCCTGCGGCAGCGGGGCGTGGTCGTCGTCGGCCGAGAGCGACTCCAGCTGGTCGACGACGTGCCGGGCGAGCCAGTCCGAGGCGCTGCCCGTCGCGTAGGAGCCGTCCACGGCGAGGTCGAACGGTCGGTCGTTCTGGCCGTCGAGGAGCAGCTGGACCGCGTCGTGCCCGCGCGGCCGCAGCACGTTGCGGTGCCGGGGACCTCGACCGGTCAGCACCTGCCCGGACACGATCCCGTCGGTCGGCCGCAAGCCGCCGTCATCGAGGTAGAACTGCGCCCAGCGGACCACCGACCGCCGCAGGATCGCCGCGATCTCGCGCAGCGCGTGCGGGTCGTCGACGTCCATGAGCAGGTCGGACACCTGCGCGATGAGGCCGAGGCTGCGCCGCTCGCGACGCTCGGCCTCGACCAGGGCGGCCTGCTCGGCGTCGTGCGTGAGCTGGTCGGTGAGGTCCTGCAGGGCGACCACCCAGTGCGTGAGCGCGTCCGCCGACCGCACCGGAGAGAGCACCGCGCGGCACGCGAGCATCGACCCGTCGGCCCGGCGCAGCGTGAGCGTCTGCGAGATCTCCCGGCCGGCGGCGATCGCCGCCCGGATCTCGCCGACGTCCGGTGGCGCCAGCGCGGAGTCCCCGATGACGGCCTCCTGGCGACGCCGGGCCTCGGTGAGGCCGTAACCCGTGACCTTCTCGAACGCCTCGTTGACCCAGACCACCGGCAGGCCCGGCTCGGCCGCGTCCAGGAGCGCGATCGGCACGGCGGTCGCCCGCAGTGCCCGCTCGCGCAGGTCGGCGAGCGCGCGATCGGGTATCGCAGGCTCGGGGGGATTGACCACCACCACCTCCGATCGTCTAGCGTTCCGGTCAGGTCGGTCGTCGAGAACGCGGCGTCTGTCCGGATGCCCGACACCGAAGGAGCGCCGTGCGCGACGGTAACAGCACGATCCCCGACGGGCCTGCGGAGGCCTCCGGCCCAGGGATCGCGGGCGAGCCGGGCGCGGTGCACGTCATCGTCGGCGCCGAATCGACGCGCATCGTGCTGTCGGGCGAGGTCGACGCCGACCTCGGTGCCGAGCTCCAGGAGGCCACCGCAGAGGCCGAGCAGATCGGCCTGCCCATCGAGGTCGACGCCCACCACGTCACGTTCATGGACTCCTCCGGCGTCGCGTTCCTGGCCCGCCTGTCGATCCGGTCCCAGCACCGCGTCCGGATGATCCGCGTCCCCCCGCACGTGAAGTTCCTGCTCGAGGTCACGCGCATCGGCGAGCTGCTGGACGTCGTCGAGAGCGACGACGAGGCCGACTTCCAGCCCGTCGGGGAATGACGAAGGGCCGCCCCATCTCGGAGCGGCCCTCGTCGATCAGCCAGTTGGACGTCAGGCGCTGAGCGACTGACCGGCCGAGCGGAGCTGCTGTGCGGCCTCGACGAGACGCGCGGCCATGCCGGCCTCGGCCAGCTTGCCCCAGGCGCGCGGGTCGTAGGCCTTCTTGTTGCCCACCTCGCCGTCGACCTTGAGCACGCCGTCGTAGTTCTGGAACATGTGCGTGACCACCGGGCGCGTGAACGCGTACTGGGTGTCCGTGTCGATGTTCATCTTGATGACGCCGTTGTCGACGGCCTCGGTGATCTCGGCCGCGGTGGAGCCGGAGCCGCCGTGGAACACCAGGTCGAACGGGTTGGCCACGCCGATCGCGTCGCCGACGGCCTTCTGGATGTCCGCGAGGATCGACGGACGGAGCTTGACGGCACCCGGCTTGTAGACGCCGTGCACGTTGCCGAACGTGAGGGCCGTCAGGTAACGACCCTTCTCGCCCGCGCCGAGCGCCTTGACCGTGGCCAGGCCGTCCTCGACGGTCGTGTAGAGCTTGTCGTTGATCTCGGCGGTGTGGCCGTCCTCCTCGCCACCGACCACGCCGACCTCGATCTCGAGGATGGTGCGAGCCGCGACGGACAGCTCGAGGAGCTCCTCGGCGATGACCAGGTTCTCGTCGAGCGGCACGGAGGAGCCGTCCCACATGTGGGACTGGAACGTGGGCAGCTTGCCGGCCTTGACCTGCTCGATCTCGAGGGCCAGCAGCGGGCGCACCCAGGACTCGAGGTTCTGCTTGGCGCAGTGGTCCGTGTGCAGCGCGACCGTGATCGGGTAGCCCTTGGCCACCTCGGTCGCGTAGGCGGCGAGCGCGAGCGAGCCCGAGACGCGGTCCTTGACCGTCGAGCCGGACGCGTACTCCGCGCCGCCGACGGAGACCTGGAGGATCCCGTCCGAGCCGGCCTCGGCGAAGCCCTGCAGGGCGGCGATGACGGACTGGGAGGACGTGATGTTCACGGCCGGGTAGGCGAACTTGCCCGCCTTCGCCCGGTCGATCATCTCGGCGTAGACCTCGGGGGTGGCGATGGCCATCTGCAGCATCTCCTGCGCGCTAGAAAGGGGGTTATCGCAGTGATTCTGGCACGAGAGCCCGTAGCGCCGCCGGGGCCGAACGTCCCGTGGACAGGTCCGTGCGTCACACCTGGGCGTGCTGAGAGATCCACGCGTGCATCGCGATCGCGGCCGCGGCGCCCGCGTTGATCGAGCGCGTCGAGCCGAACTGGGCGATGTGCAGGACGTCCACGGCGGCGGCACGGGCCTCGTCGGAGAGCCCGACGGACTCCTGCCCGAACAGCAGCACGCACGCCTCCGGGAGCGGGTAGCCCTCCAACGGGACCGAGCCCGGCAGGTTGTCGATGCCGAGGACCGGGAGGCCGTTCGACGAGGCCCACACCAGCAGGTCGTCCACCGTCGGGTGGTGCCGGACGTGCTGGTAGCGGTCGGTGACCATGGCTCCGCGCCGGTTCCAGCGACGGTTGCCGACGATGTGCACCTCCGCCGCCAGGAACGCGTTGGCCGTGCGCACGACCGACCCGATGTTGAGGTCGTGCGCCCAGTTCTCGATGGCCACGTGGAACGGGTGCCGACGCGTGTCCAGGTCGGCGACGATCGCCTCGAGCGTCCAGTACCGGTAGCGGTCGACGACGTTGCGGCGGTCGCCGTGCGTCAACAGCTCCGCGTCGTAGCGCGGGTCGGTGGGCCTCTGGCCGGTCCACGGTCCGACGCCGACCTCCGCGGGTTGTTCGTCCACAGCCGCAACCGTAGACGGCTCCAGCACTCACCCTTTGCTCAGGAAGGGCCCCGTACTCTGGGCGCATGCTGACGAACGCTGCCCTCGCACTGGGCCCGGTGCACGCGTCCATCACCGACTACCTGAACGCCCAGTACCTGATCGACTCGTTCGGCACGTGGGTGCTGCTCGGCGTCATGGCCGTGATCTTCGTCGAGGTGGGCCTGCTGTTCCCGATCCTGCCGGGCGACTCCCTGCTGTTCACCGCCGGTGCGCTGGTGGCGCAGGACCAGCTCCACGTCAAGATCGGCATCGCGCCGCTCATGGGGTTGATGATCCTCGCGGCATACGCCGGGACCCAGACCGGGTACCTGATCGGTCGGACCGCCGGCCCGAAGGTGTTCGCCAAGCCGGACTCCCGGTTCTTCAAGCAGAAGTACATCGACCAGACGTACGCCTACTTCGACCGGTACGGCGGTCGCACGCTGGTCGTCGCGCAGTTCGTGCCGTTCGTGCGCACGTACGCCTCGGTCGCGGCCGGTGTCGGCAAGATGCGGTACCGGACCTTCGCCCTGTGGAACCTGCTCGGCGTGGTGCTGTGGGCCGGTGGCGTGACGTTCCTCGGGTACCTGCTGGGCAACATCTCGTTCATCGCCTCCCACATCGAGTCGCTGCTCATCCTCGTGGTGTTCTTCTCGGTGCTGCCGATCATCGTCGAGGTCTGGCGCAAGCGTCGGCGAGCCAAGAAGGGGCTCGGGGTCGCCTCCACGAGGGACGAGCACCACGACGAGCCGTCCGAGCGCACCGCCGTCGAGAAGAAGGCCTTCGGCGAATGACGCACCACGGCCCCCGTGAGATCCGGTCGTGGCTGTCGGACATGGACGGGGTCCTCGTGCACGAGGGCACCGCGATCCCCGGGGCCGCCGAGTTCGTCCGCGCGCTGCGCGACGGCGGTCGGCCGTTCCTGGTGCTCACCAACAACTCGATCTTCACGCCGCGGGACCTGCGGGCCCGGCTGGTCGCCTCCGGGATCGACCTGCCCGAGGACGCGATCTGGACGTCGGCGCTCGCCACGGCACAGTTCCTCACCGACCAGATGCCGGGCGGTTCCGCCTACGTGATCGGCGAGGCGGGCCTGACCACGGCGCTGTACGAGGCCGGCTACACCCTGACGGGCACGGACCCGGACTTCGTCGTGCTGGGCGAGACGCGGACCTACTCGTTCGAGGCCATCACGCAGGCCGTCCGGCTGATCCAGGGCGGCGCGCGGTTCATCGCCACGAACCCCGACGTGACCGGCCCGAGCCGCGAGGGCGACCTGCCCGCGACGGGTGCGGTCGCGGCCATGATCTCCGCGGCCACCGGGCGGCAGCCGTACTTCGTCGGCAAGCCGAACCCCATGATGATCCGCAGCGCGCTGAACCGGATCGACGCCCACTCCGAGACCACCGTCATGGTCGGCGACCGGATGGACACCGACGTGGTCGCGGGCATCGAGGCCGGCCTGCGGACGTTCCTCGTGCTCTCCGGGTCGACCTCGCGCGCGGAGGTGGAGCGGTTCCCGTTCCGGCCCAGCGAGATCGTCGACTCGGTCCAGGACCTCGTGGCGCGCATCTAGGTGTGATGCCCAGGCAGGTTGTTCAACCTGGTGATGGGTGCGGCCTTGCCGATCGCGGAGTGGGGCCGGTGGTAGCTGCACCTGTGGCGCGCTGGCCCTGACCTCCCGGTCAGATCTCAGCCGGCCCGCCCTGAGCCCGCGTCGAGAAGGCAGTTGTGAACGCGCAGCCGGCCCGCGACGTGCACAACTGCCTTCTCGATCTGCCCTGAGGCCTCAGAAGCTGACGGTCGGCGCCTGACGCACCTGCGGGTCCTCGGCCTCGAAGTACTCGGCGCGCTCGAATTGGAACATCCCCGCGACGATGTTGGACGGGAACGACTCGACCTTCGTGTTCAGCGTCCGCACGTTCGCGTTGTAGAACCGGCGCCCGGCGGCGATGCGGTCCTCGGTGTTGGTCAGCTCGGCCTGCAGCTGCTGGAAGTTCTCGCTGGCGCGCAGGACCGGGTAGGCCTCGGCGACCGCGAACAGCCGTCCGAGCGCCTGGGTGAGCTGGTTCTCCTGCTGCGCCTGCTCGGCGGGTCCGGAGCCCGGCGCGGCGGCGGCGGCGCGGGCTCGGGCGACCTCGTCGAAGACACCGCGCTCGTGGGCCGCGTAGCCCTTCACGGACTCGACGAGGTTCGGGATCAGGTCGTGGCGACGGTTCAGCTCGACGTCGATCTGCCGCCACGCCTCCTGCACCAGGTTCCGCAGCCGGACCAGACCGTTGTACATCCCGACGAACCAGAGCAGCAGGATCACGACGATCACGACGATCACGATCAGGACGATGACTGGAGCGGACACGTCTTTGCCTCCTGGGATGTCGGTGGAGCGATGGTATCGGTCAGGCGCTCGTCGTCAGAGGATCGAACCCGTCGTCACGCCGCACGTGGCGCGCGTGGCGGACCGCACGACGGCGCTCAGCAGGCCGCCCACGACGCCGAGGTGGGCGGACCCCGATGCCCGCCCAGGGCGTCGGGCGGTTCGGCTCGGAGCCGTCAGTCCAGGCCGAGGTCGGACAGGCTGAAGAGGTAGTGGTACGGCACGCCGAGGGCCTCGATCTTGGCCTGCGCCCCGGTCGCCCGGTCGACGATCACGGCGACGCCGCGCACGTCGGCGCCGACCTCCCGGGCCGCCTCGACCGCCGCGATCGGCGAGCCGCCGGTGGTCGAGGTGTCCTCCAGGACCACCACGCGACGTCCCGCGATGTCCGGGCCCTCGATCCGGCGCTGCATGCCGTGCGCCTTGGCCTCCTTGCGCACCACGAACGCGTCCAGGTCCTGGCCACGCGACGCGGCGGCGTGCAGCAGGCTCGTCGCGACGGGGTCCGCACCGAGCGTCAGCCCGCCGACGGCGTCGATCTCGGCGGTGCCCAGACCGACCTCCTCCAGCCGGTCGAGCATCAGGTGCCCGATCAACGGGGCCGCCCGGTGGTGCAGCGTCACGCGACGCAGGTCCACGTAGTAGTCGGCCTCGCGCCCCGACGAGAGCGTGACCTTCCCGTGCACGACGGCGAGGTCCTTGATGAGGTCGAGCAGCTGCTCGCGAGGGGTCTGCGTCACGGCGGCCAGGCTACCGGCTCAGCGCCCCTCGATCGCCTTGCGGTAGCGGCCGAACCGGCGGATCGCCGACCGCGGGCTGACCCGGACCACCGCCGACGCCAGGCTGTAGCGGACGCTCGGGGTGGAGATCACGACCCCGCGGCGGACGTCGGCGAGCCCCTTGGCCACCACGTCCTCCGCGTTCAGCCAGGCGATCTCCGGGTAGGCCGACACGTCGATCGCGCCGCGCGCGTGGAACTCGGTGTGCACGAACCCGGGGCACAGGGCGGTCGCGGTGACGCCGGTGTCCGCCAGCTCGACGGCAAGACCCTCGGTGAACGAGCGCACCCAGGCCTTGTGCGCGGAGTAGGTGCCGGACGCCAGCAGCGCGGCGACCGAGGCGACGTTGAGGATCGCCCCGCGACCGCGCGCCACCATCGCGCTCGCCGCCGCGTGCGACAGGACGAGCACGGCGTCCACCATGACCGCGAGCGCGGCCTCCTCGCGCGCCAGGTCGCCGCCGACGAACTGCTGGTTCAGCCCGAGCCCCGCGTTGTTCACCAGCAGGCCGACCGGACGCTCGTCGGACCGCAACCGCTCGGCCACCCGTTCGACGTCGGCACGGTTCGACAGGTCCGCGACGATCACCTCGGCGTGGATGCCCGCGGCCGCCTCCAGCTGCCCCGCGAGGCGCGCCAGGCGTTCCTCGTCGCGAGCCACCAGGACCACGTCGTGCTTGGCCGTGGCGAGCTGCCAGGCGAACTCCAGGCCGAGGCCCGAAGACGCGCCCGTGATCAGAGCGGTTCCCATGGCACCACCCTACGGACGCCTCCCGGGCCGCGCGCACCGCGCTGTCGCCCTTGCGCGCGCGTCGTCCCGGCGCCACCGGTCGCTGTGGATGATCCGGGTCGGACTGTCGGCGCGGGAACGTAGGGTGTGCGCGTGACGGACGGGGCCTGGTCGGGCGGCAGCGACTCGGACAGCGAGAGCTGGCCGCTCGACGACGAACCCCCGTTCGACCCGTTCTACGACGCACCGCCACCTGAGCTCGAGGATCCGTTCGGGTTCTCCTCCCAGGTCGCAGCCGGTTCGAGCACCTCGACCGGTGCTCGTCGCGACCGTCCGGCGCCTCACCCGCGTCCCGACATCCCGCGCTCCGTCGCCCAGGTCCTGTCACCGGACGAGGCCGTCGCCGCGGCGGCGCGCGTGCTTCGTGACGTCTGGGGGTACGACGCCTTCCGCGGCGAGCAGGCGGACATCGTCGAGACCGTCATCCGGGGCGGCGACGCGCTCGTCCTGATGCCCACGGGCGGCGGAAAGTCGCTGTGCTACCAGGTGCCGTCGCTGGTGCGCGAGGGCACAGGGGTCGTCATCTCGCCGCTGATCGCCCTGATGCAGGACCAGGTGGACGCCCTGTCCGCCCTGGGCGTGCGCGCCGGGTTCCTCAACTCGACGCAGCAAGGACATGAGCGACGAGCGGTCGAGGACGCCTACCTAGCGGGCGAGCTGGACCTGCTCTACCTGGCCCCGGAGCGCCTGCGCGTCCGCGAGACCGTCGAGCTGCTCGACCGCGGCACGGTCGCCCTCTTCGCCATCGACGAGGCGCACTGCGTGTCGCAGTGGGGGCACGACTTCCGGCCGGACTACCTGCAGCTGTCGATGCTGCACGAGCGCTGGCCCGAGGTCCCGCGGATCGCGCTGACGGCCACGGCGACCGACCAGACGCACGCCGAGATCGCCCAGCGGCTGCAGCTCGGGGAGGCCCGGCACTTCGTCGCGAGCTTCGACCGGCCCAACATCCAGTACCGGATCGCGCCCAAGGACAAGCCGCGCGACCAGCTGCTCAACCTGCTGCGCACCGAGCACGAGGGCGACGCCGGCATCGTCTACTGCCTGTCGCGGAACTCGGTCGAGCAGACCGCCCAGTTCCTCGTCGAGCGCGGAGTGGCGGCCCTGCCGTACCACGCAGGCCTCGACCGGCAGGTGCGCGCGCGCAACCAGTCGCGATTCCTGCGCGAGGACGGCGTCGTGATGGTCGCGACGATCGCGTTCGGGATGGGCATCGACAAGCCGGACGTGCGGTTCGTCGCGCACCTCGACCTGCCCAAGTCGGTCGAGGGCTACTACCAGGAGACCGGTCGCGCGGGCCGCGACGGGCTGCCGTCGACGGCGTGGCTCGCGTACGGGCTGGCGGACGTGGTCCAGCAGCGCCGCATGATCGACACCTCGGAGGGCGACGCCGCGCACAAGCGCCGGCTGACCGCCCACCTGGACGCGATGCTGGCGCTCTGCGAGACCGTCGAGTGCCGCCGCGTGCAGCTTCTCAACTACTTCGGCCAGCCGAGCGAGCCTTGCGGCAACTGCGACACGTGCCTGACCCCGCCGGAGTCATGGGACGGGACCGTCGCCGCGCAGAAGCTGCTGTCCACGGTCGTCCGCCTCGAGCAGCGCGGCCAGCGGTACGGCGTCGGGCACCTGGTCGACATCCTGCGCGGCAAGGTCACGCCGCGGATCACGTCCCTGGGGCACCAGTCGCTGAGCACGTTCGGCGTCGGCACGGACCTGTCGGACGGGGAGTGGCGCGGCGTCGTCCGCCAGCTGCTCGCCATGGAGCTGCTCGGCGTCGACTCCGACGGCTACGGAACGATCCGGCTCACCCCGGACAGCGCCGACGTGCTGCGCGGGGCACGCGTGGTCCGCCTGCGCCGCGAGACCGAGAAGGTTGTGCGGTCCCGCGGGTCCAAGAGCAAGGCCACCGTCGACCTCACCGACGAGGGTGCGGCCGTGTTCGAGGCCCTGCGCGCGTGGCGCGCGGTCGTCGCGAAGGAGCAGGGCGTGCCGGCCTACGTCGTGTTCCACGACGCGACGCTGCGCGAGGTCGTGGCGCAGATGCCGTCCTCGCTGGAGGCGCTCGGCACCATCAGCGGGATCGGCGCGGCCAAGCTCGAACGCCACGGACCGGGCGTGCTCGCGGTGCTGGCCGAGTCGGGCGAGGTGGCCTGAACAGCACCAGCCTGATCAGCGCCGCTCGTCGTCCTCGGTCCGGATCCGCACCGGGACGCGCTCGGGCCGCTTGACCAGAGACCGGAGCACGATCGCGCCAGCACCGACGACGAGGGCGATCACGCTCGAGGCGAGGACGACGTCGGCTGCGGTGGGGACGAGTGGGCTGCTCATACCTCGACCATAACCCCGCCCGGCGGGCCGGCTGGCGGCCCCGCTCGAACTCACAGGCGAGCACCAGGGACGGCGCATCTTCCGCCGGGGACCTCGTCGAGGAAGCCGTGCACCGCGTCCACGTCGTCGCCCCCATCGGCTGCAACTTCTTGGTCAAGCCGTCCGAGGCGCGCACCACGGCCGCATCCCGGCTACCCGCGCTCGAACGCCCGGCGCTGCAGCTCCTTGACCTCGTCCTCCAGCGACAGCTCGGGTCCGTCGACCACCAGACCCGGCGCGACGGTCTGGATCGGCAGGGCGGCGACCGGACCCGGTGCCCCACCCCAGGAGGCCCGCCACGCGCCGGTCTGCTCGGACGACGTCGCGTACACGATCCGGCCGAGGCCCACCCACGCATGCGCCGCCGAGCACATCGGGCAGTGCTCACCGGACGTGTAGACGACCGCCGTCGCGCGCTCGTCGGACGTCAGGTTGTTGGCGGCCCAGCGGGCGATCTCGAACTCCGGGTGACGGGTCTGGTCGCCGTCCTTGGTGCGGTTGCGGTCCTCGAACCGGACGGCGCCGGTCGCGTCGACCAGCACCGACCCGTACGGCTCGTCACCGTCGAGCAACGCCTCCCGCGCGAGGACGACCGCCCGGGCGAGGTGTACGCGGTCGGCATCGTCGATGCTCACGAGTCCCGCATTCCGGTGCCGTCGACCGCGAGCGGCTCGATCGTCGCGATCTCGTCGGCGGTCAGGGGCGGCGCGGACAGGGCAGCCACGTTGTCCTCGAGCTGACGCGTCGACGAGGCGCCGATCAGGGCGGACGTGATCCGGTCGTCCCGCAGCAGCCACGACAGGGCGAGCTGCGCGAGGGACTGGCCGCGCCCGAGGGCGATCTCATTCAACGCACGCGCGCGGGAAAGGTACGTCTCCGAGAGCTGCGTCGGCTTGAGGAAGTGCCCGACCGCGGCCCGCGAGTCCGGGGGGACGGAACCCGACAGGTAGCGGTCCGTCAGCATCCCCTGCGCGAGCGGCGAGAAGACGATGGTGCCGATGCCGAGGTCGCCGACGACGTCCAGCAGGTTCTCGGTCTGCCCGTCGGCCACCTGCTCCACGTGCCGGTTGAACATGGAGTAGGACGGCTGGTGGATGAGCAGGGGGGTGCCCAGGGACGCGAGGATCTCGTGGGCGCGACGCGTGTCGGCCGGCGAGTAGTTCGAGATGCCCGCGTAGAGCGCGCGCCCGCTGGTGACAGCGGTGTGCAGGGCGCCCATCGTCTCCTCGAGGGGCGTCTCCGGGTCCGGGCGGTGCGAGTAGAAGATGTCGACGTAGTCCAGGCCGAGCCGCGCGAGCGACTGGTCCAGCGACGAGAGCAGGTACTTGCGCGAGCCACCGTCGCCGTAGGGCCCTGGCCACATGTCGTAGCCGGCCTTCGAGGAGATGACCAGCTCGTCACGGTACGGGCGCAGGTCCTGCGCGAACAGGTGGCCGAAGTTCCGCTCGGCGGAGCCGTACGGCGGTCCGTAGTTGTTGGCCAGGTCGAAGTGCGTGATGCCCAGGTCGAATGCCCGACGCAGCACGGCACGCTGGGTCTCCAGCGGCGTCGTGTCGCCGAAGTTGTGCCAGAGCCCGAGCGACAGGCCGGGCAGCAGCAGCCCGCTGCGGCCGGTCCGGCGGTAGGTCATCGCGTCGTAGCGGTCGTCGGCAGCCTGGTACATGGAGTCCTCTCGAGATGGGCGAACGGAACACGCTAACCCGTCGGTGCGACAATTCGGCCCGTGCTGCACATCGTCTTCTTCGAGCCGCGGATCCCCGGCAACACGGGTGCCGCGATCCGGCTGTCGGCCGGTACCGGCGCCGCCCTCCACCTCGTCGAGCCGCTCGGTTTCGACCTCTCGGAGGCCAAGCTCCGGCGTGCGGGACTCGACTATCACGACCTCGCGCACGTGGTCGTCCACGCGAACCTCGAGGCGTTGTGGGAGGCGCTGCCGACGAACGACGTGTACGCGTTCACCACGCACGCCACCCGGTTCCACACCGACGTGCAGTACACGACGGACGACGTGCTGCTGTTCGGGCCCGAGCCCACCGGCCTTCCCGACGAGGTCCTGGCCGACCCGCGGATCACCGACCAGCTGCGGATCCCGATGCTGGCGGGGCGTCGGTCCATGAATCTGTCCAACGCCGCGTCAGTCGGGATCTACGAGGCGTGGCGTCAGCTGGGGTTCGCCGGCGGGGCCTGAAGCGCGGGCCGCCGCGACGCGTCCTTCGCGTGCCGCAGCCGCACCGGTCCGCCCCGGAACGGCTCGTCGGCGTTGGCGGTCCCGGCCGCCGAGCACACCACGGCCGAGTGCAGCGCCGGCCAGCCCGTCGGAGCGATCCCTTGCGGCGGCCGGGATCGTGGCGACGACGGCGAACTCGTCGCCGGCGATCCGGGCGAGCATTCACCGAGCGTTCAACCGAAGGTCTCGGTCCGCTCCATGAACGCCGGATCCCGCACGAGGGGTGCAACCCCTTCGGGGTGAGGCAGGATCGGTCCTGTGTTCACCACACGCCCCGTCCTGACGGGGACCTTGGGCATGGTCGCCTCGACGCACTGGCTGGCGTCCGGCGTCGGGATGCGGGTGCTCGAAGCCGGGGGCAACGCGTTCGACGCGGCCGTCGCTGCCGGGTTCACGCTGAACGTCGTCGAACCCCACCTGAACGGGCTCGGTGGTGACGCGCCGATCCTGGGGTACCAGGCATCGGACGGGCACACGTTCACGGTCTGCGGCCAGGGCACGGCACCAGCCTTGGCGACGATCGACGCGTACCGCTCGCTGGGGCTCGACCTCGTGCCCGGGACCGGCCATCTGGCGGCCGTCGTTCCGGGTGCGTTCGGCGCCTGGCTCGACCTGCTCGCCCGGTACGGCACCCTCCCGCTGTCCGAGGTGCTCGAGCCCGCGATCGGCTACGCCCGCGACGGGTATCCGCTGGTCCCCGACGCCGCTGACACCATCAGCGCGGTCGCCGACCTGTTCGCCGACCACTGGCCGTCGTCGGCCGCCGTGTACCTGCCCGCCCCGGCGCCCGGAGCGAGATTCCGGAACCCCCAGCTGGCCGAGACGTTCTCGCGCCTCGCCGACCAGCGCGGCACGCGGGACCAGCAGATCGAGGCGGCGCGGCGGGCGTTCTACGAGGGGTTCGTCGCCGAGGCCGTCGACTCCTTCGTCTCGGGCGCTCCCGTGCTCGACACGTCGGGCCGCGAGCACGCCGGCTTCCTGCGCGGGTCCGACCTGGCCGGGTGGCGCGCCACCGAGGAGCCGACCGTCAGCGTGCGGTTCGCGGGCCGGACGGTGCACAAGACCGCCGCGTGGGGCCAGGGGCCGGTGCTGCTGCAGCAGCTGGCGATGCTCGAGGCGCTCGGCATCACCCCCGATGCCGATCCCGTCGACCTGGTGCACACGGTCGTCGAGGTGGCCAAGCTCGCGTTCGCCGACCGCGAGGCCTGGTACGGCGACGTGCCGGACGTCCCCCTGGACACCTTGCTCTCGGCGCCCTACGCCGCCGAGCGCGCCCGGCTCGTCGGTCCGACCGCCGCGGAGGGTCTGCTGCCCGGCTCCCCTGACGGCCGCACCCCGCGGCTGGCCGCGAACCTGTGGGCGGCGCCGTCCTCGGACCATCACGCGCCGGGCGTCGGCGAGCCCGTCACCAGCGCGCGCCGGTCGAGCGGCGACACCTGCCACCTCGACGTGGTCGACCAGTGGGGCAACCGCGTCTCGGCGACCCCGTCCGGCGGCTGGCTCCAATCGAGCCCGGTCGTCCCCGGCCTCGGCTTCTCGCTGCCCACCCGCGCACAGATGTTCTGGCTCGAGCCCGGCCTGCCCGGCTCGCTGGTCCCCGGCCGTCGCCCTCGCACCACCCTGAGCCCCGGCATGATTCTCGACGACGACGGCACGGGCCTCGCGTTCGGCACCCCCGGTGGTGACCAGCAGGACCAGTGGACCGTGCCGTTCCTCCTGCGGCTCCTGGTCGGTGGCCTCGACCTGCAGGCCGCGATCGACGCGCCCACCTGGCACTCCACCCACGTGCCCAGCTCGTTCTACCCGCGCACCCACACCGCCCGCGGCCTCGTCGCGGAGTCGCGCCTGGGCGCCCACGTGCTGACCGCCCTGGCCGGTCGCGGGCACGTGGTCCACGACGCCGGCCCCTGGGCGCTCGGACGCCTGAGCGCCGCCGGCCAGCGCGCCGACGGCCTCCTCGTCGCCGCCGCCAACCCCCGAGGCATGCAGGGCTACGCGGTCGGTCGCTAGCCGGGGCCGGGGCCAGTAGGACGCAGACACCACGGCCAGGCCGTCGCACCGACTCGGGCGTCGCCGGTCGCTCGGCTCCGAGCCGACCGCACCTCGGGCCGGTGGGGCTCGTGGGACTGCCGAGACGCCTCAGGAGTCCACCCGCGTCACAGGAGCGGCTGGATCGGAGCAGGTGGGGAGCGACTCGTGCGGGCCCCGGGACCGCTGCCGGAGCCGGTCCTTGTGGAGAACCAGCCACGCCGCGCGTCCGGTTTCGGTAGGTTCTCGGCATGCTCAGGGGGAGATGGACTCGGCGTTCGCTCGCGTCCGCCGCGCTCGCGGGAGCCCTGCTGCTCACCGCGGGGTGCACGGGCTCCACGACGAGAGTCGCCGATCCTCCGCCGACGACGCCGACCGCCGCCGCCCCAACCCCCACCCCGACGCCGACCCAGGTCGGGGACGTCACGGTCAAGCCGGAGCGACCACAGGCGATGGAAGCCCCGCCGAGCGCAGCGGGCGCAACGTCGGTCGCGAAGTACTTTCTCCAACTGCTGCCATACGTCAACGCAACCGGCGACCTGTCGGACTGGACCGCGCTCAGTCATGTCGACTGCCTCTTTTGCGCAAGTGTCACGAAGGACGTGCAAGCCCAGACGGCCGACGGGACGCACGATGAAGGTGGTGCGATCGCCATCGCAGACTTGGGGGCGACGGAGGTGACGCCGAGCGCTTACTACCAGGTCGACGCGTCCTTGATGCAGGCCGCATCGCAGACAATTGACGGGTCCGGGGCAGTAGTCGAAAGCTTCCCCCCGACTGCGGCTCAGGTGTCCGTCGCAGTCGTCTGGGACGGACGCGCGTACTCGATTCGTGGCGTCCAGACACACCCGGTCGGGCAATGAGGCTCCATCCACTTCCGCTGCTCGCCCTCACGCTCGTCCTCCTTGCAACTCAGGCCGGGCCAGCGCTCGCCGACGGAATCGATAGCTACGCCCACGATGACGTCGTCAGCCTCTCGGCATCTGAGGGGCAGCACGCGCTCCTCGCACAGGAGGCACGCACCCGCCCTGAGGAGCGGTTGGTGGAGCTGCGGCGTGGTTTGGGGTGCCAGCCTCCGCTGCCGGTCGGGGCGCAGGCGCAGGCGGCGACGCTGACCGACACCGAGCTGAACGGGCCGTGCGCCAACGGCACGGTCCCGTTGAACGACTGCGGTGCCGACCAACCGGTGATGCCGTTGTGGCGGCACACCCGCGCGACCGTCGCCGACGTGTTCGGGCCGTACGCGTTCGCGGCGCCGGGTGGGTGCCCTCGGGACCTGGTGCCGGTGCTGGGCGCGGTCGACTTCCGGGTGCTGCCGATCGCTCCCTCGAGCATCGAGGTGCAGCCGGACCGGGGGTGGGTGCTGGTCAACCTGGACACGATCGTGCTGACCGACCCCGCGCCGCAGACGTTCCGCACGACGCTGCTCGGGTACGGCGTCGATGTCGTCGCGACCCCGACGGCGTTCACGTGGGACTTCGGGGACCGCAGCAGCACGCTGACCACCACGAGCCCCGGTCACGCGTACCCGCACCAGCACGTGACACACGCGTACACCGAGGTCGGCTCCGCGGCGATCACGCTGACCACGACCTGGTCGGGGCGGTACCGGGTCGACGGCGACGACCAGTGGCACGACGTCGCCGGGACGGCCCAGACGACCAGCGCCGCAGCCCCGGTGCAGATCGAGGAGCGTCGCTCGCACCTCGTCGCGAAGGACTGCAACGAGGACCCGCACCAACCCGGCTGCTGACCGGGTCTCGCACGAGACCGTGAACGACCGGTCAGCGCAGGTGCGGGGTGGTGTCCCGGATGACCACCTCGGTGAGCACGCGACGGATCTCGGGCTCCTCGGCGGGCTCGGCCAGGGCGAGCTCGGTGGCCATGACGCCGAGCTCGCGCAGCGGGATGCGGACGGTCGTCAGGGCCGGGGTCACGTCGCGAAGGGTCGGGATGTCGCTGAACCCCGCGACGGCGACGTCCTGCGGCACGCGGATACCGGCGTCGCGCATGGCGGCCATGGCGCCCAGCGCGATCACGTCGGCGACCGCGAACACCAGCTCGGGAAGCGGGCCTCGCGCCATCAGCGTGCGCATGCCCTCCTCGCCGCCGGCGTGGGTGAACTCGCCGAAGACCGTGGCGTCATCGGGCAGGTCCGCACCGCGCTCGCGCAGGGCGAAGGCGAAGGCTTCGCGACGTTCGCGCGCCGACAGGTGGCCCTCCGGTCCGCCGAGGATGGCGAACCGCCGGTAGCCGCGATCGTGCATGGCGCGGGCCAGCTGGGTGGCGCCCTGCGCGTGGTTCACCACCACCGTGTTGACCCCGAGGATCGGCTGGCCGATGAGGGCCGCCGCGCCTCCGGTGGCCCGGTAGTCGGCCAGCGCGAGCCGCAGCTGGTCGTTGATCGCGACGTCGTCCGTGCGACCTCCGGAGACGATGATCGCCCGCGCCCGCTGGCGGCGCAGCAGGTGGACCAGGTCGACCTCGCGCGCCGGGTCGTGCTGGCTGCTCGCCAGGGTCATCTGCAGCCCGGCGGCGTCGGCCGCCTGCGCGACGCCCGCGGCGATCGTCGAGAAGTACGGGTCGGCGATGTCGTGGACGAGCAGCCCGAGCGACGTCGTCCGACCGCGCGCCATGGCCTGGGCGTTGGCGTCCGGCGTGTACCGCAGGCGCAGGGCCGCGGCGAGCACGCGATCGCGCAGCTCGGAGCCGACGGTCCGGCTCGCGGAGCCGTTGATCGCTCGCGACGCCGTGGCGAGCGAGACCCCGGCCTCACGCGCCACGTCGCTGAGGGTCACAGTCATGATCGGAGGGTAGGGGGAAAGCGGCTTCCCCGTCTGCCGATCGGTGAGATTCGTACCGGTCAGTACGTTGTTGTGTCACGAATTTCATCCGCACCGGCTGATCGGCGGGAGGCTCACGACTTCGCGGCGATCACGCGGAGCACGGCGGCGTCGACGAGGGCCGCGAACGCGGGGTCCGACGCCGCCTTCGTCGTCAAGGCCTGGATCATCTGGGGCACGACGGTGGGGTCCTTCGAGGCGAGCACGATGTCGCAGCCCGCGCCGATCGCGTCGACGGCCCGGTCTCCCGGGGTCCACGCGGCCACCTGTGTGGCAGCGGAGACGTCGTCGGTGATCACGACACCGTCGTACCCGAGCGTCTTGCGCAGGAGCTGGTCGACGACGATCGGCGAGAACGCCGCCGGCGCGGACGGGTCGATCTGCGTGTAGATCGCCGTCGAGACCATCATCATCCGCGTGCCGCGCTGGATCGCGTGCGTGAAAGAGTCGATCTGTGCGGAGCCGGGGCCTGTGGTCGTGTCGGTGACGTCGGCGGTGGTGTCGGTGTTGGCGGTGACCTCACCGAGTCCGGGGAAGTGCTTCACGGCGGTCTCGATGCCCGACGCGGACATCCCGGCGGCGAACGCGTCGGCGTGCGGGGCGACCGCGTCGAGCGTGTACCCGAACGCCCGGTCGTAGTGGCCGATGGGCGCGTTGGCAGCCGCGCCGGCCTCGGTCGGGATGTCGATCACCGGAGCGAGGTTGAGGTTGACGCCCGCGGCAGCGAGCTCGCCGCCCCAGGTGGTCGCCGCGGCGGTCAGGTCCGCGGACGCCATCGCCCCCTGGTCCAGGGCGCTCGGCATGGTGCTGAAGCCCGGGCCCGTGAGCGTCTGCACCTTCCCGCCCTCCTGGTCGACGCCGACGAAGAGCTTGGTGCCGTGCGCGGTCGGCTGGTCGGTGAGCTGGTCGACGAGGTTCCGCACGGACTGCGTGCCCGCGGACGACCGGTTCTGCAGGAACACGTTGCCGACGTGCTCGTCGGTGACCGAGCTGATGCTGGCCGGCTGCGGGTCTGCGAGGTTCACGCCGATCATGACGAGCTGGCCGACCTTCTCCTCGAGGGTCCAACCCGCGAGGGGGTCCGCGGCGGCGGCGGACGTCGACGTCGTCGGGTCCGGAGAACCCGTACATCCCGCGAGGGTGGCGACGACGACCACGAGCATCGGCAGGGCACGTCCACGCATAGGCGCATCCTGCCCTCTCCTCCTGTCGGCCGAGGCGCATGCCCGACGTGTCTGATTCGATGGAATCCATGAGTGCTCTCACGATGACGGCCCTGAACAAGAGCTACGGCACCGTCCAGGCCCTGCGCGACCTCTCGCTCGAGGTGCGCGCGGGCGAGATCGTCGGCTTCGTCGGGTCGAACGGCGCAGGCAAGTCCACCGCCATGCGGATCACGCTCGGTGTCCTCGAGGCGGACTCGGGCGAGGTGCGCTGGGACGACCGGCCCATCGACCTCGACGTCCGACGCCGCATCGGGTACATGCCCGAGGAGCGAGGGCTCTACCCGCGGATGCGCGTGGGCGAGCAGCTGACCTACCTGGCGCGGCTGCACGGGCTCGACGGCACGTCGGCCACCTCCGCGATGGAGCACTGGACCGAGGTGCTGGGGATCGCCGATCGGCGCGGCGACGAGGTGCTCAAGCTGTCGCTCGGCAACCAGCAGCGCGTGCAGCTCGCGGCCGCGCTGGTGCACTCGCCCGAGATCCTCGTGCTCGACGAGCCGTTCTCCGGGCTCGACCCGGTGGCGGTCGACGTGATGACCGGGGTGCTGCGCGAGCAGGCCGCCGCCGGCGTGCCCGTGCTGTTCTCGTCGCACCAGCTCGACCTGGTCGAGTCGCTCTGCGACCGCGTCGGCATCATCAAGAGCGGGTCGCTGGTGGCGTTCGGGGACATCGAGGAGCTTCGACGCACCGAGACGCGCCGATGGGTGGTCGACGGACCGCCGTCCGGGGCGTGGCTCCCGTCGGTGCCGGCCGCGTCCGCGGTGTCGTCGGACGGGTCCCGGACCGTCGTCGAGGTGACGGACCCGTCACTGGCCTCCATCGACCAGGACCTGCTGAGCGCGGCCCTGGCCGCAGGGCCCGTGCGCGAGTTCGCGCGGCAACGGCCGTCGCTCACCGAGCTGTACCGGCACGTCGTGAGCGCACCGACCGCGACCGCGCCCCTCCTGCAGGAGGTGACCGCATGACCGCGACGTTCCACCCTGTGAGCTCCGGCGCAGCCGTCCGCATGATCGCGGGCCGCGAGATCACGACACGCCTGCGCTCCAAGGCCTTCATCTGGACCACCTTCGCGCTGGTCGCCGGGGTTGTGCTCGGGGGCGTGGTCCTCAACATCGTCAGCTCGAACGGCGACCAGACCCGCACCGTCGGCGTCACGTCCTCGGCCGCGGCGGCGAGCGAGTTCGTCGGCTCGACCGCCAAGGTGGCGGACGTGTCCGTCACGACGACGGCGGTCTCGGACCAGGCCGCGGGCGAGGCGATGCTCCGCGACGGCACGATCGACGCGCTGATCACCTCGACAGACCCCTTGACCGTCGTCGTCAAGGAGGCCCCGCCAGCATCGCTCGCGCCCGTGTTCGCGTCGGTCGCGCAGCAGCTGGCGCTCTCGTCGGCGGTCACGGACCTCGGTGGTGACCCAGCTCAGGTGGCGCAGCAGATCGCCGCGGCGGCACCGACGGTCACGGCCCTGGAGCCGCCGCCCGAGCGCGACTCGGCGCAGATCGTCGCGGGCTTCGTCGCCGGGATCCTGCTGTTCGTCACGCTCATCTCCGCCGGCCAGCTGGTGGCGCAGGGTGTGGTCGAGGAGAAGTCGAGCCGCGTCGTCGAGCTGCTGCTGGCCACCGTTCGTCCGTGGCAGCTCATGGCCGGGAAGGTGCTGGGCATCGGCTTCATCGGGCTCTTGCAGGTGGTCGTGGTCGTCGCCGCAGGGGCGGGGACGGCGGCCGCGCTCGGCCTGGTCGACGGCTCGAACCTCGACCTCGGCACGACGGCCCTCTGGGCGGTGATCTGGTTCATCATCGGGTTCACCACGTACGCGCTCGCCCTCGGGGCGCTGGCGGCGCTGGTGTCGCGGCAGGAGGACGTCGCCTCGGTGACCGCGCCGGTGATGACGCTGATGATGGTCCCGTACATCATCGGCATCAGCATCGCGCCCTGGGACCCGACCAACCCGCTGGTCGTCGCGCTCTCCTTCGTCCCGTTCTGCGCGCCGCTGATCATGCCGGTCCGGATCGCCCTGGGCGAGGTCGCTCCGTGGGAGGTCGCCGTGTCGCTCGGCCTGTCGCTCGCGGTCATCCCGGCGCTCGTCTGGCTCGCCGGGCGCATCTACTCCAACGCGGTGCTGCGCAGCGGAGGCCGGATCAAGCTCCGCGACGCACTTTCTGCGGGGTGATTCCGCTGGTCAAAAGCGCTGTAACCGTTGCCTCTGGACGGTTGTCACAGAGAGACTGCCGAACATGTCGGCAACCCTGGGTGGAAGCCCCCTGCCCCCGCTGCCCGACGAGACCGTGCCCCTGCGACCGGCGGACATCGACTCGGCCGCCCGCGTCCTGGCCGCGGCACTGGCCGACGACCCCGGATACGCCTACCTCTTCCCGGTCCGTGCCCGTCGAGCGCAGGAGCTGCGGGCGCTGTACCGGATGACCTTGGCGGACGCCCTCGTGCACGGCCACGCGTTCGCCACGCGCCTCAACGGGGCTGTGACCGGCGCAATCGCCATCTATCCCCCGGGCACGTACCCCATGACGCCGCGCCGTTGGTGGGCTCAGGGCCTTCGCATCGCGCGCATCGCGCTGCACACGCGCGAGCACTCGCTGGGCCTGATCCGCTTCGGGGACGTGACCGCGTCGGGCGTCCAGACGGACTGCTGGTACGTCGAAGCCCTCGGCGTGCACCCGTCCCTGCAGCGCGCCGGCCGCGGGAAGCGGCTCATGGCGGAGGCCTTCCGCCTCGTCGACGGGGGGTCGGAGCCCTCCTATCTGGAGACCACGAAGCCCGACAACGTCGCCTACTACGAGGCTCTCGGCTATGACTCGGTCCGTGATCCGGTGGCCCTCGGGCGCCCCTCCGACGGACCGTGGGTGTTCCCGATGCGTCGGTCCGCTGTCACACGGGTTGGTTAGGGTTCATCCATGGAGCTGGTGGACTACGTCTCGACCTTCATCTGCGTCGCCCCCGACACGGCCGCGGTGGCCGGTGTCGCGCCCCGTCCCCACGGTGAGACCCCGACCGTCGCCTCGGCGATCTTCGACATGCTGACGGCCGCGCCGCCGTACACCTACCGCAGCTCCGACGTGATCTTCACGGTCTGGGCCGACCGCAACGACGTCCCGCCCGAGACGCGCCCCGAGGTGTGGCCGACGTTCTTCCAGGGACCGCACGCGTGCCTGCGCTCCTCCGACCTGGGCAAGAAGTACGGCTGGGGCATCCACGCGGACGCCGACGGACGCCTCGCCGTGTACGCCCTGGGCACGCCCGAGTACTCGGCCCTGGCGGCGGGTTTCTCGCGCGACGGTTCGCCGGTCAAGGTGACGCGCGCGATGCGCTCGGGTCGCTGAGCACCGGTGGACTGGCCCGATCCGGAGCCTGACGAGCTGCCCTACCGACACCCGCTGTCGCGACGGATCGTCGCCGCCGCCGCGATTCTCGCCCTCGTCCTGTCGGCCATCGGCGTCGGCATCGCGATCGCGCAGTACCAGTGGGGACCGCCCACCGACGAGCAGAGCGCCGCCCCGCTCGTCCCTGCCTGAGCCCGTCGAGCGTCAGCCGCGCGCCAGATCGTCCGTCGCGGTGACACCCGCCTCGCGGGCGCGGGTCAGGAAGTCGGCCAGTACCTCCAGCTGGGACTCGTCGTACCCGTTGAGCAGGTCCTCCATCGAGCTGTTCATGCCGCTGTACAGCTCGTAGATCTGGGCGCCGCGCTCGCGCGATGCCCGCACGACGACGGCGCGGCGGTCCTGCGGGTCGCGCTCCCGCACGATCCAGCCCGCCTTCTCCAGGCGGTCGAGGATGCCAGTCACGGTGGCTGGGTGCAGGCCGGCCGTGCGGGCCAGTGCCGAGGCGCCGAGCGGTCCGTGGCGGCTGATGATGTCGAGGCAGTCGAGGTCGACGTCGCGCATGTCGAGGCGCTGACCCACCTGATGGTTGAGCAGCGCGAGCTGGATGCTCAGCTCCCGCATGTTCTCGCGCACGGTCACGGACAGCCGACGCTTGCGCCGTCGCGCATCGGCAGATTCTTCGCCACTCATATGTTACGGTCCTCGTATCTTCTCGTTTCCTGAGGAGACCGTACACCGGAACAGGAGCAGGGCCCATGAAGCTCACCATCTTCGCCGCGACCGGCGGCATCGGTCGCCAGATCCTCGAGCAGGCCGTCGCGGCGGGACACGACGTCACCGCGGTCGTGCGCGACCCGAGCCGACTCCCCAGCACGACCGCGCGGGTCCTCACGGCTGACCTCGACGCGCCGGACCAGAACAGCCTGATCACCGCGGTCGCCGGCGCGGACGCGGTCCTGTCTGCGCTCGGTGCACGCACGAAGTCCGACGAGGGCATCGCCGCTCGCGGCACGCAGGCGATCATCGACGCGATGCGTGCCGCGGGCACCGGCCGGCTCGTCGTCGTCAGCGCCGCCCCCATCGGGACCGTGCCGTCGCCCGACAACCCGAACCCGCCGAAGTACGACGACGGCGACGGGTTCTTCATGCGGCACCTGTTCAGCGGGTTCGCCAGGACGATGTTCAAGGCCCAGTACGCCGACCTCGCACGGATGGAGGACGTCGTGCGCGCCAGCGGTCTCGACTGGACCATCGCGCGCCCGCCGAAGCTGAGCAACACGCCGCTCACCGCCCGCTACCGCACGGCCCTCGACAAGAACATCGTCGGCGGCTGGTCCATCGGGCGGGCCGACGTCGCGCACCTGATGCTCGCCCTCGCCACCGACGGCTCGACGGTCCGCCACGTCGTCGGCGCGGCCGCCTGAGGGTGCCGTCCTGAGCGTGTGGGCGTCGGCGGCGACAATGGCGCCGTGACCCTGCTGCTCCTGCTCGACGACGACGACCGCCCCGACGTCGTCGTCCTCCAGGAGCTGACGGACGAGGGCGTCGTCGTCGCCAGCAGCACCGTGCCCGTCGCGGACCTCGCCCGGACCGTCCGGGCTCGCGAGGCCGACAAGCCGCGCTGGGTCTGGGACGACACCTCCCGGCGCTACCCGCCGCTGCTGGACTCCGGCGTCCGCGTCGAGCGGTGCCACGACCTGCGGCTGTGCCACGCGATCCTGCGCCGGAGCGTGTACGCGCGGGACTCCGAGCTCGCGCGGTCCGGCCGGAGCGCGTGGGACGGACCGCGACCCGGCGCACCCCGGCCGGTCGAGGTCAGCCTGTTCGACGAGGAACGCCCGGAGGCGCTCGACTCCGCCGACGAGCTGCGACGCCAGCTGGCCGCGGTCAGGACGTCCGACGAGCCCGGACGGCTGCGGCTCCTGCTCGCCGCGGAGTCCACCGGGGCGCTCGTCGCCGCGGAGATGAACCACGTCGGCGTGCCGTGGTCCGTCGAGGCCCACGACCGGATCCTGACCGAGCTGCTCGGACCCCGGCCCGCGCACGGCCGGCCGGCCAAACTCGAGGCGCTGGCCGACGACGTCCGTGCGGCACTCGCGCAGCCGAACCTCAACCTCGACTCCCAGCAGGACCTGCTGCGCGGGCTGCGCGCCGCGGGATACGACGTGGAGTCGACCAGCCGGTGGGAGATCAAGGAGATCGACCTGCCCGCCACCGAGCCCCTGCTCGCGTACAAGAAGCTCGCGCGGCTGCTCAGCGCCAACGGCTGGACGTGGATGGACACGTGGATCCACGAGGGCCGGTTCCGACCCGACTACGTGCCCGGCGGCGTGGTGACCGGGCGGTGGGCCACCAGCGGGGGTGGCGCGCTGCAGCTGCCGGCCAGCATCCGGGGTGCGGTGCGTGCCGACGAGGGCTGGAAGCTGGTCGTCGCCGACGCCGCGCAGCTCGAGCCGCGCGTGCTGGCCGCGATGTCCGGGGACTCGGCGATGGCCGCAGCGGGCCGGTCGGCAGACCTCTACCAGGGCGTGGTCGACGCGGGGATCGTCGAGACCCGCGCGCAGGCCAAGGTGGCGATGCTGGGCGCGATCTACGGCGCGACCACCGGTCCGAGCGCCGTGCTCATGCCCCGCCTCACGCAGGGGTTCCCCCGCGCGGTCGCACTGGTCGAGGCCGCCGCGCGCGCGGGCGAACGCGGTGACGTCGTCTCGACATGGCTGGGCCGCACCTCCCCCGCACCGGACGCCGCGTGGCAGGACGCGCTCGCCGCGGCGTCGGCCGAGGGCGCCGGGGCCGACGACGTGCGCGCCGCGCGCCGCCGCGGTCGCGACTGGGGACGGTTCACGCGCAACTTCGTGGTCCAGGGCACCGCCGCCGAGTGGGCCCTGTGCTGGATGGCGTCGCTGCGGCGCAGGTTGCGGGACCACGAGGCACACCTGGTGTTCTTCCTGCACGACGAGGTCATGGTGCACGCCCCGGCCGGCGAGGCCGACGCCGCCGCGGACGCGATCCGGGACGCCGCGCTCGAGGCCGGGCACCTGCTGTTCGGCAACACCCCGGTGGACTTCGCGCTCAACGTCGCGGTCGTCGAGAGCTACGACCAGGCCAAGTGACCGGTCAGTGCAGCACGATCTTCAGCAGGATCACGACGATCCCGAAGCCGAAGGCGATCGCCGCCTCGCCGATCAGGGGCCAGCGCCGCGCGCCGGCCCGGTAGGCGGCGTACGCCCCGACCGAGCCGAGCATGACGAACGTGAACCACAACGCCGTCCACGCCGCCGCCGCCAGGTCCAGCCCGAACAGGCGCGCGAGCGCGAACACGACCATCGGCGGGACACTGCCCACGAGGACGCCCGTGTTGTTGCGCAGCGCGTGCGCCAGACGCCAGCCGGTGGAGTGCTCGTGGTCGTGGAACCGACCCCCGACCGCGTCCACGTAGACGTGCGCGAGCCAGTACGTGATGTTCACCAGCCCGGTCGCGAACAGGACCGACCGACTGTCCTCGGCGTGCGCGCTCGAGACCGCGAGGATCGACCCGGACACGAGCGCGCCGTAGAGGAACTCGTCGATCTGCCGTTCGCGCACGATCCTCCGCACCGCGCGATGGAGGGGTGGATGGTGGGTGGCCTCGTCCGTCACCGTGCCAGTTTGGACCACGACGGTCCCGCGGGTGCGACGATCACCCCATGAAGCGTGCTGGAGCGGCCGCACTCGCCGTCGTGGCGGTCGTCGCCGTGCTCCTGCGGGCCAGCCCCCGCCCGACGGCGCTCTACTACCGGCGGCGCTTCGACCGGAACGGCCAACGTCGCTCGCTCGTCGCTGCCGGCTACGTGCCGGACGACGTGACCACCGTCCGCGACGTCTCCTACCGCCCGGGCGACCGTGACGCCTTGCTCGACGTGCACCGCCCCGCGGGGGACCGGGCCGTCGGGCCGACGATCGTCTGGGTGCACGGCGGCGCGTGGCTGTCCGGCCACAAGGACCACATCGCCAACTTCCTGCGCGTCCTCGCGGCCGGTGGCTGCACGGTGGTGGGTGTCGGCTACTCGATCGCCCCGGAGGCCCGCTACCCGACGCCAGTACGGCAGCTGCTGGACGCCCTCGGCTACCTGACGGCGCACGCCGACGAGCTCGGCCTCGACCCGTCCCGGCTGATCCTGGCGGGTGACTCGGCCGGTGCACAGATCGCCGCGCAGGTGGCGGGCATGGTCACCAATCCCGGGTACGCCGACGAGATGCAGATGTCGCCCACGGTCGAACCCGCACAGCTCGTCGGCACCGTCCTGTTCTGCGGTGCCTTCGACCTGTCCCTGATCCGCGCGCTGCGCGGCCGTACGCGGTGGTTCGTCGACTCGATCCTCTGGGCGTTCACCGGCACCTCGCACTACCTCGACGACCCTCGGTTCGCAGGCCTGTCCGTGGCCGGGCACGTCACTGCCGACTTCCCGCCGACCTTCCTGTCCTGCGGCGCCGACGACCCGATGATGGCCCACCAGTACGTCATGGCCGACGCTCTCGAGACGGCGGGCGTGCGGCACGAGACCTTCGTGGCACCCGGGGCCGGCCACGAGTACCAGTTCGACCTGCAGACCCCGGCCGCCCAGGAGGCGATGGCCAAGGTCCACACGTTCGTGGCCACGCTGTCGCCCACCCGCGCGGCCTGACGCCCCGGCCACCCGCCGAGCCCGTGGGGCGGGCGAGGCGTCCAGATCGCGTGCGCGACCGAGCCGATCGCGCTGCTGAGCCGCTAGGTATCTGGACGCGCGTACTGCACTCCTGTCTGAGACGCTCAACTCGGACGAGAGGCCTTCCATGCTCCTGGCGCAGCGCACTGTGGCGTTCGACCCGGCCACGCACGGGTTCGCCTTCCCCAACGCGTTCGTCAACGTCGCCCTGACGCTGCCCACGGGCGCGCAGATCACAACGGCGGGCCGCTGCGGCGGCATGGCCTACGCGGCGCTCGACTACTTCCTGCCGGGCCAGCCGGTCCCCCGGTGGCGGTCCGACCTCTATGCGCCCAGCCGCGTGCCGCCCGACAGCAACTGGCTCGCGCAGTACTTCACGTCCCGCCTCTACGACTCGTTCCTGACCGGGTCCGCCGCCAAGTTCGTCACGTGGTCCCTGCACTCCGACGACCCCACCTGGGTGTTCAAGGGCGTGACTCGGTGGACCAAGGAGGAGGAGCTGCCCCGCGTGATGGCCTCGATCGACCACGGTCGTCCCGTGGTGCTCGGGCTCGTCGTCGCCCGGAGCCTGGGCGCGATCGGCGACAACCACCAGGTCGTGGCGTACGGGTACGAGCGGTCGGAGGACGGGACCGTCGTCGTCACCATCTACGACAACAACACCCCCGGCCGGCCGGTGACGCTGACGTCGCTCGTCGACCAGCACGACTGGACCGCTTCGAACGGACGCACCTGGCGCGGCTTCTTCGTGCAGGACTACACGCCGAAGTCCCCGCGCCTCCTCGCCCACGACCCCGCCGACCCCCACGCCGCCGTGTCCGCCGGCGACACGCTCACGCTCTCGCACGTGTGGACCGGCCTGACCCTGCACTCGCACGACCTGCCCTACACGCACCCCGGCTCCGACCGGCTCCAGCAGGTGACGGGCTTCGGGGGTTCCGACGACAACAACCGCTGGCTGCTGGCGGGGACCGCCGCTGGCTCGGCGCTCGCGCACGGGTCCGTCGTCCGGCTCCGGCACGTGCGCACCGGCCGCTGGTTGCACAGCCAGACCGGCGTACCGTCGCCCATCTCACGCCAGCAGGAGGTCAGCGCGATCGACGACGACTCCCGGGACACCTGGCGCGTCGAGCTCGAACAGCCCGGTCCGTGGCTCGCCGGTTCGCGCGTCCGGCTCGTGCACGTCCCGTCTGGCACGTTCCTGCACTCGCACAAGGGCTCGGACCCGGTGCTCACCGCCGGCCAGCAGGAGGTCACCACCATCCCCGGTCGCGACCCCGACGGCTGGTGGACGGTCCTCGAGCTCGCCTGACCGCACCCCGGGCTCAGGCCGCGACGCCCGCGATCGGCGGCAGAGTCGGCGGTCCGAACGACGCGTTCCAGCTCAGCGTCACCGTGACCGCGTCGCCGTCGACCGTAGCGGTCGCGGTCAGACAGAACGGGGACTCGACGAACCGGAACGTGAGCACGTACGTGTCCGGTGTCGGCCACGCGCCGCTGACCAGGACGTCCTCCGGCTCGCGCCGGCGGAACGACCCGCGCAAGAGCGTCGGCGAACCGCGTCCCGCGGTCGCGGTCCCGGCCACTGGATCGACCCGACCGACGACGCCCTCGATCCGCTGGTCGCCCACCTCGACGGTCAGCCGGTCGTGGTCGGCGCCCACCTCGAGCACCGCGCTGCGCAGCCCGCCCGGGTTCGGGGGGAAGGTGATCGTCCGGCCGCTCAGCCGCGACCCGGTCGGTGAGGTCGGCTCGCCCGTCGGCGGGTCGAGGCGCATCGCGGCGATCGCGGCGTCGAGGTCACCGTGCGCCGTGGGAGGCGACGGCTCGTCGGCGAGCCCGGGCAACAGCCGGTCCCAGAGGACCTGCAGGTACTCGTGCATCTCCTGGCGACCCGACGTCATGGCGACCACGACGTCCTGCTCCGGCAGGCCGACGATGTACTGCCCGAACGCCCCGTCGCCGCGCCAGCTGTTGGCCGGCCGGCACCGCCAGAACTGGTAGCCGTAGCCCTGCGCCCAGTCGTTCTCGGGGTCGTCGCCGTTGGGCACGTGCAGACGGGTCGCCTCCGCAGCCCAACCGTCGGGGAGCAGCTGCCGACCCTCCCAGACGCCGTCCTGCAGGTACAGCAGACCGATCGCCGCGATGTCCTCCGTCGTCGCGGACAGGCCGAACCCGCCCGTGTCGACCCCCGTCGGCGACTGCTCCCAGGTGGCGTCCTCGATGCCGAGGGGCTCGAACAGGCGCGTCCGCAGGTACTCGAGCAGCCGCTGGCCCGTGACCTGCTGCACCAGCGCCGAGAGCACGTACGTCGCCGCGCTGTTGTAGACGAAGTGCGTGCCGGGTTCGTGCTCGACCGGCTGGCGCAGGAACTCGCCGACCCAGTCCCCGCCCGTCGGGAAGACCGCGAGCGACGGGTCCGTGTCGTGGCCCGTCGTCATGGTCAGCAGGTGGCGCACGCGCATCCTGCGCAGGTGGTCACCGGGATTCTCCGGAGCCCGGTCCCCCAGGAGGTCCAGGACCAGGTCGTCGACGTCGAAGAGCCCGTCGGCGACCGCGAACCCCACGGCCGTCGCCGTCACGCTCTTGCTGAGCGAGAAGAGCTCGTGCAACCGGTCAGAGGCGAACGGCGCCGCCCAGCCCTCCGCGATCACGTGCCCGTGCCGCAGCACCATGATCGAGTGGAGCTCGGGCAGCGCGGTGAGGGTCCTGACCACGTCGGCCAACGCCGCCGGATCCACCCCCTGCTCCTCGGGGCTGCTTCGCGGAAGACGTCGGCGTCCAGGCATACCGCCACCCTGCCACGCCGAGCGACGCGCGACCCGAGCGGAGCCGTCGAGCGGTCGAGAAGGCAGTGATGAACGCCGAACCGGACCGTGACGTCGATGACTGCCTTCTCGACGGGAGTCGGAGGCAAGGCACGACGACGCCCCGCTCCCTCGAGGGGAACGGGGCGCCACCGAGCTGAGCGTCAGAGGGCGGGCAGCGTGCCCGTGCCCCCGTCGCCGATGGCCGAGATGGGCGGGGCCGCGGGCAGGTCGGTGCCCGAACCGGCCGTACCCACCGAGGCGCCGACCTTGACCGGCTCGTCGACGATCGCACCGCGAGGGACGCCGCGGAAGATGAACTCCCCCAGCAGACCCTCGCCCTCCGCGTCCACGATCACCAGCTGACCGGCCTTGAGCTCACCGAACAGGATCTTCTCGGACAGGGCGTCCTCGATCTCCCGCTGGATCGCGCGGCGCAGCGGACGCGCACCGAGAACCGGGTCGTAGCCCTTCTCCGAGAGCAGCTGCTTGGCGGCAGGCGTGATCTCGATGTCCATGTCCTTGTCCCGCAGGCGCTTGGCCAGCTTGGCGATCATCAGGTCGACGATCGCGAAGATCTCCGGCTGCGACAGCTGCGGGAACACGACCACGTCGTCGACGCGGTTGAGGAACTCAGGCCGGAAGTGCTGCTTGAGCTCGTCATTGACCTTCGACTTCATGCGCTCGTACGACGTCGACAGGTCGCCGCCGGCCTGGAAGCCGGTGAGGAGGCCCTTGGCGATGTCCCGGGTGCCGAGGTTGGTGGTCATGATGATGACGGTGTTCTTGAAGTCGACCACGCGGCCCTGCGAGTCGGTCAGGCGACCGTCCTCGAGGATCTGCAGGAGCGAGTTGAAGATGTCCGCGTGTGCCTTCTCGACCTCGTCGAAGAGGACCACGGAGAACGGCTTGCGCCGCACCTTCTCGGTCAGCTGACCACCCTCGTCGTACCCGACGTAGCCGGGAGGCGAGCCGAACAGCCGCGAGACCGTGTGCTTCTCCGAGAACTCCGACATGTCGAGCTGGATGAGCGCGTCCTCGTCGCCGAACAGGAACTCCGCGAGCGCCTTGGCCAGCTCCGTCTTACCGACACCGGTCGGGCCGGCGAAGATGAACGAGCCGCCGGGACGCTTCGGGTCCTTGAGGCCCGCACGCGTACGGCGGATGGCCTGCGCGAGCGCCTTGATGGCGGCGTCCTGGCCGACGACCCGCTTGTGCAGGTTCTCCTCCATGTGGAGCAGGCGGCTGGACTCCTCCTCGGTGAGCTTGAACACCGGGATGCCCGTGGCGTTCGCCAGCACCTCGGCGATGAGATCCTCGTCCACCTCCGCGACCGCGTCGAGGTCGCCGGACTTCCAGGCCTTCTCCTTCTCCACGCGCTTGAGACCGAGCTGCTTCTCGGCGTCGCGGAGACGGGCTGCCTTCTCGAAGTCCTGCTCGTCGATGGCCGACTCCTTGTCGCGACGCGTCTCGGCGATCTGCTCGTCGAGCTCGCGCAGCTCCGGTGGAGCCGTCATGCGGCGGATGCGCAGGCGGGCGCCGGCCTCGTCGACCAGGTCGATCGCCTTGTCCGGCAGGTAGCGGTCGTTGACGTACCGGTCCGCCAGCGTGGCGGCGGCGACCAGCGCGGCGTCCGTGATGGACACGCGGTGGTGCGCCTCGTACCGGTCACGCAGACCCTTGAGGATCTCGATCGCGTGCGCCAGGTTCGGCTCGGCCACCTGGATCGGCTGGAAGCGACGCTCCAGGGCCGGGTCCTTCTCGACGTACTTGCGGTACTCGTCGAGGGTCGTGGCCCCGATGGTCTGCAGCTCGCCGCGCGCCAGCATCGGCTTGAGGATGCTCGCGGCGTCGATCGCGCCCTCGGCGGCACCCGCACCCACGAGGGTGTGGATCTCGTCGATGAACAGGATGATGTCGCCGCGGGTGCGGATCTCCTTGAGGACCTTCTTCAGGCGCTCCTCGAAGTCACCGCGGTAGCGGGAGCCGGCGACGAGCGCGCCGAGGTCCAGCGTGTAGAGCTGCTTGTCCTTGAGCGTCTCGGGAACGTCGCCGCGCACGATGTCCTGCGCGAGACCCTCGACGACGGCGGTCTTGCCGACGCCGGGCTCCCCGATGAGGACCGGGTTGTTCTTGGTGCGGCGGGACAGCACCTGCATGACCCGCTCGATCTCCTTCTCGCGCCCGATGACCGGGTCGAGCTTGCCGTCGCGCGCAGCCTGCGTGAGGTTGCGGCCGAACTGGTCGAGGACGGCGCTGCCCGAGGGCTGACCCTCCTGCGGACCGCCGGCGGCGACGGGCTCCTTGCCCTGGTAACCGGAGACGAGCTGGATGACCTGCTGGCGCACACGGTTGAGGTCGGCGCCGAGCTTGTTGAGGACCTGGGCGGCGACGCCCTCGCCCTCGCGGATCAGGCCGAGCAGGATGTGCTCGGTGCCGATGTAGTTGTGGCCCAGCTGCAGCGCCTCGCGCAGCGACAGCTCGAGCACCTTCTTGGCGCGCGGCGTGAACGGGATGTGGCCCGACGGAGCCTGCTGGCCCTCGCCGATGATCTCCTGCACCTGCGCGCGCACGGCCTCCAGCGAGATGCCGAGCGACTCCAGCGCCTTGGCGGCGACACCCTCACCCTCGTGGATCAGTCCCAGGAGGATGTGTTCCGTGCCGATGTAGTTGTGGTTGAGCATCCGTGCCTCTTCTTGGGCAAGGACGACCACGCGACGGGCTCGGTCCGTGAATCTCTCGAACATGTGCACTCCTCACGAGCTGCGTGCCCACCGATCCCCGGGCTGGCGCACCGGGGTTCTACGAGCGGCGTTGTTCGATGCTAACGGCGAGGTAGGCCCGTCACTGCCCGTGTTCGCCAGAGGCGTGACAGCGGCGGCGCTCAGGGCGGCCCACAGTCGGCGACCGCGTCAGGAATCGGGGTCTTTGTCCCGGTCTGGAACTCGGACGCTGCGGGCGGCCCACGACGACGACGTATCGGCGATGTCCAGCCCTACGGACCGCAGGACGTCGACCCAGGCCTGCGGCGCGGCCTCGGGGGCGGTCCCCAGGAGGGCGCCGTCCTCGTCGGAACGCAGCGCCCAGACCGGCTCCGACGCCGTGGTCGCCTGCCAGAACCGGGTCTGCGCCGCGAGCTCGCGGGTGCGCAGGAGCGCGTTCCACCGGGTGGCGAGCGCGTGCCGCTCCGTCGCGGTGCGGACCGCCAGCTCCCTGCGTCGGTTGCGCGCGAGACGCCACTCGGCGGAGGACGCCAGGACGAGTCCGAACGCCCAGACCCCGAGCACGACGAGCGTGTGCGGGCCACTCAGGCGGTGCAGGGAGCTCACGGCGGCGACCAGGTAGATCGTGATGCCACTCCACAGGAATGCGTGCTCGAACCATCGGAGCAACGGCGGGCGGCCCGGGTGGGAGAGACGCAACACCTTGCGGGCGAAGCCGATCCAGAAGACGAACGCGAGCATGGCGGCGTCAGCGCCGGGGCTCACGAGGTGGGGGCCGTCGAAACGCGCCACCCAGCCGATCTCGAGGACGCCCACCGCCACCAGGACCCAGATCCGGCGGGTGAACCTCAGCTGCCGGCGCGGGGAGGGCAGCGCGTCCAGCTCGTCCTGGAGCCTGGGCAGCGCACGGAACGGCGAGGCGAACGGATCGATGCGGCCGGGGGGAACGACCGGGGGCCGCGGCGCGTCGGATCGTTGCGTGGGGACGTCGACGACGGGTTCCGGCATGTCCGACGGCGCGTCGTCCGGCAGACGCGACGACGGTCGCGGGGGCGCGGGCGCGTCGAAGCCGACGTCCTGGCCCCATGCGTCGCCCGCGTCGGGATCGAGCCCGGCGTCGTAGGCCGCGCGGCGACTGGCCGAGCCGAGCACCCACCAGGCGGCGGAGACCGCGGCGAACTCGGCCGGCGAACCGCCGGTGTCGGGATGGGTCTCGCGGGCTCGTCGGCGGTAGGCCGCCTGGATCGTCCGGCGCGACGCGTAGGGGTCGACGCCGAGAACCTCGTAGTGCGTCACCGTCACAGGTCCGGGAGCGTGCCGAGCCTGCTGCTCGGAAGTCCGGGGCGGGGCGTCAGCCCGTAGGTCACCTGCTCGACGAGCCAGTCGGCGCGCGCGAGCGCCCGGACGTGCTCGTCAACCGTGCTGCCGGGCACGGGCGCGAGCTCCCGTGTTGCGCGGATCACGAGCGCCGTCCGTTCGTCGCGACGGAGCACGACGATCTTCTGGCTCCTGGGCATCCGGTCGGATCCCGCGACCTGGACGAGCTGGCCGAGCCAGTCGACGGGGACGGGAACCGTGCGGAGTGCGCCGTCGCGGACGGCGGCCGGCAGGAACGGCCACGCGCGTGCCGCCGCGGCGTGCGCCGGCGCCGCGGCCGGCGCGGCAGGATCGCGGCCAAGCCCGGACGCCGCCGGCGACGGATCCTTCGGAGAACCCGCCACCCCGGCCGGCACCCACCCGATCCGGCGCTGCGGGGTGCCGTCGCTCTCGTGGACGCTCAGGTCCACGTGACGCCACGGCCCTGCCCCGCTCAGCGAGTGCTCGCCCACCACGACGGTCCGCTCGGCGGTGGCGACATACACCCGGTCCCGGTGCGCCCTCCAGGCGCGCAGCACCTGCAGCAGCTCGGGCCCGACCTGCTGCACGTCGCCGTCGGCGACCGCCTGCTCCGCGACGACCGGCGTGGAGTGCCGCGCCTCCTGCTGGGTCCGGGCGGGCAGGTCGCTCCAGTGGAACACCCCCGCCGTGAATCCGATGGTCTGCGTGCTCCGCGACGACCGCGGGACCACCGCCACCTCGTGCGCGCGACGGATGAGTTCGTCGGCCATCCGATCCCCCCTACGCCAGCGACGCGCACACGGTAGCGCCGCCGGCCCCGGACCGGGACCGCTTTCAGCCGGTCGGGCGCACGATCACCCAGGTCGCCACGGTGACGTCGGCAGACTGGTTGGACAGCCGGTGCGGCGTGCCGCACGCCGGACCTGCGGACAGGGTCGGGAAATGCGACCGAAACACGTGGTGAGGCACTGTGGCCGTAGCCTGGCGCGAGCCGGTACACAACCGCGGGAGGACCGATGCCTGATCTCGTCGTGCGCGCGCAGCGTGTGTGGCTGGACGGGGTGCTGCGACCGGCTCAGGTGCAGGTCAGCGGCGGTGTGGTGACCGCGGTCCTGCCCTTCGACCCGCCCGCCGACGGTGTGCTGACGCTGCCCGACGACGAGGTGCTCCTGCCCGGCCTGGTCGACTCGCACGTGCACGTCAACGAGCCCGGGCGCACCGCCTGGGAGGGGTTCGCGTCGGCCACCCGCGCGGCGGCCGCGGGCGGCGTCACGACGATCGTCGACATGCCGCTGAACTCGATCCCGCCGACCACGACGGTCGAGGCGCTGGCAGCGAAAGAGGCCGCGGCGGAGGGCAAGCTCACGGTCGACGTGGCGTTCTGGGGCGGCGCGGTGCCGTCGAACCTCGGATCGCTCAAGGCGCTGCACGACGCCGGCGTGCGCGGGTTCAAGTCGTTCCTGGCGCCGTCGGGGGTCGACGAGTTCGAGTACCTGCCGGCCACGCTGCTGGAACCGGCGCTCGCCGAGATCGCGTCGATCGGCAGCGTCCTGATCGTGCACGCCGAGGACCCCGCGCACCTGCACGAGGCGCACGGCCGGTCCTACGACGACTTCCTGGCGTCCCGGCCGCCGGTCTCCGAGCGGGAGGCGATCGCGCACGTCATCGACGCCATGCGCACGACCGGTGCGCGGGCCCACATCCTGCACGTGTCCGCGGCCGACTCCCTCGACCTGGTGCGGGCGGCACGCGCCGAGGGTCTGCCGCTGACCGTCGAGACCTGCCCGCACTACCTCACGCTGCGGTCCGAGGACGTCCCGGCCGGCGCCACCGAGTTCAAGTGCTGCCCACCCATCCGAGACGGCGCCAACCAGGACCTGCTCTGGGACGCGGTGCTGGACGGGACGTTCGACGCCATCGTGTCCGACCACTCGCCGGCCACCGTCGACGTCAAGAGCGTCGGCGGCGGTGACTTCGGCCTGTCCTGGGGCGGGATCGCGGGTCTGCAGCTGGGGTTCACGGTGGTGTGGACGCAGGCTCGTCGGCGCGGGATCCCGCTCGAGGCGATCATGCCGCTGTTCACCACCGGTCCCGCACGGGTGGCGGGGATCGCCGCCGGGGTCATCGAGGTGGGCGCGCCCGCACACCTCGTGGCGTTCGCGCCCGACGACGAGCGCGTGGTGGACGTGCGCACCCTCGAGCACAAGAACCCGGTGTCGCCCTACGACGGCGCGTCGGTGGTCGGGCTCGCGCGGACAGTCTGGCTGCACGGTGCACCGATCGTGACGGACGGCGCCGTGAGCACGCCGGGTACCGGGCGGACGATCCTGCCCGAGCCGGTCCGTGCGTAGCGGGTCAGGCCTCGCGGTGCCGGTGCCCCAAGCCCGCGGTCGCCAGCGCCAGCGCGCCGGCCACGAGCATCCCGACGCCGACGCCGCGTCCACCGCCCGCCTTGAGCAGCAACGCGCCGACGGCCGCGCCGACCAGGATCAGGCCGACGGCGAGCGATCGGCGCGCCCAGCCGTCGCCCGTGCCGCCGGCCAGCCGCGAGTCTGCGGCCAGACCGGTGAGCGTCGAGGTCACGACCACCGTCGTCACGTCCTTGACGGCGAGCCGCCGCGCGGTCGCCGCCTGAAGCCCCATCGCGACGGCGAGCAGGCCGGTGACCACGAGCGCCCACACCTCGCCCTTCTTGGGCGGCTCGACGATCGCGGCGACACCCAGGCCCGCGGCCAGCACGCCGGTGGCCATGAACGTCATGCTCGTGCGGTGCGACCAGCCCGCGGGTGCCGACCGCAGCACCCGGCCGCCCAGTGCCGCGCCGCCGAGGAAGGCCGCGAGCGCGATCGCCGGGCCCAGGATCGGCAGGTCGTCGCCCCCCACCAGCGCCATGCCGAGGATGACCACGTTGCCGGTCATGTTCGCCGTGAACACGCGGTCCAGACCCAGGTAGCCGACGGCGTCGACGATGCCCGTGGTGAACGTCAGAGCCAGCATCAGCACAAGGTGGCGGCGCGCGTCGTCCCATGTCTTCACGGCGTCATGGTGGGGGTGCGAGGCCGATGAGTGCAACGTTGCAGCCCGGCGCGGCCTCGGGCACCTACCTGCCGTCGTCGCCCCGGACCGTCCTGTGGGGACGTCTCCCCTGCGCGACCGACGAGCCCGTGCTCCGCGTCGCGGACGGGTCGACCGTGACCATCGACACCGTCAGCCACGAGGGGCTGCTGGCCGACCAGGGCAGCGACCCGCTGGCGTACTTCACCGGCCACGGGGTCGCCCCGCAGGACGTGCTGACGGACGCGATCGAGATCGTCGCGACGATGAACCGCGACCCTTCCGACGGCCCGCACATCGTCACCGGCCCGATCTTCGTCGAGGGCGCGCAACCCGGCGACCTGCTCGCGATCACGGTCCTGGAGACGACGCCGCGCGTGCCGTACGGCGTGATCTCCAACCGGCACGGCCGCGGTGCGCTGGCGGGCGAGCTGCCGCGGGGTGACGACGAGGTCAGCGTGTTCACGCCGGTCGTCGACGGTTACGGGCGACTCCCCGTGGTCGAGGGCGGCGCGCGGTCGATCGCGTTTCCGCTCGCGCCCTTCCTCGGGATCATGGGGGTCGCGGTCGCGGGCTCGCAGCGGCCGCACTCGGTCCCGCCCGGCCCGCACGGCGGCAACATCGACATCAACCTGCTGCAGGTCGGGTCCACGCTCTACCTGCCCGTCCAGGTGCCCGGCGCGCTGGCGTACGTGGGCGACCCGCACTTCGCGCAGGGCGACGGGGAGGTCGCGCTCACGGCGCTGGAGGCGTCGCTGCGGGTCACGCTCCGGTTCGACGTGGTGCCGGCCATCGTCGCCAAGAAGGACTTCGGGGAGCTCGACGGCCCGCTCGTGCAGACCGCCGAGTACCTCGTGCCGACGGGGATGCACGAGGACCTCGACGAGGCGGTACGCCGCTGCGTGCGCGCCGCGATCGCGCTGCTGCGGGCACGATGGGGCATGGACGAGCACCTGGCGTACGCCTACCTGTCCGCGGCGACGGACTTCGACATCTCGCAGGTGGTCGACCTGGTGTGCGGGGTGCACGCCCGGATCCGCCTGGCCGACTTCGACGGGGTGCAGCGATGAGTCTCCCGCCCGACCTGCAGGTGGCCTTCGACGCCTATGAGCGCGCCATCCTCGCCGACGACCTGGCGGTCCTGGACGACTCGTTCGCGCCGGGCCCGTCGACCCTGCGCGGGGACCACGCCGGCCTGCTCGTGGGGCACGACGCGATCCGCGCGTTCCGCAGCGGCCGGGGCGGGGTCGCGCCGCGCACCCTGGACCGCATCGAGTCGCGCTGGCTCGCCGACGACTGCTGGCTGATCGTCGCCACGTCGCGCTACGTCGGCGGAGGGACCGGCCTGCAGACGCAGGTGTGGCAGCTGGCCGACGGCCGCTGGCGGATCACCGCCGCCCACGTCACCGGGCGGACCGCGAGCTTCGACAGGTCGGTCTGGCGCACGGTCGGCGACCCGCTCTACCAGGGTGCGTTCGAGGGTCCGCTGCTCGGCCTGCGCGTCGCGGTCAAGGACCTGTTCGCCATCAAGGGGTACCGGATCGGCGCCGGCAACCCGACCTGGCTGCACGACGCGGCGCGGGAGCGTCAGCACGCGCCCGTCGTGCTCGACCTCCTGCGCGGCGGGGCGTCCGTCCGCGGGCTCGCCCGCACCGACGAGCTGGCCTACTCGATCGCGGGCACCAACGCGCACTACGGCACCCCGGTCAACGGTGCGGTCCCCGGGGCGCTCCCGGGCGGTTCGTCGAGCGGGCCGGCCACGGCCGTGGCCACTGGGCAGGCTGACGTCGGGCTGGCCAGCGACACCGCAGGCTCCATCCGCGTCCCGGCCAGCTACCAGGGCCTGTGGGGGCTGCGCACGACGCACGGCCTGGTGCCGCGGCAGGGGATGGTCTCGCTGGCGCAGTCCTTCGACACGGTCGGCTGGCTGACGCGCGACGGCGCGACGCTCGAGGCGGTCGCGTCCTGGTGCCTGGAGTCGGCGGTCGACGAGCCCGCGGACACCGCCGAGCATGACGAGCCGACGCTCCCCGACCTGCTGCGCGTGCCGCGCGAGGCGCTCGACGCCTCCGAACCGGCCACCCGCGCCGCCTTCGAGGCGTGGTGCGCCGGACGGACGGTGGAGCTCGTCGACGTCGGCCCGCTCGCGGACTGGTACGAGGCCTTCCGGATCGTGCAGGCGGCCGAGGCGTGGCGCACGCACGGCCAGTGGGTCACGGACCACCCCGACGCGACCGGCCCGGACATCCGCGCGCGGTTCGCGATCGCCTCGACGGTCACGGCGGAGCAGGAGGCCGACGGTCGCGAACGGCTCGCGGTGTTCTCCATCCGCGTCCGCGGCCTCGTCGGCGATGCCGTCCTCGCCCTGCCCACCACCCCCGGTCCCGCGCCCGCCCGCAACGCTGACCGGCAGCAGCTCGACGACGTCCGCGTCGCCACCCTGCGCATGACCGCGCTGGCCGGCATGGGCGGGCTACCCGCACTCAGCATCCCGGCCCTGCGCGTCGAGAGCCCGCTCGGCCTCGCACCCGTCGGCGTCTGCCTCGTCGGACCCCGCGGCAGCGACCTGTCCCTGGTGCGCCACGCGCGCCGCCTCACGGTTGGAGAACTCGCATGAGCGTCCCGGTCAACCCGCCCCCACGGCTGCTCATGGGTCCCGGGCCTGTCAACGCCGACCCGCGCGTGCTGCGCACCATGTCGACGCCGCTGGTCGGCCAGTACGACCCGGCCATGACGGGGTACATGACCGAGACGCAGGCGCTGTACCGGCAGGTCTTCGCGACGACGAACGAGGCCACGATGCTCGTCGACGGCACGTCGCGCGCGGGGATCGAGGCGGCGATCGTGTCGCTCGTGCGGCCCGGCCAGCGCGTCCTGGTCCCGGTGTTCGGCAGATTCGGGCACCTGCTCGCCGAGATCGCCCTGCGCGCGCAGGCCGAGGTGCACACCATCGAGGTCGAGTGGGGGCAGGTGTTCACGCCGTCGGCCGTCGAGGAGGCGATCGTCCGGGTGAAGCCGCACCTCCTGGCGATCGTGCAGGGTGACACCTCGACGACGATGAACCAGCCGCTCGACGAGCTGGGCGTCCTGTGCGAGAAGCACGGCGTGCTGTTCTACACGGACGCAACGGCGTCGCTGGGTGGGAACGCCTTTGAGATGGACGCCTGGGGTCTGGACGCGGCGACGGCGGGCCTGCAGAAGTGCCTGAGCGGGCCCTCCGGCAGCGCGCCGATCAGCCTGTCGCCGAGAGCCGTGGACGTGATCCGCGGCCGCACCCGCATCGAGGCCGGGATCCGCGACGAGTCCGACGAGGACAGCGGCGAACCCGTGCACTCCAACTACTTCGACCTCGGCATGATCCTGGACTACTGGGGCCCGCGGCGGCTCAACCACCACACCGAGGCGACCACGATGCTCTACGGCGCGTACGAGTGCGCCCGCGTGATCCTCGAAGAGGGTCGCCAAGCGGTGATCGACCGGCACGAGCGCGCCGGCCGCGCGATGCTGGCCGGTGTACAGGGGCTAGGGCTGTCGGTCTTCGGGTCGCTGAGCCACAAGATGAACAACGTGGTCGCGGTGTTCATCCCGTCGGTGGTGGCGGGCGACGCCGTGCGCGCGGACATGCTCGACGACTTCGGTATCGAGATCGGCACGTCCTTCGGGCCGCTGCACGGGCGCGTCTGGCGGATCGGGACCATGGGGGCCAACGCGCGCCTGGACACCGTCCTGGTGACGCTCGCCGCGCTCGAGCAGGTGCTGCGCCGGCACGGTGCCTCCGTGCCTTCGGGCGGCGGCGTTGACGCGGCCTACGAGGCGTGGGGCTGATGGTCGTCTCGGATGCTGCTCGACGGATCATGGCCCGTTGCGACGAGCTCGCCCGGTACTCCTCGATGGAGGGCGGCATCGAGCGGGTCTACCTGTCCCCCGAGCACGCCCGGGTGAACCGCCTGGCCGCCCGCTGGATGCGCGAGGTGGGTCTGGACACGTGGCAGGACGAGGCCGGGAACCTCAACGGGCACCTGGCCGGACGCGACCCGGACGCCCCGTCGCTGCTGCTCGGTTCGCACCTCGACTCCGTCCGGGACGCCGGCCGGTACGACGGCATCCTCGGCGTGCTCATGGCGATCGAGGTGGTCCGCACCCTGCGCCCCCGGGCCTCGTCGTTGCGGTTCGGCCTCGACGTGGTGGCGTTCTGGGACGAGGAGGGTGCGCGGTTCGGTACCGCGCTGCTGGGCAGCTCGGCGATGGCGGGCCAGTGGGACCCGGCGTGGTGGGACCTGACCGACGAGCACGGCACCACGCTGAAGACCGCGTTCCGGGAGTTCGGTCTGGACCCGGGGCGGATCGGCGCCGCGGCCCGCCGCCCGGAGGATCTGGCCGGCTACCTCGAGGCGCACATCGAGCAGGGCCCGGACCTCGACCGCGCCAACGCCCCGCTCGGCGTCGTCACCTCGATCGCCAGCGCCCGCCGGTTCTCGGTCCAGATCCTCGGCGAGGCCCGGCACGCCGGCGGCACGCGGTACGAGGACCGGCACGACGCCCTCCTCGGCGCCTCGGAGGCGACCCTGGCGGTCGAGCGGCTGTGCCGGGCCGAGCATCACATCGTCGGCACCGTCGGCCGTCTGGAGACCTTCCCGGGAGCGGTCAACGTGGTGCCGGGCGAGGCCCGCCTGACCGTCGACCTGCGCGGCGAGCACGACGACGACCGCGACCGGGTCTGGGCGTCCATCACGCGCTCGATGGACGAGATCGCGGGCCGCCGGGGTCTGACGTGGTCGGCGCGCCAGATCCACGAGGCACCCGCGGTCTGGTGCGACGGGCTCCTGCAGGACGTCGTCCGCGCCGGCATCGAGGACGGGTGGTCGACAGGCGCCGGCGAGGCCCCGACCATGTTCAGCCGCGCCGGCCACGACGCCATGGCCATCGGGGCGATCACCGGCGTCGGCATGCTGTTCCTGCGCAACCCCGACGGGATCAGCCACCACCCCGACGAGTCGGTGTCGCTCGCCGACGTCGAGACCGGCCTGCGCGCCCTGACGGCGACCGTCGAGCACCTGGCCCGCGAAGGCGCCTGACCTAGTTAGAGCCGAACCATCCTGGGACGAACCAGAAGGTCGCTCCGCAGAGCGTCAGAGCGAGCAAGAGCGTGGGCGCGATCCGTTTGGTGCGCTCACGGGCGGAGCGCAATCCGAGCTCGTCTCGGAGCAGCGGCCGCGACCTCCGGAGCAGTCCGGATCCCACAGGCCAGTCCGGGAGAGCGTTCATCGGATCCATACCCGTCGCGGCGATGAGCGCCACGTTCACGGCTATGCCGCAGACGACGCCACCCACCAGCTGGCCGCCGACGGACACGATGCGAAGAGTCGCCACGCCCACGGCCGCGGGCATGAGGATCGCAAACCCCCAGATGCCTCGGCGATCGCGAGGCTCCGCCCTCCGAATGGCAAGCAGGAGCACCACGGCAAACGTCACCGCGTAGGCACCAACTGCAACAGCTGTCACCTCAGCACTCTCTTCGAGCTGACCGGTGAGCACCACGCGCACCGCCGCGACCCCGCCGAGGGCGGCGACAGCCTCCTGGTCCTGTGCACGGCGGCTACCAGATCGCGGCGACGATGCCCGCGACCGCGATGACGGCCATGCCGATCCAGAGCCCAAAGGGCGGAACAGCGAGCTCTGAGCGGTAGGCACGTCGGTTCCGAGGGGCGCTCGATGTTGGCCGACGTCAGCGCAGCGGCGACGGCCGTGACGCGCGTGTCCTTACCGGTTGCAGCGAGAAAGTTCGACCCGCCTACCGCGATCGCCGTGAACGTTCGCACAGGTCTCGTCCACGCGATCCCGAGGAAGGACGAACCGCTGAAGGTCAGCCCGTCGTGCCGGCTCACGACCCGTCGATGGAACGGGTTCACGACCTCGACGGCGTTGTCGTGCAACGTCACTGAGGGCGCAAGGAAGAAGCACACACCCATCAGCCAGGTACCGATCGCGATCGCGATCGAGATCGGGTCGAGCATCGGGTAGCTCACGGCACCCAGCACGATGAAGAGCACCGAGAGGTGCAGGACGAAGATCCAGGTGCAGGTCCGGGCGACTTCGTTGGCCTGGAACCGCACCAACACCGCTCCCACGTCTGTTCGCTCCGCGAGCGGCGGTGTGCCCTCCACCATGCGCACCCCCAGCGGTCCCGAAACCGATGCCAGACGCATGGCTCGCCGAGCCTAGTGGAACGCCCTCCGAGATCGGTGTCAGAACAGACCGAGCGCCCGCGCAGCCCGCGGCGCAAGTCTGCGCGCCGGATTCGATGCGCGGATCGCTTCGCCGATGGCGAGCAGCTGGGCGCGGTTGCTTCGTGACTTCAGGATCTCGGTCGTGCCCCTGGACGTCTCGATGACGATCCAGGTCCCGGAGTACGGGATCCATTTCGCGCGGACGTCGACAAGGTTCGCCAGGTCTGTCTCGGTGCGCCCGTGGCGTCCCTCGGCAGTGAGGAGCGACCCGACGACGGAGATGTGCTCGATCGGCCAGAGCAGGAACCACCAGGCGAGTGCGCCCACGACGCTGACCGCAGAGGCCACGACGACGGCCAAGGCCCTCGATTCGATCAAGCCGAGGCAGATCAGCCAGGTGAGACACACCCCGACGACGAGGTGGGGAACTCCGCGCCCGACCTGACCGTCGGTGCCGACGTAGCGGACGGCCGCTTCCGGCGCGTGGTGATCGGCCATTGCTTCCCCATTCGACAGCGCCCACGCCGGCACGACCCGGCCGCCCGACCGTACAGCGTCGGACGTCGAGCGTCGGTCCCGCAGCGGCGGGCCTGAGAGGATCTGCTGCGTGCCCCTCGTTCTCGACCCGCCCCTGTTCGACCACGTCCCCGACATCCGCCTCATCGCGGTCGACATGGACGGCACGCTGCTCGACGACGAGAAAGCGATCCACGACGACTTCTGGCCGCTGCTCGACGCGCTGTCGGACCGCGGGATCGTCCTGTGCCCGGCCAGCGGTCGGCAGTACGCCGCCCTCCGCGGGCAGATCGGCCGTCCCGAGCTCGTGTACGTCGCCGAGAATGGCGCGTACGTGGTGCGCGACGAGGTCGAGCTGAGCTCGGAGACGCTCGACCTGGCGGAGGCGCGCGCGGTGATCCGGGCCCTGCGGTCGGCGGAGCGCCTCGACGTCGGCGCGGTCCTGTGCGGCAAGCGCTCGGCGTACACCGAACGCGCTGACGAGCGGTTCCTCGCCGAGATGCGCCCCTACTACGCGCGACTGGAGCAGGTGGACGACCTGCTCGTGGTCGAGGACGAGATCCTCAAGGTGGCTGTGCTCGACTTCGGGCTCGTCGACGAGGGCGCCGGTCCCGTGCTCGCCGGTTTCCCGGGTGCGGTCGTGTCGGGCAAGCACTGGGTCGACGTGATGAACCCGATCGCCGACAAGGGCCTGGCGTTGCGGCACGTGCAGGACGTCCTCGGCGTGACCCGCGGCCAGACCATGGCGTTCGGCGACTACTTCAACGACGTCGGCCTGCTGGATGCGGCCGAGTGGTCGTTCGCGATGGACAACGCCCACCCGGAGGTCCGGGCGCACGCGCGGTTCGTCGCGCCGGCCAACACCGCCAACGGCGTGGTCCGCACCATCCGCTCCGTGCTCGGCATCTGACAACCCTTTCGGGGCATTGTGCCCGAAATGCTACCTATATAGAGTTTTGTCCATGACACGTCGCCCGTCCGCCCAGACCGTGGCCGTGCTGCGGGCGTTCGCCGTCGATCCGTCGACCTGGCGCTACGGCTACGAGCTCGGGGTCGAGGTCGGCCTCAAGGCCGGGTCGCTGTACACGATCCTGATCCGGCTGTGCGACCGGGGCCAGCTCGAGGCGACGTGGGAGACCGACGCCCCGCCCGGTCGCCCTCCCCGCCACCTCTACCGGTTGTTGCCTGCCGGGCTGCGCCTGTGCGCTGAGCTCGGCGATCCCCGCGTCGAACGACCGCAGGTCGCCCGGGCGACGACCGCGGCGCCTCGGGCGCTGCGACCGTTGGGCGGCCAGTCATGAGCACCCGAGGGGTCGACGGCGCGAGCCTGGCGATCGACGTCCTTCGCCTGGTCCTTCCGGCGCGCCGGAAGGAGTGGGGTGAGGCTGCTCGGTCGGAGCTGGCGGCTCTGACCACCCCGACCGAGCGGAGGAGGTTCGCCCTCAGCTGCTTGCGCATGATGGTCGCGGACCGCGCCACGCTGCGGAACGTCTGTGCAGCCGTGCTGGTCACGGCACTGCTGCTCGCGGCCGCCGTCTCGACCGCCGACATCTCGAACGTCGTCGCGCGCGTCGTGGGCATCTTCCTGATCGCGGCGCAGAGCTGGCTCCTCCTTGCCGCTCGGACGCGTCCCGGGTCCGGCCGGCTGAACCGGTGGATCTCGCCGGTCGGCGCCGGGCGAGCGCACGGAGCCGTGCGGGTCGGTGCCTGTCTGGGGTCGAGCGCGCTCATGTTCACGCTCGTCGTGGGATCGAGGACCACCCCTGGCCTCGGACCGGGCACCGGCACCGGCTCAGAGACCAAGCCGGCCGCCCTTGCTGTCGTCGGCCTGATCGCCCTGGCCATGACCGCCAGCCTGCTGGCGGTCACTGCGGAGCGCGCAGCGATCCCGCCGCGCGTCGTCGGTGTCGGCGGCGCCTGTGGGGCGATCGCCGGGCTGGTCTGGTACGGGTTCGTGCTGACCCGCGGCTATGTGGACCGTGGCGCGCTGGCGCAGGCGTCGCTGATCGCGGTGGGTGTGTGCGCGGCCGTCGCGATGATCGCCGCGGGGTGGCGGCGCCCCGCGGCCCGACGTGTCGAGGCCGGACTGGTGGCAGCCGTCGTCGCCTCGCTGCTGATCTTCACTCTTCCCATGGCGACCTACGCCCTGGTGCCGTCGACCGTTCCTGATCCGAGCCCGGGTTCGCACTGGCCGCAGCTCAACCAGTACGCGCACGACGAGCAGGACGCGGTTGAGGCGATCGAGGTGTACCTGGCGTCGATCCTGGCCGGCGGGATGCTGTCGTTGGTGCTCCTCGGATCCGTCGGTGCACACCGGCGGCGGTCCGAGCCCGACAGCACCCCGGAGCTGCCGTCGGACGAAGAGACCGAGGTGCGGCTGCTCCGGTAGGTCGTGTGCACCGGTCCGCCTGCGATGAATCCTCGCGTGAGCGAGCACGACGAGTGCGTCACCGACAACGGCGTCGTCCATCCGCTCGGTGCTGGCGCACGCCAGACTGGCCCCATGACCGTCGCCGGACTCCTGCTCACACCCGGCTTCGGCGGCACCCGCGACAGCCCGGCGCTGGTCGTGGTCGAGACGGCGGTCGACCCGTTGCCCGTCGTGCGGCTGGATCTGCCGAAGCGTGCGGAGCCCGCCGTCGAGCACGTGGTGGCCGCGGCGGGGACCTTCGCCCAGACGCTCGGCGTCAGGCCCGACCGGCTCGTCCTCGGCGGCCGGTCGTTCGGCGGGCGCGTGTGCTCGATGGCGGTCGCCGGGGGCCTGCCCGTCGCCGGTCTCGTGCTCCTGTCGTATCCGTTGCATCCGCCGGGGCGGCCGGAGCAGCTGCGCATCGACCACCTGCCGTCCCTGAAGGTGCCCGTCCTGGCGATCTCCGGCGAGCGCGACCCGTTCGGCACCCCCGACGAGCTCAGGACGCACCTCGCCGCGATACCGGGCCCGCTGACGCTGACGTTCGTCCCGGGCACCCATTCGCCGACGAACAACGGCGCGGTCGCCCAGGCCGTCAAGGACTGGCTCGCCACGATCGGCTGAATCGTCGCGGCCGGGGCGAGCACCTGCGCTTCGCAGCACGAGCGTGACGCGCCGCCGCTTCGCCTGGGCCGCGCTCGGCGCGGGCACCCGGACGCGCTACGGTCTGCTGTGCCTGAGTTCCACCTCGACGCGCTGCGTCGCTGGCCCGACATCGAGGGTGCGGACCTGGTGGCCGTCGACGCCACGGACCGCCTGCTCCTCGACGACGCGGCCGCCACGCTCGCCGGGACCGGGCCGGGCGACGTCGTGACGATCGGCGACCGCTACGGGGCCCTCACGCTCGGCGCGGTCGCGCTGCACGGTGCCCGCGACGTGCGCAGCCACCAGGACCTGCGCTCGGCGGAGCTCGCGCTGGCCGAGAACGCGCGGCGCTTCGGCCTCGACGTGCACCCGGGGGGCCTGGACGCGACGACCCTCGCCGGCGCCCGCGTCGTCCTCCTGCAGCTGCCGCGGTCGCTCGATGCGCTCGACGAGGTCGCGGCGCTGGTGTCCGAGCACGCCGACCCCGGTGTGCGGCTCTTCGCCGGCGGTCGGATCAAGCACATGACCCTCGCGATGAACGACGTCCTGGCGCGGTGGTTCACCGTCGTCGAGCCGCAGCGGGCGCGACAGAAGTCGCGGGTGCTGGTGGCGTCGGTACCGGCGAGCGACCGACCGCCCTCGGCGTGGCCCGCCTCGCAGCGGCACGACGACCTGGGCCTGACGGTGTGCGCGCACGGTGCCGCGTTCGCCGGCACCCGCATCGACGTGGGCACCCGGCTGCTGCTCGGCGTCCTCGACCAGGCGGCACCGGACGCGGTGACCGCGGTCGACCTCGGCTGCGGCACCGGCGTCCTCGCGACGGCCCTCGCGACGCGCCGAGCCGCCGTGCACGTGGTGGCGACCGACGACTCCGCCGCTGCCGTCGCGTCGGCGGCCGCGACCGCGCGCGCCAACGGCGTCGCCGACCGGGTGCGCGCGGTGCAGGACGACGCCGCCGGGTCGCTGCCGGACGCGAGCGTCGATCTCGTGCTGCTCAACCCGCCGTTCCACGTCGGCGCGACCGTGCACACGGGCGTCGCGCACAAGCTGTTCGAGGCGGCCGCCCGCGTGCTGCAGCCGGGCGGCGAGCTGTGGACGGTGTGGAACTCGCACCTGCAGTACCGGCCCGCGCTCGAGCGGACCGTCGGGCCGACGCGTCAGGTGGTGCGCGATCCGAAGTTCACCGTCGCCGTGTCGACCCGGCGCTGAGCCGACGCCGCGACCGCGTCGATCGTCGCCGCCACGGCGGGCACCCGCAGCAGGTCCGGCGTGGTGACCGCGTGCACGCGTCGCGCCGACGTCCCGGTCGCGGGGCGCAGGACGACCCCGGGCTGGCGCTGAGCGGTCGGGCGGACCAGCTCGGGCAGCAGCGCGACGCCGAGGCCGGCGGCCACGAGGTTGAGCACGGCGACGTAGTCGTCGGTCGCGTAGGCGATCTCGGGGTCGAAGCCGGCGCGCGCCGCGGTGCTCAGCAGGTGCCGGCGGCAGCGCGGGCAGCCGGCGATCCACGACTCGTCGGCGAGCTCCGCCAGGTCGAGGCTCTCCTGGGCGGCGGCCGGGTGGTCGGCCGGCAGCGCGACCATCGTGGCGTCGTCGATCAGGTGGCGCGCGACCAGGCCGGCCAGGTCCTCGTCGGGACCGCCGTAGGAGAACGCGAGCGCGACGTCCGCCGACCCCGCGCGCAGGGCCGCCAGGGCCTCCGGCGGCTCGGCCTCGTCGAGCGTGATCGTCAGGCCGGGATGCCGGCCGCGCAAGTCGGCGAGAGCGCCGGGCACGATCGCCGCCGACGCGGACGGGAACGCCACGAGCCGCACGCGGCCCGACCGCAGCCCGGCCAGCGACGACACCTCCGCGTCCGCCGCCCGCAGCGCCGCCGCGACCGTCGACCCGTGCCGCGCGAGCACCTCGCCGGCCTCCGTGAGCCGGAACGTGCGTCCCGACCGGTCGAGCAGCGACGTGCCGAGTCGCCGCTCGAGACGCCGCACGTGCTGACTCACCGCAGGCTGGCTGTACCCGAGCAGCCGCGCCGCACCGGTGATCGTCCCGGCGTCGGCGATGGCTCGGAGCATCCGCAGCGACCCGACGTCCAACCCCGCGACGTCCGGCTGCTGCTCGGACGATGCGGCCGGCGGTGTGTGGGTGTGCGCCATGGAGTTCAGTATCACTCACCGTTATGGAGATGGGCACAAAGACCCTGTTGTGTGATGCCGACCGATCACGGAGCATCGTCGGCATGGACCTGACCGCCGCCTTCGACCGCGTGCCCGGCTACCTCGACGCGGCGACGTGCGGTCTGCCGTCCCGCGCGACGGCCGACGCGCTGCGCGACGCGCTCGACACCTGGCAGGCGGGCAAGGCCGACCTCGGGGTCTACGACGAGGCCGTAGCCGCCAGCCGCGACGCGTACGCGCGGATCGTCGGCGTCGGGCCGGAGGCCGTCGCCATCGGGGCGCAGGCCAGCGCCCTGGTCGGCATCGTCGCCGCCAGCCTTCCCGACGAGGCACAGGTGCTGGCGGTCGAGGGCGACTTCACGTCCGTCACCTTCCCGTTCGAGGCGCACGCGGACCGCGGCGTCACGGTCCGCTACGTCCCGGTCGAGCGGCTCGCCGACGAGGTCCGTGACAGCACCGACCTGGTCGCCTACTCGTTCGTGCAGTCGCGCGACGGACGCGTCGCGTCGCCCGCGGTCCAGGAGGCGGCCGCCGCGCACGGCGCACGCACCCTCTGCGACATCACGCAGGCCGCCGGCTGGCTCCCGGTCGACGCGGGCGCCCACGACATCACCGTCTGCGCCGCCTACAAGTGGCTGGCGGCTCCGCGCGGCACGGCCTTCCTGACCGTTCGACCGGACGCCGAGCTGCGGCCCACCGGCGCCGGCTGGTACGCCGGTCAGGACGTCTGGGGCAGCGTCTACGGCCCCGCCATGCGGCTCGCCGACGACGCGCGCCGGTTCGACGTCTCGCCCGCCTGGCTGTGCTGGGTGGGCGCGGCGCCCGTGCTCGAGGCGTTCGCGACGGCGGACCTGGCGCAGGTGCACGCCCACGACGTCGCGCTGGCCAACGCGTTCCGCGCCGGGGTGGGTCTCGACCCGTCCGACAGCGCGATCGTCCGGCTTCCCGACGACGCCGTCGGCACCCTGCGCGCCCGCCTCGCCGAGCACGGCTGCCGGACCGCGGGCCGGGGCGGTGGCGTGCGCCTGGCGTTCCATCTCTGGAACGACGAGGACGACGTGGCGCGCGCGGTGGCCGCCGTTTCCTGAGAGCAGCCTTAGGGGCTGCCCCAGGGTCGATTCGGGGGTATCCCCTATATCCCTGGTCGGTGCCGCGACGGAATCCTAGGATTCGAACAGCACGGCTCAGGCGCCGAGACCCATGTATCAGGGGTCCCGCCGGCCACACCTCCCAGTCGTCGCCGACTCCCCACCAGAGGAACTCCCATGGCTTCCGTCGCCGGGTGGATCACCCACCGCTACGTCAAGTTCGTCATCATCGCGTTCTGGATCGCGGTCATCGCCGTCCTGGGCCCCCTCGCGGGCAAGCTGACCGACGCGCAGAGCAACGACGCCAAGTCGTGGCTGCCGCAGAGCGCCGAGTCCACCCAGGTGCTCGACAAGGCCGGCACGTTCGTCTCGTCGAATGTCATCCCGGCCGTCATCGTCTACCAGCGCGACGGCGGCCTGACCGCCGACGACAAGACGAAGGCCACTGCCGACGCGGCGGCGTTCGCCAGCCTGGACACCCTCGGCGGCGGTCAGGTCACCGGCCCGATCTACTCGCAGGACGGCGAGGCCGCGCAGGTCATCGTCCCGCTCGACCTGGGCAAGGACGGCTGGAACCTGGCCGCGGACGCGGTCACCGGCCTGCGCGCCACCGCCGAGGACGGCGCGAACGGGATGGCCGTCTACATCACCGGTCCCGCCGGGCAGGCGGCCGACTCGTCCAAGGCGTTCGACGGCTTGGACAGCACGCTGCTGTTCGCGGCCGTCGGCGTGGTCGTCCTGATCCTTCTGCTCACCTACCGCAGCCCGATCCTGTGGCTCCTGCCGGTCATCTCGGCCGGAGTCGCGCTGACCGTCTCGCAGGCCGTCATCTACCTGCTCGCCCACAACGCGGGCCTCACCGTGAACGCGCAGAGCGCGGGCATCCTCACGGTGCTGGTGTTCGGCGCCGGAACCGACTACGCCCTGCTGCTGACCGCCCGGTATCGAGAGGAGCTGCGCAAGCACGGCGACCGGCACGAGGCGATGGCCCTGGCCCTGCACCGCGCCAGCCCGGCGATCATCGCGAGCGGCGCCACGGTCGCGATCTCCATGCTCGTCCTGCTGCTCGCCTCGATCGCGTCGACCAAGGGCCTCGGCCCGGTCGCAGCCATCGGCATCGTCGTCGCGATGCTCGTCATGCTCACGCTCCTTCCAGCCCTGCTGGTCACCTGCGGCCGCTGGGTGTTCTGGCCGCGCACGCCCAAGCTGGGCGACACCGAGCCGTCCGAGCACGGCTTCTGGTCCCGCATCGGGACGCGCATCGAGCGGCACCCGCGTCGCACCTGGGTGGGCACCGTCGCCATCCTGATCATCGCGGCCTTCGGCATCGTGGCGCTGAACGCGACCGGTCTGAGCAACGAGGGTTCGTTCACCACCGTCCAGCCGTCGATCGAGGGCGAGAAGGTCCTGGCCGCGCACTTCCCGGGCGGCGCCGGCGCGCCCGTCGTGGTCATCGCCAACACCGAACAGTCCGCCGACGTCGTGACCGCCTTCGCGAGCGTGGACGGCATCGACCCGACGAGCGTCAAGGCGCTCGGCGACAAGGACGGCGTCACCTACATCGAGGGCACGCTGACGTCCGAGCCCGACAGCCAGGCGGCGTACGACACCGTCGACCGGGTCCGCGACGCGGTGCACGCCGTGCCGGGCGCGGACGCCCTCGTCGGCGGCACCAGCGCCATCACGCTCGACGTGCAACGCGCCTCGGTGGCCGACAACAAGCTGATCATCCCGATCATCCTGCTGGTGGTGTTCGTCGTCCTGATGATCCTGCTGCGGGCCGTCCTCGGGCCGCTCGTGCTCATCGGCACGGTCGTCCTGTCGTTCGCGGCAGCCATCGGGATCAGCGCGCTGTTCTTCAAGTACGTGTTCGGGTACGAGGGCGCGGACACGGCGTTCCCGCTGTTCGTCTTCGTCTTCCTGGTCGCGCTGGGCATCGACTACAACATCTTCCTCATGACGAGAGTCCGGGAGGAGACGCTCCGCATCGGGCACCACCGCGGCTCGCTGGTCGCGCTGGCGGCCACCGGCGGCGTCATCACGTCGGCGGGCCTGGTGCTCGCCGGGACGTTCGCGGTGCTCGGCACGCTGCCGCTGGTCGGGTTCGCCGAGATCGGCTTCGCCGTGGCCCTCGGCGTCCTGCTCGACACCCTGATCGTCCGGTCCGTGCTGGTCACGGCCCTGAACCTCGACATCGGCAAGATGATGTGGTGGCCCAGCGCCCTGGCCCGCAAGCCCGACCCGACCCCGGCGATCGTGGCCGAGGAAGAGCCGGTGCCGGTCGCCTGAGAAGGCAGATCCGGCGCGGTCCGCACCTGGAGGGGATGCGGACCGCGCCGGATCCGGTTCTGATGGGTTCCATGCACACACGCACCCTCGGAGACGTGACGGTCAGTGCCATCGGGCTCGGCGGGATGCCGATGTCGATCGAAGGCCGGCCACAGCGCGAACGCTCGCTCGCCACCATCCACGCCGCGCTCGACGCCGGTGTCACCCTCATCGACACCGCCGACGCCTACCACCTGCACGCCGACGAGGTCGGGCACAACGAGTCGCTCATCGCGGAGGGCCTGCGCACGTGGGGCGGCGACACGTCGGGCGTGCTCGTCGCGACGAAGGGCGGGCACCTGCGCCCCGGTGACGGCACGTGGACGGTCGACGGCTCGCCCGCGCACCTGCGCCGGGCCGTCGAGGACTCGCTGCGGCGCCTCGGCGTCGAGGCGATCGGCCTCTACCAGTTCCACCGTCCCGACCCGCGCGTGCCCTACGCCGACTCCGTGGGCGTGCTGGCCGAGCTGCTGGACGCCGGCAAGATCCGGATGGCCGGCATCTCGAACGCCAACCCCGAGCGCATCCGGCTGGCGCAGGAGGTGCTGGGCGGCCGGCTCGTCTCGGTGCAGAACCAGTACTCGCCCGCGTTCCGCTCCTCGCAGCCCGAGCTCGACCTCTGCGCCTCTCTGGGGATTGCGTTCCTGCCGTGGAGCCCGCTCGGCGGCATCGGTCGCGCCGGGAGCCTGGGTGCCCGGTACGAGGCGTTCCGGCGCGTCGCCGCGGCTCACGACGTCAGCCCGCAGCAGGTGGCCCTCGCGTGGGAGCTGTCCCGGTCGCCCGTGGTGATCCCCATACCCGGCGCCTCCCGCCCGTCGTCGATCGAGGACTCGGTGCTCGCCGCCGACCTGCAGCTCACGCCGGAGGAGCTGGCCGCACTGACCGCTAGCTGAGCGCGGCCTCGAACACGCCGAGCGCGGCCGCCGAGAAGAGCACGAAGCGCACGAGGTCGACCTGCGCGCTCGAGGCGCGCACCGCGTCGACGGCGATCTGCGCGACGTCCTGCACGGCCCAGCCGTAGACGCCCGCGCTGACCGCGGGGAACGCGACGCTCGTCGCACCGATCTGCGCGGCGACCTCCAGCGACGTCGCGAAGCACGACGCCAGCAGCGCCGGATCGGTCTGGCCGCGATGGCGGTTCGGGCCGACCGTGTGGATGACCCAGCGCGCCGGCAGCCGGAACCCGGGCGTCGCGACCGCCTCCCCGACGGGCAACCCGTCGGGCAGCGTCGTGCGCCGCAGCTCCCGGCACGCGGCGAGCAACGACGGCCCGGCCGCGGAATGGATCGCCCCGTCGACCCCACCGCCGCCCAGCAGCCCCGAGTTCGCTGCGTTGACGATCGCGTCGACGTCCTGCGTCGTGATGTCGCCCTGCACCGCGTCGATCTGCATGCACCCATTCAAAGGCGAAGGCCCCTCGGACGCTTACTCCGAGGGGCCTTCACCTGGTCCTGAGATTACCGGCCGGCACCCGGCGGACGGGTGAACGCCACACCGCTCGTCCACAAATATTGTCCACAGGCCTGTGTTAACAGCGCGTTTCCGCAGGTCGACCTGTGGACGACCCTGTGGGGTCAACGGTGGATAAAGATCGCGTCCAGAACCCCTTGCGGCGGGTTGAGGAGCAGGACTAGAAATCTCACATCGAGGTCGACAGATCGAGATCCGCAGGTGAAAGGCCCCTTCCGGGGAGCCGAAGCCGGCCGGTGACGGAACCCCTTCGGGGGCCACGGAACCGCCGACGGACGCGAGCCGGACGGACCCCAGCCTCAGGCGTCGGAGCCCTCTCGAGGGCACCGGAGCCCGGCAGCGAAGGACCCCCCTCGGGGGCGACGGAGCCGGCGGTGACAGGCAGTCGGGCTCGGGCCGGCCGGAGAACGGGCGACCACATCGGAGGGGCAACCCGACGACTCGCGGATGACGACGCGAGGGTCGCTACGGACCGGGCGGTAGATCGTAGTCGTCCCGCTCACGGCGGGTCGCCAGCTTGGGAGCCCCTCCGGGGGAGCGCGAGCAGGTGACGCACCGGGTGTCAGGACGTAGCCGCACCGTCAGCGCGGCGTCGGTCGCCGGTTCGCCGGGGGCCAACGGCCTACGGTCACGGAAGGGCCCCTCGGACGCTTACTCCGAGGGGCCCTTCTCCGTGTGTGGGGTGCTTACAGCACCTTCGCGAGGAAGTCGCGGGTGCGCTGCTCGGTCGGGGCACCGAGCACCTGGTCGACCGACCCGTGCTCGACCACGAACCCGTCGGCCATGAAGACGACCTGGTCGGCCACCTCGCGGGCGAACCCGATCTCGTGGGTCACCACGATCATGGTCATCCCGGAGTCCGCCAGGTCGCGCATGACGCCGAGGACCTCGCCCACCAGCTCCGGGTCGAGGGCCGAGGTCGGCTCGTCGAAGAGCATGAGCTCGGGGTCCATGGCCAGCGCGCGGGCGATGGCGACGCGCTGCTGCTGACCGCCCGAGAGCTGCGCCGGATAGTGCTCGATGCGATCGGACAGGCCCACGCGCGTGAGCACCTCGGTGGCGCGGTCCCGGGCCTGGGCCTTGCTGCGGCCGAGCACCTGGACCTGCGACTCCATGACGTTGCCGAGCGCCGTCATGTGCGGGAACAGGTTGAACCGCTGAAACACCATGCCGATGCGCGAACGCTGCCGCGCGATGACCTTGGGGTGCAGCCGGAACAGCGTCGGCTTGCCGCCGCGCATGCCCTCCCGGTAGCCCATCAGCTCGCCGTCGACGCGGATGCTGCCGGCGCCGATCTCCTCGAGCTGGTTGATGCAGCGCAGCGCGGTCGACTTGCCCGACCCGGACGGGCCGAGCACGACGGTCACGGTGCCGGTGGGCACGACGAGGTCGACGCCGCGCAGCACGTGCGACTCACCGAACCACTTGTGCACACCGGCCATGTCGACCATCGGGACGTCGATCACCGGCTCCGTGATCACGGGTTCGCCTCCAGCGGGCCGAGATCGTGCGTGGTGCCGGCGGCATTGATCGCCGCCTGTCTGGGCACGCGGCGTCGCTTCTTCGTCGGGACGTGCGAGTCGAAGCCCTTGCCGTAGTACCGCTCGAGGTAGCTCTGGCCCACCATCAGCACGCTCGTGATCGCGAGGTACCAGAGCGCCGCGACGACGAGGAGGGGGACCGGCTCGAAGATCCGGTTGGCGATGTTGGCCTGTGCCGAGTTCAGCTCGAGGGTGAACGGCACGGCGATCACGAGCGACGTCGTCTTGAGCATGGAGATCGTCTCGTTGCCCGTGGGCGGGACGATCACGCGCATGGCCTGCGGGAGCACGATCCGACGCAGGATGCCGCCGTCGGACATGCCCAGCGCGCGGGCCGCCTCCGACTGCCCGGTGTCCACGCTCTGCAGGCCGGCGCGCACGATCTCCGCGAGGTACGCGGCCTCGTTGAGGGCCAGGCCGATGACCGCGAGCCGGGACGCCAGGAACACGTCCTTCGTGGAGAAGTGCAGGAACTCGGGCCCGAACGGCACGCCGAGCGACAGCGTCGGGTAGAGCACCACGACGAGACCCCAGAAGATGAGCTGGGTGTAGATCGGGGTGCCACGGAAGAACCAGATGTAGACCCAGGCGACGTACCGCATGACCGGGTTGCCCGAGCGTCGCATGATCGCGAGCAGCACGGCCAGCACGATCGCGATCGCCATCGAGGCGACGGTGAGCCAGATGGTCCAGCGCACGCCCCGCAGGATCTGCGGGCTGAACAGGTACTTCGCGACCGTCGGCCACGCGAAGTTGTCGTTGGTGATCAGCGCGCTGGCGACCATCGCCGCCAGCACCAGCACCACCACAGCGGACACCCAGCGCCCGGGATACCGGACGGGCACCGCGTGGATCCGTTCCGGCACCCGGCCCTGGGTGTCCACCGTGGTAGGCGCGCTCATGGCGTCAGCTGACCGTCGGGTTCACGTCGGCCGTGGTGACCGCGCCGACCTCGTTGCCCCACGCCGTGAGGATCTTGAGGTAGTCACCGCTGTCGATGAGCTTCTGCACCGCCTTCTGGATCGCGTCCGTCAGGGCCTGGTCGTCCTTCGAGACGACGATGCCCTGGGGGGCGCTGGCGAAGACGTCGCCGAGCTGCTCCAGCTTGCCGCCGGTCTGCGAGATCGCGTAGGCGATGATCGGGGAGTCGGCGTACATGATGTCGGCCTTGCCGCCGACGAGCGCGGTGGTCACGTCCGTCTGCTTGGCGTACTTCAGCGGCGTGATCTCCTTCTTGCCGTCCGTCTTGCACTGCGCGCTGGCGGTATCGAGCTCGGTGTCCTCGACGGTGCCCGTCTGGACGCCGACCGTCAGGCCGCAGATGTCGTCGCCGGAGAGCTTCTTCGGGTTGCCCTTGGCCACCGCGTACGCCTCGCCGGCGTTGAAGTACTCGACCATGTTGGCCTGAGCCTCGCGGTCGGGGTTGATGGTGAACGACGAGACGCCGACGTCGTACTTGGTGCCGATCGCCGGGATGATGCCCGTGAAGTCGGCGGTCTGGACGTCAGCCTTCAGACCGAGCACCGCGGCGATGCCCTTGGCGAGGTCGACGTCGTAGCCGATCGGCGTGGTGCCGTCCTCGCCGATGTACTCCGCAGGGGCGTACGTGGTGTCCGACCCGACGACGAGCTTGCCGGTGCTGGCGATCTTCGAGGGCAGCAGAGCCGCGATCGTGTCGTCCTTGGCGATGGTGGTCGGGTCGAACGAGGCCGCGCCACCGCCGGCGGCCGCCGTGGACGAGGTGTCGCTGCTGCCGCTGTTGCCGCCACAGGCGGTCAGGAAGAGCGCCGATGCCGCGAGCGCGGCGGACGCGAGGACGAGACGGGAACTACGCACAGAGGACCTCCTGCGACGCCGGGGGACGTCGTCTGGTTCGGAAGGACGGGGACGCGACCACTGCACAGGTGCATGCCGCGCTCGCGTGACAGTAATGGCGGCATGTTACGGCGCAGTATCCCGTCGTGGGCACCCCACGGTTCCGATGCGCGATTGCAATGCGGTTACGCCTGACGGGTCGGGTCGGACTCGAGCACGAGCGTCACCGGGCCGTCGTTGACCAGCTCGACGGCCATGTCGGCACCGAACACGCCCGTCGCCACCTCGAGCCCGCGGTCCCGGAGGGCGTCCACGACGGCGTCCACCAGCGGCTCCGCCACGGATCGCGGCGCCGCGGCGTTCCACGTCGGGCGACGGCCCTTGCGGGTGTCGGCGTAGAGGGTGAACTGGCTGACGACGAGCACCGGGGCGCCGACGTCGACGGCCGACTGCTCGTCGCGCAGGATGCGCAGCTCGGCGATCTTGCGGGCGATCAGCTCCACCTGGGCTGGTCCGTCGCCGGGCGTGACGCCGACCAGCGCCACCAGTCCGGGCCGGTCCAGAGCGCCGACGACGATCCCGTCGACCCTCACGGACGCGCGGGTGACGCGCTGGACCACCGCACGCATCAGAAGGCCGCCACGACCTCGCCGACCGGCACCCCGTGCCCGAGCACCGGCGTCAGCCCGACGGCCTCGACCAGCTGGGGATCGATGCCGGCGGACGCGAGCGCGGCGGCGAGGAGCGCCGGTCGCGGCCGGGCCGAACCGTCGAGCACCTTGAACGCCACCGCGGACCCGTCGGGCAGTCCGGCCGCGTAGACCCCGTCGGCACCGTCCTTGGCGACGAGCCCCGGCACGGCCTCCATGAAGCGCGTGGCATCCCGACCGGTCCCCGCGACGTGCCAGGGGTGGCCGCTCATCGCGCGGGCGACGCGGGCCTCCGGTCCCTGCGTCGCGGACGCGATCCGACCGAACGCACGGGCGAGCCCGACCAATGTCGTCGAGAAGAGCGGTGCCCCGCAGCCGTCGACGGTCTCGTGCTGCACGGCCACCCCGGTGAGGTCCGCCACCGCGCCCCGGACCGACTCCTGGAGCGGGTGACCGGGGTCGAGGTAGTCGTCGCGCGACCACCCGTTCTCCGCGCACGTGGCCAGCATCCCGGCGTGCTTGCCCGAGCAGTTCTGCGTGATCGGCTCGGTGCCGTGCCCGTCCGCACGCCACTGGAAGGCCGCGTCCGGGTCGAGCGGCCAGTCCGGGGTGTTGCGCAGGTCGTCGGCACCCAGGCCGGCCAGCGACAGGAGCGTCTGCACCACGGCCAGGTGCCCGCCCTCGCCGTTGTGGCTGGCGCAGACGAGGGCCAGCAGCGCGCGGTCGACGTCCAGCCCCGCGCGCAGCATCGCGACGGCCTGCAGGGGCTTGAGCGACGACCGCGCCCAGATCACGACGGACGGGTCGCCGAGCGCGAGCCGCACGGACCCGTCCGGAGCGAGCACCACCAGGTGCCCGAGGTGCACGGACTCCACCAGGTCGCCGCGCAGCACGCGCGCCAGCGGGACGGCCGCCGACGCGACGTCGGGCACGGTCACCAGCCGGAGGAGGACGGCGGGTTCGACCTGCCGCGGCCGCCGCGACGCCGCGAGTACGGGACGATCGCGGGCTTGACGTCGACCAGGTACACCACCGCGGCGACAGCCGACACGAGCGCGAGCCACTTGGGGAACGGGAGGTTCAGCGGGTACGGGAGCGCGATGAACGCGATCATCACCGCGGCGCCCAGGATCAGGCCCCACTTGGTCTTGGTGAGCTTGCCGCCCTGCGTGAACGCGCTCGCGGGGCGCCGGGACAGGTCGACGAGCGCCCACACCGAGATCACGAAGATCACGAAGTAGAACGCGAAGTACAGCAGCAGCTGCAGGTTGGCGATCACCAGGCGAGCCTAGTCACGGGACCACCCGCAGTCCCTCCGCGCGGGCGGCGGCGGCGAGGTGCTCGTCCCACACGGCCACGACGAGGTCCGGCGAGCGCAGCTCGAGCGCCGAGGCGAGGTGCAGGGCGTCAGCGGCTCGCAACGGGTGCTCGTCGACGAGCCGCGCGGCGGCCGTCGTGACGCTCGAACCCAGCTCGATCACGTGGAGCCCCGGCAGGAGCCGCTCCCACTCGACGGTCGCGTCGGGGCCCTCGAGGCGCCCCGCGCGATGCCCGCTGGCGAGCACGGCGCGCACCTCGGCATCGGCCAGACGGGAGGTCACGACGAGGTCGGCGCCGTCCCACAGCGCCGCCGCGAGCACCGAACCGGGCTCGTCGACCACGAGCTTCACCAGCGCGCTCGTGTCGAGGTAGACGATGGCCATCGTGCGCCCCGTCAGCGCCGCAGCCGGCGGACCAGGTCGGAGACGCCGCCCTTCGCCGCGGCCTTGTCGCCGCCCCGGGCGGGCGGGCGCGTTTCCGTCGCCGGCGTGAGCAGGCCGTCACGCTCGAGGCGCGTCAGCAGGTCTGCCGACTCGATGCCGCTCAGCCGGGCGACGGGGATCCCTCGTTCGGTGATCACCACGTCCTCGCCCGTGCGCGCGGCCTCGATCCATTGCTTGAGCTCTGCGCGCAGGGCGCTGACCGAGACGTCCACACGGCGACCGTACCGAACACCGAGGCCAGCAGGGGTGTGTGGGGCCGATCAGATCTCGGGAAGTGCGTCACGGGCCGCCTGTCGCTCCGTGCCGGCGGCCTCCAGGAGATCGACGACGAGGGAGCGCTGCAGCAGGACCAGGCTCTGCACCTGCCAGTCGTCGAGCGCGTAGGGGTCCAGCGCCTGCGCGATCGCGAGCAGCTCGGAGCGCGCCCGGGCGGGTTCACGTCCGGAGCCGAGCGCCGCGGCCAGCTCGGCGGCGGCTCGGGCGGTCGCGTCCACGTGCGCCCCGACGGCCGACAGGTCGTGCGTGCCCGCCTCGACGGCAGCCAGGCTCCGCCGGACCAGGACCCGGGTGTTGCGCATCGCCCGGTCGACGAGGACCGCGCGGCCCTCGAGGGCCGCCAGCTCGTCGCGGAACCGACGGATGGTCGGGGAGATGCGGGCCAGCTCGCCGGCGTTCTTGGCCGTCTCCGACCACTCGTCGAAGGCCGGTTGCGACGCCCGGGCGCGGACCAGGGCGTCCTCGACGTCGTCCGACGAACCGGTCAGCAGCCCGCGCCCGAACAGCCGCAGCACTCCGGCGAGCTCGTCGCACGCCGTGCGGGCGAGCGCGCGGGACCGCCGGCGCGGGTCGCGCGGGGTCAGCAGGGCCACCACGAGCGCGACGGCGCCACCGATCGCGGCGTCGATCCACCGTCCGAGCGGTCCGCCGCTGGCCGTGAGCGCGGGCAGCCCCACGATCACGAGCGCCTGGACGCCGGCCTGCGTGGTCAGCAGGACGCCGCGGTCGATGAACCGGGCGATCGTCGCGGCCAGGAACAGCACGACGGCCACCTGCCAGATGCCGTTGCCGATGAGGCGCACCAGCACGTCGCCGAGTGCCACCCCGATCGCGACGCCGACGGCCAGCTCGGCCACGCGACGCACGGACCGGTCGGCGGTGAACCCCAGCGCGACCCACGCACAGACCGGCGCGAAGAACGGGTACGGGTGGTTGGCCACGTACCGCGCCAGCCCGAACGCGATCCCCGCGGCGATCGCGGCCTGCAGGATGGGGAACCACCCGGCGTGCACCCGGGAGAGGCCCTGCCGGAAGCGCGTCTCGAGCAGGACGCGGGTCCTTGCCCCGGCCGCCGCCTCGGCGCTCACAGCATCGGGTGCTGCCCCAGCCCGCGGGCCACAGGTCCGCGGGGTGCCGGGCGGTCGGTCGAGACGCCCTCCCCCGGCACGATCGTCTCCTGGTTGACCGCCACGGCACCGCCGTCGCTGTCCACGACCAGCTCCGCGTCCCCGGGCGTCGACCGCTTCACGACCGCCAGCGCCACCGGACCCAGCTCGTGGTGCCGCGCGACGGAGGTGACGAGCCCGACGGCCCGGCCCGGTTCCTGGGACGTGTCCGTCCGGACGACGTCGTAGACCTGCGCCCCCACCTCCGGCAGCACGTGCCCGGACCCGTCCAGGTGCAGCATCACGAGCCGCCGCGGCGGGCGTCCGAGGTTGTGCACTCGCGCGACGGTCTCCTGCCCGCGGTAGCAGCCCTTGTGCAGGTGAACCGCGGTGCGCAGCCAGTCCAGCTCGTGCGGGATCGTGCGGTGGTCGACCTCGTGGGACGCCCGCGGTCGCCATGCCTCGACGCGCATGGCCTCGCTGGCCCAGGTCCCGACGAGCGGCCAGCCCGCCGCCTCACGCGCCTTGACCTGGTCGACGAGCTGGTCGCGCGGGACCAGGACGAGCCGCCAGTCGCGGTCCGCGCCGGGGTGCTCGTCGTCGGCCGGTCCGTACCGCGTGCCACCCTCGGCGGTCGTCGGCCACGGGTCGCGCCAGGTCACCGGCTCGTCCGGCTCGCCCTCGGCGTCCACAGGCTCGCCGATGGCCGCCCAGTCGTCGGTCACGTCCGCGATCTCGACCCGGAGCATGAACTTCATCCGGTTCAGCCAGGCGGCCAGCGCGATCGGGGTCTCGGTGAGCAACCAGGTGGTCTCGCCGTCGTCGACCACACCCGCGGCGTGCTCGATGTGCCCCTGCGGGCTGAGCACGAGCAGCTCGGTCGACGTCCGTGGCGGCAGCGCCGTCAGCTCCTGCGACGTGATCGAGTTCAACCAGCTCAGCCGGTCCGGACCGCTCACCGTCACGACGCCCAGGTACGACTGGTCGACCACCGCGCCGCCGCGGCTCAGCGCCCGCTGCTCGGCGGTCGGGTCGCCGTAGTGCCAGGCGACGCCGTCGTCGGGACCCGCCGCGCGCACAGCACCACGGCGGTTCAGCAACGGGCTGGCGTGCCGCGGGGGCTCCCCGTGCCGCTCGGCCTGGACCTCCACGGGCGCGGTCATGACTCGTCGCTCTCGACGCGGGACAGTCGCCCGGACGCGTACGACTGCATCGGGTGGCCGAAGGCCGCGATGTCGTGCGCCCACATGAGCTCGCCGTTGACGAGCCCGTACAGCCGCTTCTCCGCGCTCACGTCGGCGCCGCCGGCCGCGCGGACGACCGCGTCGCTGACCAGGTCGATCCGGCCCTTGCCGACCGCGCCGATGAACAGGGCGACGCGCCCGGAGGGGTCCGCGGCGAGCACCTCGACCGGGAACTGCTCCTCCGTGAGCCCGTGGTCCGTGGGCCGCTCCGGCGGGACGCGCCAGTAGCCGGACTCGGTCTGCCAGACCGGCGCCGGGGGGACGTCCCCCTCCAGGGCCGACGTGTCGGCCGGTGCCTCGACCAGCCGGATCGTCGATGTGTACGACAGGTACGGGCCGCCGTCGTGGTCGAAGACGATCTCCTGCGTGAACGTCGCCTCGTCGATGCCGGGATAGTCGACGACGCCCTCGCCACGCCAGGCGCCGAGCAGCCACGACAACGGGTAGACCTCGGGCGCCAGACCCTCGGGGTCGGGCAGGACGAACGGCATTCACGGCCTCCTGGTCACGGACGGACGCAGGACTGCGTCAGCTCTGGCCCTTGAACAGCCGGTAGACGACGAGCAGAGCGATCGAGCCGATCGCGACCGTCGCCGCGACCAGCAGGACGATGAAGACTCCCTCGAGCGCAGTCATGCACCGATCCTAACGAGCGCATCCCCCTAACCTGTTCCGGTGAGCACCCCGACGCGCCCCCTGGTGATCAAGACCACGTCCGGCACCGACCGCCCCGAGGCCACCAACCAGGCCTTCACCGTCGCTGCGGCCGCCGTCGCCGCCGGTGCGAGCGTCAGCCTCTGGCTCACCGGCGAGTCGGCGTGGTTCGCCCTGCCCGGCCGCGCCGACGACCTCGTCCTGGAGCACGCGACCCCGCTGGCCGAGCTGCTGGCGCTCGTCCTCGAGGAGGGCACGGTGACCGTCTGCACGCAGTGCGCCGCGCGACGCTCCATCGGTCCCGCCGACGTGCTGCCCGGCATCCGCGTCGCCGGCGCCGCGGTCTTCGTCGAGGAGTCCCTGGCCCCGAACGCCCAGGCCCTCGTCTACTGACGCGTCGCCGGCCCGCCGACCTGGCCGCTCGTGGTGCGGAGCGGTGCGCGGTGGGCGCCGGTCAGGCCGCGGCGCGGCTCGCGCGGAGGCGGATGCCCAGCAGGTAGAGCTCGCAGCCGAGGCAGAGGCCGAACACCGCGTTGAGGAACGCGGCGATCAGCGCGAGCCCCGCGGCGACCGGGACGGCGTACGGCACGCCGACCAGACCCAGCAGCAGGCCCGCGCCGGTGATGATCAGCCCGACGAGCTGGGCGAACGTCGGGGGTCGCGGGTCCTCCAGCTCGGTGGGCGGTGCCAGGCGTGGGCGGACGAGCCGCCGGAACACCCAGCCCTGCCAGGTGTGGCCGACGCCGCGGAACGTGCCGATCGCGAAGCTCAGCACGATCACCGCGAGGACGGCGGTCGCGGCGGCCGGCCATGCGCCGAGCAGCAGGACCGTGACCAGCAGGACGAGGTTGATCCAGGCGCCGAACCGCGGCCCGCGCGGATCGATGCCGGCGGGTGCCCGTCGCGCGGGTGCCGGGTTGGGCACGGCCGGAGCCGCGGACGCGGGCGGGGTGGGCTCAGACATGGGGAACTCCAGGGGCGAGAAGGGGGGCGGGGGGCGGGGCCGGGACCATCGCCGCCCGGCCGGCACCCTCGCGGGTCCCACCTCAGCGCGCGGTGACCCCGCCCGGACACGCGTCGAGGGCGGTCAGCGCGTGCCGACGGTCCGTCGCACCGGACATGCGACCGACCACGACGCCGCGGGCGTCGAGCAGGAGCGTCGTCGGGGTGCGCATGATGGAGAAGCGTCGCACGAGGTCCAGGTGTTCCACCACGTCCATCTCGACGTGCGAGAGGTCGGCATGCTCGGCCACCAGGTGCTCCAGGACCACGGCGGTCCGCCGGCACGGCGTGCACACCTCGCTGGAGAACTGCACGAAGGTCGCCCGAGCACCGAGCGGGACGCCGAGCTCCTCGGCGGTCAGCCGCTCGTGGTCGCCCTCGTCGGGCTCGTCGACCGCTCGCTGCAGGAGAGCGGCGTCGACCGGCGTGTAGCGACCGTTGCGGGCACGCCACCAGAACCCCAGGCCGGTTGCGACGACCAGGAGCACGACGACGAGCAGCACGTTCCCCATGTCACCCCACCAATACCCGACCAACTACGTACACAAGCGTACCGGTCACCGTCACCGGCAGGGTGACGGCCGCGAGCGACGGCCAGCGCCGTTCGAGTGAAGGGAGCTGGTCGAACAGCGCGTGCAGTGTGGCGACGAGCACACCGACCGCGAGGCCGAGCAGCAGCCCCGGTCGGACCGTGATGTCCGGCAGCAGCGCCCCTCCGAAGGCTCCGGCGGCCGCCGCGGCGACGCTCGTGACCACTGCGCCGAGCCACCTCGCCAGGTGCAGGGCGACGACGACGGACCCGACGGCGAGGGCCAGCGCGCCGACGACGACGAGCGGCTCGCCGCCCGGCGTGCGCCCGGTGGCCACCCAGCCCGCCGACGCGACGGCGACGAGCGTGCCCGCGACGGTGCCCGACACCGACTCCACCAGGCGTTCGCGGCCGTCGCGCCGCACGAGCTCGTTCAGGAACGACAGGAGCACCGCACCGGCGAGCACCAGCGGGAGAAACCGCAGGTAGGGCTGCGCATCCGTCAGGTGCACGACGATCACGGAGCCGATACCGCCGATCGCGACCACCACCGACGAGCCGACCCGGAACGGCAGCCCGACCAGCGCGGGCCAGCCCAGCGCGAACACGAGGGCGAGGAGCGCCGAAGCGATGGTGAGGGTGAGGCCGCCGACGTATCCAGCGACCGCGACGGCGGCGGCGAGCGCGGCAGTCACGACCGCGCGGGTGGCAAGCTGCACGCCTACCGACCTGCGTCCGGGGACACCACGGACGGGCAGGGCGAGGTCACAGGCGGGAGCACGCCGCCGATTGTCGCATCTCGGGCCCGTTTCCCCCGAGTTACCACCGACGCAGCACCCGCACGCATGGTCAGCCCGCGACAAACGGACGCAACGTCCCCGGAACACGCGATACCGTGTGCCCCACTCGCACGCAGGGAGGTAAGACGTGGCGGATCTGCTGCTGCTCACTCCAGCGTCCGGGGGCTCCGCCCAGGTGCTCCCGGCTCTCGGACTGCTGTCCCACCGTGTCCGCGTGCTGCCGGTCGAACCCTCGGCCCTGGTCGACGCACCGGATGCCGACATCGTCGTGCTCGACGCGCGTCGTGACCTGGTCACCGCGCGGACGACGTGCCGGCTGCTGCGTGCCACCGGTCTGACCGTCCCGCTCGTGCTCGTCCTGACGGAGGGCGGCCTCACGGTGGTCACCGCCGAGTGGGGCGCCGACGACATCATCCTGGAGAGCGCGAACCCGGCCGAGGTGGAGACACGGTTCCGCCTGGTCATGGAGCGGGCGGCCACGGCCGGCTACGACGACGCCCCGCAGGAGATCTCCTCGGGCGAGCTCACCATCGATGCCGGCGGCTACACCGCCCGGCTGCGTGGCCGGCCGCTCGACCTCACGTACAAGGAGTTCGAGCTCCTCAAGTACCTGGTGCAGCACCCGGGACGCGTGTTCACCCGCGCCCAGCTGCTGCAGGAGGTCTGGGGCTACGACTACTACGGAGGCACCCGGACGGTCGACGTGCACGTGCGTCGCCTGCGCGCCAAGCTCGGCCCCGAGCACGAGCAGCTGATCGGGACCGTGCGCAACGTGGGCTACCGGTTCGACCCGCCCAAGGACCGCCGCGGCGCGGTCGACGGACGTACAGAAGTCCCCGAGCCCGCCGACGCCTAGGCGGCGCCCGAGGAAGGAGTCGCGTGGCCAGCCGGTTGTTCTCGTCCCTGTCCCCCGGCTCCGAACGCAACCTTCTCGACACCCTCCGCGAGGAACGGGTGGGCGGTGCCCTGCTCCTCGCCGGGACCGTCGTCGCCCTGCTGTGGGCAAACATCGCACCGGACAGCTACCAGACGGTCTCCGACACGGTCGTCGGTCCCGCGGCGCTGCACCTCGACCTCACGCTGGCCACGTGGGCCACCGACGGCCTGCTCGCGATCTTCTTCTTCGTCGTCGGGCTCGAGCTCAAGCGCGAGATCGTCGACGGTGAGCTGCGCAACCCGCGGACGGCCGTCGTGCCGATCGTGGCGGCGGTCGGCGGAATGCTCGTGCCGGCCATCGTCTACCTGGCGGTCAACCTCACCGCCGACGGCGGCGTCGCCAAGGGCTGGGCCGTGCCCACGGCGACGGACATCGCGTTCGCGGTCTCCGTGCTCGCGATCGTCGGACGGCACCTGCCGAACGCCCTCCGCGCCTTCCTGCTGACGCTCGCGGTGGTCGACGACCTGCTCGCGATCATCGTCATCGGCGTCGTCTACACCGACCACGTGTCCCTGATGTGGCTCGGTGCGGGCGCGGTGGCGGTGACGCTCTTCGCGGTGGCGATCCGGCGCGGCTGGGCGAGCGGCTGGTTGCTCGTGCCGGTCGGTCTGATCGCCTGGGCCTGCGTGCACGCGTCCGGGGTGCACGCCACGATCGCGGGCGTCGCACTGGGGCTGGTGGTCCCCGGCAGCGCGGCCGCGACCCAGCGGGCCCTGCGTCTGCCCGACCCTCCCACGAGCTCGTTGGCGGAGCAGTGGGAGCACACCTGGCGGCCGCTCTCGGCCGGCGTCGCCGTTCCCGTGTTCGCGCTGTTCGCGGCGGGAGTGACCCTGTCGGCGGGGGCACTGAGCAGCACCCTGTCCGATCCGGTCGCGCAAGGCGTGGCGCTCGGACTCGTGCTGGGCAAGCCGATCGGCATCCTCGGCGCCACGTGGCTCGTCGCCCGGTTCACGCATGCCACCCTGGCGCCCGGCCTCGACTGGGGCGACGTCGGCGCGATCGGGCTGCTGGGCGGGATCGGCTTCACCGTCTCGCTGCTGGTGGGTGAGCTGGCGTTCGGCGCGGGCAGCGCTCACGACGAGCACGTCGTCGTCGCCATCATCATCGCCTCGGCCGTGGCCGCACTTCTCGGCGGGCTCGCGCTGGTCCAGCGCGGCAGGCACCACGCCCGTGAGTCGCGCGCGGCCACGAGCGGGTAGGTTCGCACCGATGAGCACCGTCGACTCCGCCACGCTCCTCATCGACGGCCCCTGGGAGCACCGCTTCGTGGCCGCGAACGGAGCCCGGTTCCACGTGGCCCTCGCGGGTCCCGACGAGCGCGACGCCCCTCTCGTGGTGCTCCTGCACGGCATCCCCGAGTTCTGGTGGGCGTGGCGTCACCAGGTGCCTGCGCTCGCCGACGCCGGCTACCGGGTCGCCGCGATGGACGTGCGGGGCACGGGCGGGTCGGACAAGCCACCGGTCGGCTACGACGTCCCCACCCTCGCCGCCGACGTCGCCGGGGTGATCCAGTCGCTCGGCGCCGCGAGCGCCGTCGTCGTCGGCACCGGGACCGGTGGCGAGATCGCCTGGGCCATGGCCGGCCTGCACCCGCGGCACACCCGAGCGGTCGCGGCCCTGGGAGCACCGCACCCGCTGGACACCCGCGGCAGCCTGCGCGCCGCGATCCGACCGGCTGCCGCCAAGCGGCTCGCGTTCATCCAGCTGCCGTCGTTCCCGGAGCGCGCTCTGACGCAGGGGGACCTCGTCTCGCGCCTGCTCCACGAGTGGGGCGGCACCCCCGACTGGATCAGTGCCGACGACGAGGCCGTCTACCGGTCCGCCGCCCAGGTGCCCTTCGCCGCGCACAGCCAGATGGAGCAGCTGCGCTGGATCGTGCGCTCGATGCCCCGCCCGGACGGGCGGCGCTACCACGCGGCCCTCGCAAGCACCCGCCCCCTGCCCGTGCTGCAGCTCCACGGGGGTCGCGACGGCATCCGGCCGGCGGCCCATGCGGCGTTGTCGAGCCAGACCGCGGCACTCGTCGGACCGGGCTACCGCTTCGAGCTGCTCTCGCAGGCCGGCCACTTCCTGCCCGAGGAGGCCCCCGACCAGGTCACGGACCTGCTGCTGAGCTGGCTCCGCGAGGTCGCCCCGATCGACTAGCCCTTGAGCAGCGCCGTCGCCTTGACCGGGTCGATCTCGCCGATCCCCGCCGACGGGCACGACGCCGCGATCGGGCACGCACCGCAGGCGGGCTTGCGGGCGAAGCACGTGCGCCGGCCGTGGAAGATCAGCCGGTGCGACGCCATCGTCCAGTCCGCCCGCGGCAGCAGGTGGTTGAGCTCCTGCTCGACCACCAGCGGGTCGTCGCTGGTGGTGTAGCCGAGCCGCCGTGAGAGGCGCAGGACGTGCGTGTCGGTGGTGATGCCCGGGATGCCGAACGCGTTGCCCAGCACGACGTTCGCCGTCTTGCGACCCACCCCCGGCAGTGTCACCAGGTCCGTGAGCCGGGGCGGCACCTCGCCGCCGAACCGTTCCACGAGCGCCGCCGACAGCCCCATCACGGACTTCGTCTTGGCCCGGAAGAACCCCGTCGGCTTCAGGATCTCCTCGACGTCCTCGGGGTTGGCGGCGGCCAGAGCGGCCGCGTCCGGGTACCGGGCGAACAGGGTGGGCGTGGTCAGGTTGACGCGGACGTCCGTCGTCTGTGCCGAGAGCACGGTGGCCACGAGCAGCTCGAACGGTGACGTGAAGTCGAGCTCGCAGTGCGCGTCCGGGTACCGGACAGCCAGCGCTCGGTCGATCCGCCGGGCGCGCCGCGTCCGGGCGAGGTCCGTCTCGGGGATGAGGTCCGTCGGGGTCACGGTCGCAGCGTACGGCCGACCACCCACACGCGCCGCGGGACGCCGGGCGGTTCCGGAGAGATGCCCGATTCACCCGCGTGACCTGCGGCGTTGCTCCCTTGGAGTGATCTGTGGGCCGCCGGGCACCGGCGCGCTCAAGGTGCCGGGCGATGCGGCCGAAACCAGACACGGAACCCCGAGGAGGACCACCTACATGATCCCTGCCGTGGAGCACCGGGTGCGCGATCTGCGCCTCGACCGCCGCGCGCTGCGCGCCGAGCACGCCCGCGTCACCTGGTGGCGCCGGCTGGTCCGCGCGAAGCTCGACCTCGCGGTGGCGCACGCGGCGCAGCCCCAGGCGCTCGGCGAGGACATGGCGTTCCAGCTGCCTCCTGAGATCGGCGTCGAGGTCCCTCGACCGGCGGTCCTCGCAGCGGTGCTGGCGACGAGCAACGGCGTCGACGGTCTGCGCATCGACGAGCTCCGTGCCCTCGACGAGCAGCTCGCGCGCTACGGCGACGGCGTCGAGGCCGCCCTCGGTCGGGCGACCGAGCGCCTCATCTCCCGCCTCGCGCAGGAGCCCCGCGCGACACTGTCGGGCCTCCCGGAGCCCCTGAGCCGCGGTTGACCGCCTCGATGGGGCAGACTGAGCGTGGATCAGGCCGCTGACCAGCGGCCACCTTCGTCTGTGGGTGCCACGAGCGTGGCGCCGCGCGTGACTGTGCAGGAGAGGTGAGGTGTCATCGTGGTGGACGACATCGTGCTCGCGGCCCCGCTGTTCGCCGGACTGGACCCGGAGGCATCGGAGGCCCTCGTCGCGACGATGAAGGCGATCGAGGTCGTCCGGGGCGACACCCTGTTCCACGAGGGCGAGCCGGGCGACCGGCTCTACGTGGTGCGCGAGGGCAAGATCAAGCTCGGTCGACGCTCGAACGACGGACGCGAGAACCTGCTGGCCGTGCTCGGCCCGGGTGAGATGTTCGGCGAGCTGTCGCTGTTCGATCCCGGCCCCCGCACGGCGACGGCCACGGTCGTCGCGGACGCCGTGGTCCTCGAGCTCGGTCACGCCGACCTGATCCACTGGCTGCACGACAAGCCGACCGTCGCCCAGCACCTGCTGCAGGCACTCGCCCGGCGGCTGCGCCGTACCAACGAGGCGCTGGCCGACCTGGTGTTCTCCGACGTCCCCGGCCGGGTGGCCAAGGCGCTGCTCGACCTGTCGACCCGCTTCGGCGAGAAGGTCGACGAGGGCATCCGCGTGGCCCACGACCTCACGCAGGAGGAGCTGGCGCAGCTCGTCGGCGCCTCGCGCGAGACGGTCAACAAGGCGCTCGCCGACTTCGCCGCCCGCGGCTGGGTGCGCCGCGAGGGTCGCGCGGTCGTGCTGCTGGATGTCGACCGCTTGGAGCGAAGGGCCCGCTAGGACCCCAGCTCGACGACGATCTCCACCTCGACCGGCGAGTCGAGCGGCAGCACCGCGACGCCGACGGCCGACCGCGCGTGGATGCCGGCGTCGCCGAGCACCTCGTGCAGCAGCAGGCTGGCCCCGTTGACGACGGTGGGCTGACCCGTGAAGGTCGGCTCGCTCGCGACGAACCCGACCACCTTGACCACCCGCACGATCCGGTCGAGCGCGTCGGCGCCCCCGCCCAGCAGGCCCGCGACCGCGGCGAGGGCGTTCAGCGCGGCGATCCGCGCGAGACCGACGGCGTCGTCGGGGGTCACGTCCGCTCCGACCTTCCCGGTGGCGGGCAGCACCCCGGCGACGAACGGCAGCTGACCGGCCGTGTAGACGTACGACCCCGACCGCACCGCCGGCACGTAGGCAGCGACGGGGGGCGCCACCACCGGAAGCTCGAGGCCCAGGGCGGCGAGCCGGGCCGCGGCGCCCATCAGGACTCCTTGGGCCGCTTCAGGTAGGCCACCAGGCCCGCGTCGGGACCCTGGACGACCTGGACGAGCTCCCAGCCGTCGGCACCCCACTGGTCGAGGATCGCCTTGGTGGCATGAATGATGAGCGGAATGGTCGCGTACTCCCACGTCGTAGCCATGCGGACCACCCTAGCGGTGGGAGCTTCCGCCCAGCTGCTCAGACGAGCAGCACGGGCTCGTTCCCGACGAGCTCGGCCCGCCACGAGCGCACCTCGGGCCGACGGCGCAGGAGCGCCCGGCGCTCGCGCTCGGTCATCCCGCCCCAGACGCCGAAGTCCATCCGGTTGTCCAGGGCGTCCGCGAGGCAGGCGAGCCGGACAGGGCAGGCGGTGCAGACGGTGCGCGCCTCGCGCTGGGCAGCGCCCTCGACGAACAGAGCATCCGGAGCCAGCTTGCCGGTGCCGCACTCCGCGAGTGCGGTCCAGTGCGCGTCCGACGCGAGCGTGGTCACTCAGCCTCCCCTGCCTGCCGAGGGGTCGCCGCCGCACCGGCAGCCGCGCCCCTGTCCTGCGGGGAAACTAGCGGTACGCGGACCGTTCTGGCGAGACTCCGAAGGGGTCGTTTCGGCTGTTGGACGCGTGAACATGTCGGAAATAGGTGTGGCACGCGTGTCGCGTCACCCGTTCGGGGCGCACGGGTGACGGCGGGCGGACCCTGTCCCGACCTGTCCGACGTGTCGGATCGGGCACTGGAACCTCGACACAGGCCCCTCGGTCGGCGGTCACCCTCGTGTGTGGGTCCGGTGGAGGTCACGTCGAGTCGCGCGCATCCAGACGGGTAGGCCAGCGCCGCCTACTACCCTGACGGGATGCCGAACCCTGCGCGCTCGCGCGGCCGTCAGGTCAACGCCTTCCAGGCGTTGGCCCTCTTGTTGTCCTTCGTGCTGGTCGCCGGCATCGGCGGCGTCCTCGCGGCGGGGCTGGCCCTGCCGGGCGTCGCGCTAGCCAACGGCGCGACCGACGTGACGGCCCAGGCGTTCAACGGCCTGCCCACCGAGCTCGACCAGCCTGGTCTGCCCGAGAAGTCGAACATCCTGGCGTCCGACGGCACCCTGCTCGCCACGTTCTACGACCAGAACCGCGTGGTCGTCCCGCTCGCCGACATCTCCCCCCTGCTGCAGCACGCCGTGATCGCGACCGAGGACAAGCGCTTCTACGAGCACGCCGGCGTCGACCCCGCGGGCATGCTCCGCGCGTTCATCCGCAACCAGTCGGGCGGCGCCCAGCAGGGTGCGTCGACGCTCACCCAGCAGTACGTCAAGAACGTGCTCATCGAGGCGGCGCTGGCCAAGGACGAGGGTCCCGCGCGGCAGGCAGCGCTCGAGGAGGCCCGCGGGACCACGGGTAGCGAGGGCATCGCGCGCAAGCTGCGGGAGGCCAAGCTCGCCATCACGCTCGAGAAGCAGTTCACGAAGGACCAGATCCTCGAGAAGTACCTGAACATCGCGCAGTTCGGGATCAAGGTCTACGGCGCCGAGTCGGCCGCCCAGTACTACTTCAGCAAGCCGGCAAAGGACCTCACCTACCTCGAGGCCGCGACGATCGCCGGCGTCACGCAGAGCCCCACCAAGTGGGACCCGGTCAAGAACCCGGCGGCCAGCGAGCGTCGACGCAACATCGTGCTGAAGCTCATGGACGAGCAGCACTACATCACCGACGCCGAGTACACGACGGGCATCGCCACACCGCTCGCGAGCACGCTGAAGCCCCAGGAGCTGAAGCAGGGGTGCGCGGTCGCCAGCACGGTCGTCGCCGGGTCCGGCTACTTCTGCGACTACGTCACGAAGGTCATCGTCAACGACCCCACCTTCGGGAAGACGAAGGCGGAGCGCCAGGCGCGCCTGTACAAGGGTGGCCTGACCATCACGACCACGCTCGACCCCAAGCTGCAGGCGGAGGCGGACACCGAGGTCAAGGCGGGCATCCCCGTCCACGACCCGTCCGGAGTCGCCAGCGCGATCGTGACGGTCCAACCGGGTACTGGCAAGATCATCGCGATGGCGCAGAACCGCGACTACGCACCCGTGGGTGACGCCGCGGCCCGGACCGAGCCGGTCAACTTCAACACCGACTCGGACTACGGCGGGTCGGGCGGCTTCGCGCCGGGTTCGACGTTCAAGCCGTTCACGCTGCTCGAATGGCTGAAGCAGGGGCACAGCCTCGCCGACCAGGTCAACGGGTCCGTACGGCCGCTCAACACCAACATGTTCACGACGTGCGGCGTCAAGGGCATCAACTCGTCGTACACCCCGGGCAACGCGGAGCCGGGCTCGGGCATGATGTCCGTGCTCGACGCGACCAAGAACTCGGTCAACCTCGCCTATCTGACGATGGGCACGCAGCTTGACATGTGCAACATCATGCAGGGCGCGATCGACCTCGGTATGCACACCGCCTCGCCCTGGACCACCACCCAGACGGGCCGGCCCCTCGGGTCCACCGACCCGGGCCTGAACCCGTCGAACATCATCGGCACCGACTCCGTGGCGCCGCTGTCCATGGCGGCCTCGTTCGCGGCCTTCGCCTCCGGCGGCACCTACTGCACCCCGATCGCGATCGTGAGCGTCGTGGACACGGACGGCAAGCAGCTTGCCGTGCCGCCCGCCAACTGCCAGGCGAAGCTGGACCCGAAGTACGCGAACACGATCAACTACGCCCTGAGCAACGTGTGGAAGGGCACCGCGAAGTCCGTCGGCGCCCCGCCGTTCCCCGCGGCCGGCAAGACCGGAACGACGAGCAGGAACCAGGACACCTGGTTCGTCGGCTACACGCCGCTCCTGTCGACCGCGGTCTGGGTCGGCTACTCGAACCAGACGAAGCAGGTCATCGGCCCGATCAACGGCTCGGCGCGGGGGCCCATCTTCGGCGCGACGATCGCCGGTCCCACCTGGAAGCGGTTCATGGTCGAGGCACTGAACGGCGTCGCCAACCCCGGCTTTGCCGCGCCCGACCAGAAGCTCGTCGTCGGCGAGAAGATCCCGATCCCGTCGGTGATCGGCAGGTCCGAGGCCGACGCCAAGAAGATCCTGACGACCGCCGGGTTCACCCCGGCCACCGCGCCGGCTCAGGTGCCCTCCACGCTTCCCGCCGGCTCGGTGGTCAGCCAGGACCCGTCGGGCAGCGCCACCCGCGGTACCCGCGTCACGCTCACCCTCTCCAACGGGCAGGCCCCGCCGCCCGACCCGAGCACGGTCGTCCCCGCGCCCGGCCCAGGGCAAGGACAGGGGCCGGGACAAGGGCCAGGGCAAGGGCAGGGACCGCCAGGAAAAAAGAACCCGTGACCGCATCCTTGGTAGCTCGCACGGCCGCCGGGCTGGCCGTCGCCGGCGCTGCGGCGCTCGCGTACTCGGCGCTCGTCGAGGTGCGCTGGTACGCCTTGCGCGAGGTCACCGTCCCGGTACTGCCGGCCGGTCAGGAGCCGCTGCGGATCCTGCACCTCTCGGACCTGCACCTGGTCCCGGGTCAGCGGCGCAAGGTCGACTGGGTGCGCGACCTGGCGTCGCTGCGACCGCACCTCGTCGTGGACACCGGCGACAACTGGGCCCACCTCGACGCCATGCCGGACCTCCTGCACGCCCTGGAGCCGCACCTGGCCGTGCCGGGCGCGTTCGTTCTCGGCTCGAACGACTACGTCGCGCCCACGCCCAAGAACCCGGCACGGTACCTGTTGCCGGACGCGCGCCGGACGCCGTCCGCGCCACCGACCGAGCTGCCCTGGCGCGAGCTCGTGTCGCGGTTCCGGTCGGCCGGCTGGATCGACCTGACCAACCGGCGGGACGTGGTCAAGGCCGACGGTCGGGTGCTCTCTCTCGTCGGCACCGACGACGCGCACCTCAGCATGGACCGGTACCCGCAGGCAGGCGGGGACGACGACGCGCGCACCGGCTCGACACCGGTGGACCTGCAGCTCGGCGTGACCCATGCGCCGTACCGGCGCGTGCTCGACGCGATGCACGCCGACGACGTCGACCTGGCCATCGCCGGGCACACGCACGGCGGCCAGCTGGCCCTGCCGTTCTGGGGCGCGCTGGTGACCAACTGCGACCTCGACACAGGCCGGGCCAAGGGCCTGCACGGGTGGCCCGGTCCGCGCCCGGACCGCCCGGGTGGCGCCGACTCGACGTGGATGCACGTCTCGGCCGGTCTGGGCACCTCGCCCTACGCGCCCGTGCGGTTCGCGTGCCGGCCCGAGGCGACGCTCCTCACCCTCGTCGCCGCCTGAGCCTCCCGTTGCGCGGGCTGGGCACATCGCGGCGTCGGGCGGCCGGCCGGCCCGGCAGCGGTTCTCGGTTTCGTCGCACGGGGTGTCGTCGGCTATCCTTGCCAGGCTCCACGGGGTGTGGCGCAGCTTGGTAGCGCGCTTCGTTCGGGACGAAGAGGTCGTGGGTTCGAATCCCGCCACCCCGACACTGTGGAGAAGGCCCCTGGCCAGCGGAGACGCTGACAGGGGCCTTTTGCATGCCCGGGCTGCGCGCCTCACAGACCGCCGAGAATCACCCCAGAATCACCTCCAGTTGCGGTCGGGACCTCCTGAACGACCCCCGAAGACTCGTTGAGGAGCCGGAGCGCGGACCGGTCGGCGGAGTCGCCGAGGTGATGCAGGTAGCGTGCCGTCACCTCGATCGAGCCATGGCCCAGCCACGCCTGCACGGTCGTGAGCGGCACGCCGCGCAGGATCCACTCGAGCTAGGCGTCGCGAACCGGCAGACCTGGCGCGTCCAGCAAGTCACCGAGACCGGCGAGGTCTGGGCGACAGCCCACGCAGGAAACCGCCGGGACGCGCACACCGTCCGGCTCCCCGCCGCGTACGTCGCCGAGCACACACACCTCGCCTACGCCGCGACCGCCTACGGGACACAGGGCGTGACGGCGCCGGCGGCGCACACGGTCCTCAGTGACGCGCTGGACGCGCCGGGCATCTACGTCGGTATGACCCGCGGCCGGCAACGGAACACCTTGCACGTGATAGCCGACGACCTCGACGACGCACGCGAGCAGTTCGTCGCGGCGCTCCAGCGCGACCGCGCGGACCGGGGCCCGATCAGCGCGAGCCTGGCCGCACGGGAAGCGATCAGCGGGCTGGTCGCCGACGGGCCGGTCTCCTTCGTCAACGCCGAGCGGGAGCGGCTGACCGAGTTGATCCGGACGGCCGCCGCCGAGGCTGACCGGTGGGAGCGCGCGGCACGCGCACTGTCCCGGCAACACGACGGGTACGCAGCGGACTTCCAGCGACAGTCCCGCGCGGTCGCTGCCACCGATGCCGCTGTCCACGTGGTGCGCGACCAGGTCACCACACCACTACTCGACCAGTGCATCGCAGACGGCACCCACACCTCACCTCCGAGAGGTCGCTGCGCGAGGCCGCTGCGGCACTGCGTGACACCGGCCGGTTCCGTCGAAGGGGCGCCACGCGCGCCGCGGCCGAGGCTGACGACGCCTACCGCGCGGCGCGGGACACAGTGCTCCGACGCTGGGGAACCCTCCCCACTCCGTGGGGGCAGACGCGCCTCTGGGGCGAGGACGCCGCCACACGGCGCGCCGACGTGGACCCACACGTCCTCGAAGCCGAGCGAGGCACCGCGGAAGCAGCCAGCCTGCTGGACGACCTCGTCGCACGTCACGCTGTCGCCCGAAGGGCCCTGTCCCGGTCGCTCGGCGACGGCCAACACCCACAGACCATCACTCACCGCGCCGCGCACTGGCACATCACCGCAGAACGTGCCTCCCGCTCACTCGCCGAGATCGAAGCCCCCCCGTTCACGAGGCCGCACAACTGATCAGCGACCGCACGGCTCGGGCCGACGCAGAGCAGGCAGCGAAAGCCGCACACGAGACCGCGAACACTCGAGCGCACCGGTCGAGCCCGCCCGCGCCGGTTCACGACCGTGGCCCGCACCACGACTTCGGTCCGAGCGTGTAGGCACCCGTTGCCGGAACTCGTCCGAATTGCCGGTCCTGACGCTCCGACCTGGTCGAGTCCAGATTCAACGTGTAGTTCCAGCCCACCGTGTGATCTTGAAGGTTGGTGGATCCCCGCTGAGTGCCGCAGCGGCTCAGTGCTCGGCTTCGATTTCGAAGGTCTGGATCACCATGTCGTCGGCCGTCGTCTCGCCATAGGGGACCGGGATTGCTCGTCTCCAGAACGCGGTGGCCGCCGGATTGGTCAGGCGCTGCGTCACCTCCCACGGGCCCGGGTAACTGTGGAACAGAGCGGTGGCGGCAGCAGCGCCCACTCCGCGACGACGGTACCGGCGAAGGACGAAGAACTCCGCCATCTCGGTTCGCTGCTCCTGGCGCACGAGCGCGAAGCCGGCCAGCTTCCCCTCGGCACGGATCAGGAAGGCGTGGCGGTCCTCATCCGTCCAGTAGTGATCGAGCCACCGATAGCCGAACTCGCCGTGCTCATCGACGTCCCGGTCGTCAAACTCGGACCAGTCATAGGCGTAGAACTCCATGAGACGACGGACAACGCCTCGCTCGGACGGTTGTACCTCGGTGACATCGACCGACATAGCAAGTGATCGTATGGCGGCGATGACGTCGGCGGTTGGGCTTGGCGATGGAACGTGGTCGAGCTCCGGTTTGTCGTCTGGCGCTGTTGACGCGGACGCACGGGAGGCGCTCTGTCGGAGGATCGGCCGGCCGGCCAGCGTCGTCGAAGCGCGCCTCACCCGGTTGCGCAGCGACGTCGCACAGGCACGGCACGACCTCCCCAACATTGAGGCCCTGCCGGTGACCGGGGCGGCACAGCTCATCCAGGCATGGGCTGCACAAGCCGCGGCCGAGCGGCCTGCCGAAGCCGCAAGCCGCGGCCGAGCGGCCTGCCGAAGCCGCAAGCCGACCGCGCGCAGCCGAGCCCATCCCTTGGCACACCCCGCCCCCGGTGAGTCAGCCGGGCGCCCCCGGCTGGAATCGCTAGCGGCAGACTCTGACCGCCTCGCAGTCTCTCCTTTCCAGGTCCTCCGCAAAAGCCCCTTCGGCGCCCCCCGGAGGTATCTACAGTGACCGGATGCGCACCCAGTCGTTCGCCCGTCTTGCCGTTCTGGTGTCGGCCGCGCTCATGGTTACCGGTTGCGCGGCCGACGACGCCGATGGTCATGACGGATCGACCGCACCGCCGCTGCAATTGCGTCTCGTGACATCCACAGAGGCTGGAGCCTGCACCGCACCGCCCCTGACGGCAGACGGCCCTGGCACGGCCTGCGACCTGGAAGGCACCACCACCTACGAGCTGGCCGAGTCGCTGGGCGTTGTGACGCCAACCGCCGTCACACGCGATGCCCCGGCGGGGGCACATGCCGTCGGCGTCGAGTTCGACAAGGCCGACGCCACGACACTCAAAGAAGTCACCAGCAAGGCGATCAACGAGGAGCTGGCACTCCTCCTCAACGGGAAGGTGCTCTCTGCTGCCACAGTCCATGACCCCATCACAACCGGCACGTTCATCTTCGGTTTCGGGAATGCATCCGACGCAGACCGTGCCGCGGCCTTGCTCGGGGCATCGTCCACGTCCTGACGCCGACGGCTCGGACAAGCAGATCGCGCGCAGCCGAGGCACTCGGACGGCTGCGATCCCCGAGTCCACGACCGGGTGCTTGTCGCTGCGGTCTTCCACGTCGGCGCCTGTGGTCCGGAAGGGTCTCCACGACGCTGATATCATAAGATATCTAGGAGGTGACCCGTGCCCGACGTCTTGATTCGGAACTTCTCCGCCGAGGACCTCACACTGCTGGACGAGCAGGCCGCGCGACTCGGCATCTCACGCAGCGAGTACCTGCGGCGGCATCTGCACCGCGAGGCGCGCCGGACGGTCGGACCGGTCACGGTCACGGACCTGCGTGCGCTCGGAGATCTCGTCGCTGACCTCGCGGACGAGACGGTCATGGGCAACGCCTGGTCATGAGCGACTCCTGGCTGATCGACAAGTCCGCGCTCGTTCGACTCGGCTCGAGCGTCGACGCCGAGGAATGGGCCAACCGGATCGAGCGAGGACTGGTCGCCATCACCACCGTCACATTGCTCGAGGCTGGCTACTCCGCCCGGACCGCTGGCGACCTTGGACGCGCACTGGGGTCGCCGCCCTTAGCGTCGATGCCGGTGGAGTACCTGACCCCCGCCGCCGAGGACCGGGCCGTGGCGGTGCAGCGCCTCTTGGCCGAGCGCGGCCAGCACCGTGCGCCGTCCATCCCCGATCTTCTGATCGCGGCTGTGGCCGAGCTCAGCCAGCGCACGGTGCTTCATCTCGACAAGGACTTCGACCTCATCGCCGACCTCACCGGCCAACCGATGGAGCGCCTTCGCGTGGAGTGAGCACACCCGGTCCAGCGCTCACCCCGGAATCACCCCCAAGGCGCACCGGATGGCCCCAGAGACGCCTCGCCGACCCGCGCGACCAGGGCAAACGCGCGGTACGGTACGTTCGGGACGAAGAGGTCGTGGGTTCGAATCCCGCCACCCCGACCGTGTGATCGACAACAGCTCGGACCGTCAAGGTTCGGGCTGTTGTGTTGTGGGGGTGTGAATGACCGAGCGGCGCACGGATCGGCTGCTGCTGCGGCAGTGGCGCGACGACGACCTCGACGCGCTCGCCGCCATCGACGCGGACCCCGAGGTGATGCGCTGGATCGGCGACGGCAGCGTCCGCGACCGGGCCCAGACGCTAATGGCGCTGGCGCGGTTCGCTGCGGCGTGGTCCAACCGGGGCTACGGCCCGTTCGCGGCGGAGGCGGACGGCGTCCTCATCGGGTGGGTCGGCCTGCTCGTCCCGACGTTCCTGCCCGAGATCATGCCCGCGGTCGAGATCGGCTGGCGGCTGGCTCGGGGCGCGTGGGGGCGCGGGCTGGCCACGGAGGGCGCGCGGGCGGTCCTGGCGTTCGCGTTCGACGACGCCGGCCTGGACCGGGTGGTGAGCGTCTGCCACGTGGAGAACACGGCCTCCGAGCGGGTGATGACCAAGCTCGGCATGCACCTGGACCGGGACACCGTCGTCCCTGCGAGCGGCGTCCCGGTCCACGTGTACGCGATCGACCGGGCGGTTCAGACCTAGCGGCGAGTCAGCTCCGCGGGCCCAGGTAGCTCGCGTGGCCGTCGGAGGTGTGGATGGTGACGCTGACCGGTGCGGCCGGGTCGGTGGGCGCCTCGATGGTCTGCTTGCCGTCCGCGGTGGTCATGGTCAGCGCCACGGGTGCGCCGTTGCCGTAGACCGTGACGGGTCCGTCGGAGGCGCGCGCCGAGATGTTGCCGTCGACCGCGGAGATCGTCGTCCGCCCGTCGCGGGTGCGTGTCGTGACCGAGCCGGTCACCTGGTCGACGGTGATCGCGCCGTCGGAGGTCTGCGCGTCGACGGAGCCGCGGACGTCGGTGATCGTGGCGTGCCCGTCCGAGGACCGCAGCGACACGTCGCCGGAGACGTGCGTGATCGTCGACGCGCCGTCGCTGGTGTGCACGGTCAGCGGGCCGGTCAGGGAGGTCGCGTGCACGGCGCCGTCCGACGCCCGCACCACCACCTGGGTGCCGTCGGGAACCGTGACCTTGAGGCCGGCCGAGCAGAACCCGGGCCGCCACCAGTCGCAGGTGTGCTTGACCACGAGGCGGTCGCCGGTCACGACGGCGGAGTACGTGGCCTTGACCGACGCGGTGCGCGACGTGCGCTCGACGTCCACTCTCGGGCCGCCGGTGGTCACGGTCACCTCGCCGTCGGCCACCAGCTCGACCACCGGCGCTGCGTCGTAGGACGCGGTCGCGACGACGGTGGCGGGGTCGGCGTTGGTGAAGACCAGCAGGTCGAGCAGGCTGGAGGCGCCGGAGGCGAGCATGAGGGCGCCGACGATCGCGCCGGTCCAGACCAGGACCCGGGCGCGGGTGGAACGACGCGGCGGCGCCGGCGGACGGTCGAGGGTCGCGGTCATGAGTGGTCTCCCGGTTCGTGCTCGAGCCAGCGGAGCACCGCCAGCACGCGACGGTGGTCGTCGGCGTCCTGGGCCAGGCCCAGCTTGGTGAGGATCGACGTGACGTGCTTCTCGACGGCCGGCAGGCCGACCACGAGACGCTCGGCGATGGCCGCGTTGGAGCGACCCTCCGCCATGAGGCCCAGCACGTCGCGTTCGCGGGGAGTGAGGGTCTCCAGACCCGACCTGCGTGTGCGGGCGAGGATCTGGGCGACGACGTCCGGGTCGATGACCGTGCCGCCGGACGCGACCCGGCCGAGGGCGTCGAGGAACTCGTCGACGTCGGCCACCCGGTCCTTCAGCACGTACCCCAGACCGCGCACGTCGCTCGCGAACAGCTCCTGGGCGTACCGCTGCTCGACGTACTGCGAGAGCACGAGGATGGGCAGGCGCTTGTGCAGGCTGCGCAGGTGCACGGCGGCCCGCAGGCCCTCGTCCGTGTGGGTCGGGGGCATCCGGACGTCGGTCACCAGCACGTCGGGCAGCTCGGCCCCGGGGCCGAGGGCTGCCACCGTCTCGTCGGCGGTCTTGTAGCCGGTGACCTGGTGGCCCTCGGCGACGAGCAGCCGGGTCAGGCCGTCGAGCAGGAGGACGGAGTCCTCGGCGATCACGATGCGCACGGCACCTCCACGGTGAGTCGGGTGCCGGCGCCCGCCGGGCTGTCCAGGTCGAAGGTGCCGTCCAGTGCCGCGACGCGGCTGCGCAGGCCGTCCAGACCGCTGCCAGGCGTCGGTGTCGCGCCGCCCGTCCCGTCGTCGGCGATCACGAGGCGCAGGTCGGGCCCGACGATGGTCGCGGTCACCGTCACCTTTGTCGCCTGCGCGTACTTGGCGGCGTTGGTCAGGGCCTCGGCGACGACGAAGTACGCGGCGGCCTGCGCCGAGGTGCTGGCGGTGGTCAGGGGGCCGGGCACGTCGACGGTGACCGGGACCGGGCTGCGGGCGGCGAGCGCGGACAGCGCTGCGTCGAGTCCGCGGTCGGTCAGGACGGCCGGGTGGATGCCGCGCACGAGGTCGCGCAGCTCGGCCAGCGTCTCCTTGACCTCGCGGTGCGCGTGCTCGAGCGCCGCGGCGGCCTCCGGGTCGGTGGACGCACGGCGCTTCGCGGCCCCGAGCTCCACGCCCAGGGCCACCAGGCGCTGCTGCGCGCCGTCGTGCAGGTCGCGCTCGATCCGCCGACGCTCCTCGTCGGCAGCCCCGACGGCGGCGGTACGGGTCTGGGTCAGGACGACCGCGCGCCCCTCAGCCGCCTCCGCCCGGGCCTGGGCGGCGCGGACCTCCTCGGCACGGGGCGACGGTCCCAGCATCGCCCGCGCGGTGCGCACGAGCGCGAACGACGCCGCCTGGACGCCGAGCGCGCCGACCCAGGCCGCGACGACGGCCGAGACGATCAGGATCGAGACGGGGACCGGGGTGGACACCGAGCCGCTGTAGAAGATCGCGAACGCGAGCAGCGCCACGGCGCCCGACAGGCCGACCGCGACGATCGTGACCGCGGCCGCCAGGATCAGGCTCCCGACCAGCAGGTACGCCAGGTGCGCCCAGGAACGGCTGTCGCTGAGCACCGCCATCCAGGACGCCCACCAGCCGTCCCTGCGCGGCCGCTTGTACGTCGGGGCGTCGATGCGCACCTGCAGCTGCGCGAGCAGCCGGGCCCGCTCCAGGCGCGCGAACGGTCGCGCGGCCAGCAGCGTGACGACGAGCATCGGGATGCCGACGAACAGGACGACGAGGCTGAGGGCCAGCGAGAGGGCGACCGACGCCACGACGACGGCCGCGGTGAGCAGGAACGAGCCGACCACGGCCTGCGAGATCCCCACCCAGGTGGCGCCCGACACGGGTGCGACCAGCAGGGGACGCCACCCGGTGAAGGCCGGCGCGACCACCCGCAGGTCGTCGGACCGGGGCACGGCGGTCTGCGCGCCCGGCGAGAGGTCTGAGGTCATGACACAGACGCTAGGGGTCCGGGCGCCCGTCCAGACAGCCAGCCCACCCACGGACGCGTGGTGGGGTCAGCCCTACCGTTTCGGCGGCACCCGGGCACCGCGCGTCAGGCGGTCGTAGACCACCGCCATGACGGCCGCGACCACGAGGGCCAGCACCGAGGTCAGCAGCAGCCCACCGGCCCCGTCGCCCCACGGCCCGGCGTCCTGTGCCAGCAGGGCGGTCAGGGCGACGACCGGACCCACGGTCACGGGGAGCGTGAGGGTGCCCCACCAGCCGCCGAGACGGAGGTAGATCATGCCGACGAGGAGCCCGGAGACGTTGGAGACGAGGAACGTGGCGACGTTGGCGCCGATGTAGCCGGCAGTCGCGACGGCGCCGGGCGCCACGCCGCCGACCGCCCAGTGCCACCCGAACGCCGCGTAGACGGCCTTCTCGACGAGCAGCAGGACCGCGAAGGCGCCGCCGTACACGCCGGTCGTGCCGGCCGCCGCCAGCAGCGAACCGCGCGCCAGGGTCCGCCGGGTCAGCCCCGAGGCCACGTGCACGGGCAGGTAGGCGAGGGTCAGCCCGATGAAGACGGAGAACGGGAACCAGATGGCGGCCTGCATCCCGTACTGCACGACGCTCGTGTCGACCGTCGTCGCCACGGTCGCGTAGAACGCGATCGCGACCGCCGCGACCAGGGCCCCGATGCCCCAGAACCAGCGCGCCACCCGGAGCTGGGCCGCCAGGTACCACCGTGCCGTGAGGTCGACGGGGCCGCGCCGGACCGCCGGGACCGTCGTCGTGGTCATCGCGCAGCCTCCTTCGCGTGGTCGGTCAGATGGACGAACAGGTCCTGCAGCGGGACGGGTCCGAGCTCGAGCCCGCCGAGGCGCGCGTTCCGCTCGTCGTCGGGAAGGCCGCCGACCACCGTGGCCTGGGCGGTGGAGCCGAGCTGCTGGCGGGCCACGACGTCGCGGCCCACGACGAAGGCGTCCACGGCGTCCGACGGACCGGTCACCGTCAGGCCGCGGGCCCGCAGCGAGTCCGCGTCCGACTGGGTGAGCACCCGGCCGCCGTCCAGCACCACGACGTCCTCGAGCAGCCGCTCGACCTCGCTGATCAGGTGGCTCGACAGCACGATCGTGCGGGGATGCTCCAGCCAGTCGGCCAGCAGGGCGTCGTAGAACGCGTATCGCGCCGGCGCGTCCATGCCCAGGTGCACCTCGTCGAGGAGCGTCAGGGGCGCCCGGCTCGCCAGGCCGACGACCACCCCGAACGCGGACTTCTTGCCGCGCGACAGCCGGTCCGGGCGGTCCCGCAGGCTCAGCTCGAACGTGTCGAGCAGCTGCTCGGCCAGGTCGGTGTCGAACGTCGCCCGGCGGGCGGCGTGCAGCCGCAGCATCTCGGAGATCGGCCGGTCCGGGACCGTCTCGCCGCTCTCCCGGACCAGCATCGTCGCGCCCATGGTCCGCGCGTTCTCCCACGGCTCCTCGCCGTCGACGAGCACCGTCCCGGACGTCTTGGGCAGGAACGCCGCCAGGACCGACAGCACCGTGGTCTTGCCCGACCCGTTGCGCCCGAGCAGCCCCGTGATCGCGCCGGCGCGGATGTCGAAGGACACCCGGTCGAGCGCGGTCGTCTCGCCGTAGCGGACCGTCAGGTCCCTGAGCTGCACACCGATGCCGCTCATCGCGGTCCCCCGTTCCTCAGGTGCTCGACGACGTCCTCGACGGGGATGCCCAGGACCTTCGCCCTGCGGACCATCGGGTCGACGACCTCGGCGAAGAACGCCGCTCGCGCCTGCGCCAGCAGCGTGTCGCGCGCGTCCGGCGCGACGAACATGCCGATGCCGCGGCGCTTGTAGAGCACGCCCTCGTCCACCAGCTCCGTGAAGGCCTTGGCCGCCGTCGCCGGGTTGATCCGGAACGTCGTGGCGTACTGCGTCGTCGACATCACCTGCTGCTCCGCCCCCAGGTCCCCGGACAGCACGTCGGCGCGGATCTGGTCGGCGATCTGCACGTACAGCGGATCCCGTCCGTCGAACACGCCGATCGCCTCCTCGTTGGTTCATTACCTGACCAACTAACCACAGAACCCCGAAGACCACAACCCACGCACGAAAACGTCCGCGTCGGCTCTCACCGACGCGGACGTTCGAGGGACGGTGTCAGACCGTCGTCAGCCGCTGGGCGGCGACGAGCTCGGCGATCTGGACCGCGTTGAGGGCGGCGCCCTTGCGGAGGTTGTCGTTGCTGACGAAGAGTGCGAGGCCGCGGCCGTCCGGCACACCCTCGTCCTGGCGCAGGCGGCCGACGAAGGACGGGTCCTTGCCGGCGGCGTGCAGCGGGGTGGGGACGCCGACCACCTCGACACCGGGGGCGTCGGACAGCAGCTCGGTGGCGCGCGCGACGGACAGCGGGGAGGCGAACTCCGCGTTGATCGACAGCGAGTGCCCCGTGAACACCGGGACGCGGACGCAGGTGCCCGAGACCAGCAGCGCCGGGATGTCGAGGATCTTGCGCGACTCGTGCCGCAGCTTCTGCTCCTCGTCGGTCTCGAACGAACCGTCGTCGACCAGCGACCCGGCCAGCGGGATGACGTCGAACGCGATCGGCGCGACGTACTTGACCGGGTCCGGCAGCGTGACGGCCGACCCGTCGTGCACCAGGGCCAGGGTGTCCTGGGTGACCGCGGCGCGGATCTGGCTGTCGAGCTCGTCGGCACCCGCGAGGCCCGAGCCGGAGACGGCCTGGTAGGTCGAGACGATCAGGCGGGTCAGGCCGGCCTCGTCGTGCAGGACCTTGAGCACCGGCATCGCGGCCATCGTGGTGCAGTTCGGGTTGGCGATGATGCCCTTGACGGCATGCTGCAGAGCGCCCGGGTTCACCTCAGAGACGATGAGCGGGACCTCGGGGTCGCGACGCCACGCGGAGGAGTTGTCGATGACCAGCGCGCCGGCCGCGGCGAACCGCGGGGCGTGGATCTTCGAGGCCGCACCGCCGGCGGAGAACAGGGCGATGTCGATCCCGGACAGGTCCTCGGTCTCGACGTCCTCGACGACGACGCCGGCGCCCTTCCAGGGCAGCGTCGTGCCCGCCGAACGGGACGAGGCGAAGTAGCGGATGGAGTCGACAGGGAAGTCGCGCTCCTCGAGCAGCTGGCGCATGACGCCGCCGACCTGACCGGTCGCGCCGACCACCGCGATGTTGAGTCCCATGATGCCTATCGTCCCGTCCCGCCGTACACGACGGCCTCGTCCGACGCGGAGTCCAGATCGAACGCCGTGTGCACCGCGCGAACCGCCTCGTCCAGCGAGTCGGCGCGGGTGACCACGGAGATCCGGATCTCCGACGTCGAGATCATCTCGATGTTGATGCCCGCATCCGACAGCGCGGCGAAGAACCGTGCCGAGACGCCGGGGTGCGACCGCATGCCCGCGCCGATGAGCGAGAGCTTGCCGATCGTGTCGTCGTACTGCAGCGAAGCAAAGCCGATATCGGGCTGGTGCTCGGTCAGGGCCGCCGTCCCGGCCGCCCCGTCCGTCGCCGGCAGCGTGAAGGAGATGTCCGTCAGGCCGGTCGAGGCCGCCGACACGTTCTGCACGATCATGTCGATGTTCACGCCCGCGCCCGCGACGACCTCGAAGATCCGCGCGGCTTTGCCGGGCACGTCGGGGACGCCGACCACGGTGATCTTGGCCTCGCTGCGGTCGTGCGCGACGCCCGCGATGATCGGCTGCTCCACAACATCTCCTTCGGGGGCGGGTTCATCGGTCACCAGCGTGCCCGTATGAGTGCTGAACGACGAACGGACGTGGATCGGTACCGAGTAGCGACGCGCGTACTCGACGCAACGCAGGACCAGCACCTTCGCGCCGCTGGCGGCCATCTCGAGCATCTCGTCGTAGCCGATGCGGTCGAGCTTGCGCGCGCTCGGCACGATGCGCGGGTCGGCGGTGAACACGCCGTCGACGTCGCTGTAGATCTCGCAGACGTCCGCCTTCAGGGCCGCCGCGAGCGCGACCGCCGTCGTGTCCGAGCCGCCGCGGCCGAGGGTGGTGACATCGTTGGTCGACGGGTTCACGCCCTGGAACCCGGCGACGATGGCGACGGACCCCTGGGCGATCGTCTGCCGGATACGGCTGGGCGTGACGTCGATGATCCGGGCCTTGCCGTAGGCCTCGTCGGTGAGCACGCCCGCCTGCTGGCCGGTGAACGACTTGGCGTCGACACCCAGGTTGTGGATCGCCATGGCCAGCAGCGACATCGAGATCCGCTCGCCGGCCGTGAGCAGGATGTCCATCTCGCGCTGCGGCGGCAGCGGGGTCACCTGGCGCGCCAGGTCGATGAGCTCGTCCGTCGTGTCGCCCATCGCGCTGACCACCACGACGACGTCGTGCCCGGCACGCTTGGCCTCGGTCACCCGCTTGGCCACGCGCTTGATGCTGGCGGCGTCGGCGACGGAGGAACCGCCGTACTTCTGCACGATCAGGGCCACGGGGGGAGCTCTTTCGCGGGCTCGGAACAGGACCGGGCGAGTGTACGGCGGTGTTCACGTGCTGGAAACGCGGTTTCAGATGGCGGATCGACACAGACTCTGCACAGGTTTGTCCGCGCCGGCGGGCGGTCGCGCCCTACGGTTTCGCCATGGACGACGAAGTCACCGCAGGCATCCGTGTCAGCGGCCTGCGCCGCGCGTTCGGTCGCGTGCAGGCCCTCGACGGTGTGGACCTGACCGCCCGGGCCGGCGCCGTCACCGCGCTGGTGGGACCGAACGGCTCCGGCAAGACGACCCTGCTCCTGATCCTGGCCGGGCTGCTCGTCCCGGACGCCGGCGAGGTGCAGATCGCCGGCCTCGACGACGTCTCGGCGGCCCGGGCCCGGACCGGGTGGATGCCCGACGCGTTCGGCACCTGGGACTCGCTGACCGCCCGCGAGGTGCTCACCACGTTCGGGGCGGCGTATCGGCTCTCCCGCCCCGCCGCTGACGCCCGGGCCGCCGAGCTGCTCGCGACGGTGCACCTGACCGAGTTCGCCGACCGACCCGCCAGCGTGCTGTCCCGCGGCCAGAAGCAACGCCTCGGCCTGGCCCGCGCCCTCGTGCACTCCCCCGACGTCCTGCTGCTGGACGAGCCCGCCAGCGGTCTCGACCCGCGCTCACGCGTGGACCTGCGCGTGCTCCTGCGACGGCTCGCCGACGAGGGTGCGACGGTGCTCGTCTCCAGTCACGTGCTCTCGGAGCTGGAGGAGATGGCCGACGACGCCGTCTTCCTGTCCCGCGGCCGGACGGTCGTCCCGTCCTCGGACCGACCGTCGCGACGGACGTGGCACGTGCGTGGCCTCACGGACGCGCTCCCCGCGTGGCTGACCTCCGTCGGCGCCGACTGGCGTCCCGGGGACCACCCGGGTTCGGTGCTGCTGGAGATCGACGACGACGAGGGCGCGGCCCGGCTCGTGGCCGACGCGGTCGGCGCCGGCGTCCCGATCGTCTCGCTGCATCCTGTCGGCGGTGCGCTCGAGCACGCCTACCTGGCTCTCGAGGAGGAGCGGCGATGACGCTCGACACCCTGGACGCGCCGCCCACGACGCGGCGGTTCACGTGGCACGGCGTCCGCACCGTCGCGGTCCTGGAGCTGCGGCAGCGGGTGCGGTCCACGCGCTGGATCGTCGCGCTGGTCGTGTGGTTCGTCGTGGTCGGCGGCATCACGCTGCTCGCGTCGGGGGCGCTCACGGCCATCGCCGACCAGGGCGCCTCGTCCAACGGACCGCTCTTGTTCGCCGTCGTGTCGTTCCTGGTGCTCGGGCTCGGCCTGCTCGTCACTCCCACGCTCGCGTCGACCGCGATCAATGGTGACCGCAGCGCCGGAACGCTGGCGACGCTGCAGGTCACCCTCCTGAGCCCGTCGGAGATCGCCACGGGCAAGCTCCTCGCGGCCTGGCTGGCCGCGTGCGCGTTCCTCGTCGCGAGCCTGCCGTTCCTGGTCCTCGCGCTCGCGATGGGCGGCACCCCCGTGATGTCGCTGGTCCGGGTCGTCCTGATCATCGCGGTCCTGCTCGCGGCCGTCTGCGGGATCGGCCTGGGCTACTCCGCGCTCGGCGCGCGCGCCGCGGGATCGACGGTGCTCACGTTCCTGACTGTCGCGGGTCTGACGCTGCTCACGCCGATCCTGTTCGCGACGACCTATCCGTCGATCTCGCACGAGGAGTCCGTGACGGTCTACACGAACGCCCAGAGCTCACCGGGCGACGACAGCTGCACCTACGTCACCCAGACGCGGTCCGTGGACCACACCGAGCGCACGTGGTGGCTGCTGGGCATCAACCCGTTCGTCATCCTGGCCGACGGCGCCGAGGCGGCCCCCACCCGGACCGCCGAGATCCGCGACCCGCTCTCGGCCATCCGCCAGGGCGTGCGCACCCTGCGCGCGGGGCCGGCCTCGCCGATCGACGAGTGCTGGCTGGTCGGTCAGCCGCCCGCCGACGTGCAGGACAACATCTCCACGACGCCGTTCTGGTACTGGGGCCTGGGCGCCAACGTGCTGCTCGGCGCCGCGGGATTCACCATCGCCGTCCGGCGCCTGCGGATCCCGCAGAGGAAGCTGCCGCGCGGGACGCGGGTGGCCTAGCCGCGCGGGACGCGGGTGGCCCGCCTAGGGCTGGAGGGCGTCGTACTCCGCCTCGGCGGCGACGTCGTCCTCCACGTCGAGGCGGAGGTGGGCGAGGATCGCCTGCAACGTGCGCAGGACGCTGGACGCACGCTCGCCCCAGTCGGACAGGTAGCTGAACTGCCACCACCACAGGGCTTCGAGCACGTGGCCGCTCTCGTAGTGCCGCAGGCCCTGGGCCAGTGCTCCGGCGATGCCGACGAGGTCGCCGGAGATGCTCGACCGCTCGATGTCGACGCCCAGCAGGGGGTCGATGACCTCGGCGTACTCGTCGATCCCCTCGAACACGTTGGCCAGGTTGGCGCGCAGCGGGTCGACGTCCGGGTCCGGGCCGAGGTCCGGCTCGAACCGCTCGAGCGGCACCACGTCCGTCGTCGCGCCCAGGCGTGCGCCGGCCGCGAGGATGTCGCTCACGGCCAGGAGGAGCAGCGGCAGCGCCGCGTCCGGGGCCGAGCCGGCGGCGACCTCGGTGACGGTGCTCAGATACCGGCGGGACTCGTCCGCGACGGCGAGCGCGATGTCCCGCAGGTCCGCGTCGACGGTCGTCGTGTGGTGCGGTGTCATCGTCCTCGTCCCCCTCTAGGCGCTGATCCGCCGGCGGCCCTCGAACGCTCGTCCGAGTGTGACCTCGTCGGCGTACTCCAGGTCGCCGCCGACCGGCAGGCCGGACGCGAGCCGACTGACCGTCAGACCCATCGGTACCAGCATGCGCGCGAGGTAGGTGGCTGTCGCCTCGCCCTCGACATTCGGGTCGGTGGCGAGGATCACCTCGGTTACCGTCCCGTCGGCCAGCCTGCTCAGCAGCGACTGGATCCGCAGGTCGTCCGGGCCGACGCCGGCGATCGGGTTGATGGCCCCACCGAGCACGTGGTACCGGCCGCGGAACTCGCGGGTCCGCTCGATGGCGACGACGTCCTTGGGCTCCTCGACGACGCAGATCGTGGCCAGCGACCGGCGCGGGTCGCGGCAGATGCGGCACTGCGGCTCCTGCGCGACGTTGCCGCAGATCTCGCAGAACACGACGCGCAGCTTGACCTCCGTGAGCGCGTCGGCGAGCCGGCGCACGTCCGCGGGGTCGGCCGCGAGCAGGTGGAACGCGATGCGCTGGGCGCTCTTGGGACCGACGCCGGGCAACCGCCCGAGCTCGTCGATCAGATCCTGGACCGCACCCTCGTACACGTCCGCCAGCCTACGGGGTCAGGGCATCCGACCCGTCGGGCGCGCGGACGCCCTGCGCGCCTTCGCAGGCACAGGCCGTCCGGTCCGCTCGTGAACTGAAGGTCAGGCCGAGCCGTCGTCCAGCTGCTCGTCGATGACCGTGCCGCCCAGCATCTGCGCGACCAGGGGCGCGCCGATCAGCGACGAGCCGCTGATCTCCGGGTCGTCCGGCGACGGCTCGTCGGGTACGCCCGGCACGATGCGCGCCGCCGACTCGCGGGCCGCGGCCGTGCCTCGTTCGCGGGCGGTGCCCTGCGCGGCGGGCGGCGGGCCGCTGGCATCAAGGTCGTCCGGCACGTACGGCGGCTCGCCCGTGTCGTCGTGCGGCGGCTCAGGAGCGGGTGGTTCGTCGTCCCAGGAGGCGGCCGCCTCGGCCGGGGTCACCGCGCGCGGGTTCTCGCGGTCGTTGACCGGACGGGTCGGGGCGGCGTCGGCCGCGGGCGCGTTCGCCTGCTCCGTCAGGATCCCCTCGACGCGGACGTCGAACCCGAGCGTCTCGCGCACGGCCCGCGCGACCACCTCCGCGTGCGCGCCGTTCCGGAACGTCGTCGCGAGCGCGGGGTTGTCGAACGCGATCCGCAGGGTCGTCGCGTCGAGGTCGGCCACCTGCGCGTTGCGCGGGTCGATCAGCGCCCACGTCACGCGACGCAGGCCCTTGACCGTCTCGAGCACCTCGGGCCAGCGCCGACGGATGACCTCGGTCTCCTGACCGGTGCCGTGGGCAGCCGCTGCGACGACAGGCGGAGCGACGGGCGGGGGTTCCGCGACCGCGAGGGCCGGCGCCGCGTCGGTGTCGGTGCTGGGTGTGGACCGTTCGGGCTCAGGCGTGCCGACGGGCCCGACGGCAGGGTCGGACTCGATCGCGACCGGTTCGAGCTCGACGTCCACCGCGACCGGGTCGGGTTCGACGACCGTCTGCACGGCGGGCACTGACGCGGCGACCATTGGTGTTGCGGGTGCTGCCGCGACGGGCAGTGGGTCGGCCGCCTGCGCGACCGGCGCGGGCGGGACGGGCTGCGCGACCGGCGCGGGCGGGATGGGGCGCGTGACCGGCGCGGGCTCGGCTGGGCGCGGCGCTTGCGTCGTCGCGACCGGCACACGGACCCCGTCGGCCGGCAGCCCGCGCTCGAGGCGGTCGAGCCGTGCGCCGACCGACGAGCGCGTGTCCTCGGCAGCCGGCAGGAGCAGCCGGGCCATGAGGAGCTCGAGGTGCAGGCGCGGGGAGGTCGCGCCCGTCATCTCGGTGAGCGCGGCGTTGGCCAGGTCCGCCGACCGCGACAGCTCCGAGGCCCCGAGGTGCCCGGCCTGCAGGCGCATGCGGGTCAGCTGGTCGGACGGCACGTCACGCAGGGCGGCCTCGGCCGCGTCGCCGGACGCGGCGATGACGATGAGGTCGCGGAAGCGTTCGAGCACGTCCTCGACGAACCGGCGCGGCTCGTGGCCGGTCGAGATGACGCGGTCGACCACCCGGAACGCGGACGCACCGTCGCGAGCGGCGACGGCCTCGACGACGTCGTCGAGCAGCGAGGCCTGCGTGTACCCGAGCAGGTCCGCGGCGCCCTCGTAGGCGAGCTCGGCCCCGCCGGACCCGGCGATCAGCTGGTCGAGCACGGACAAGGTGTCGCGCACGGATCCGCCGCCCGCGCGCACGACGAGCGGGAGCACGCCGGACGCCACCTGCACGCCCTCGGAGTCGCAGAGCTGCTGCAGGTACGGGACCAGGACGTCCGGCGGCACGAGGCGGAAGGGGTAGTGGTGCGTGCGCGAGCGGATGGTGCCGATGACCTTGTCGGGCTCCGTCGTCGCGAAGATGAACTTGATGTGCGGCGGCGGCTCCTCGACGATCTTGAGCAGCGCGTTGAAGCCCTGGTTGGACACCATGTGGGCCTCGTCGAGGATGAACACCTTGTACCGGTCGCGCGCGGGGGCGAACGTGGCGCGCTCCCGCAGCTCGCGGGCGTCGTCCACGCCGCCGTGGCTGGCCGCGTCGATCTCCACCACATCGAGGCTGCCCGGCCCGCCGCGCGCCAGCTCCACGCACGACTCGCACACGTCGCACGGGGTGTCGGTGGGGTGCTCCTCGGTGTTCTGCGCGCAGTTGAGGATGCGGGCGAGGATGCGCGCGGACGTCGTCTTGCCGCAGCCGCGCGGGCCGGAGAACAGGTACGCGTGGTTCACCTGGCCGCTGCGCAGCGCCTGCCGCAGGGGTGCGGTGACGTGGTCCTGCCCGATCACCTCGGCGAAGTTCTCGGGCCGGTACCGCCGGTACAGGGCTGTGCTCACGCCACGAACCCTAGACGCCCGCACCGACACCTACGATCCGTTCGTGACTGTCGACCAGCGCATGCTCGACGACCTCTGGGACTTCGCCGACCCGGCCGCCAGCGAGGCCCGGCTCCGAGCGGCCGCCGGCGCCACCACCGGCGACGACCGCGCCGAGCTCTTGACCCAGGTCGCCCGCAGCCTCGGCCTGCAGGAGCAGTACGACGAGGCAGACGCGGTGCTGGACACGGTCGAGCCCGTCCCACCGACCGTCGCTGCACGGGTCGCGCTGGAGCGCGGGCGTGTGCGCAACAGCTCCGGGCACCCGCAGGAGGCGATCCCGTACTTCGAGCAGGCGGTCTCCGCGACGGTCGACCCGTTCCTCGTCGTCGACGCCCTGCACATGCTCGCTATCTCGGACGGCGAGCGCGCAGCCGGGTGGACCGCCCAGGCGCTCGCGGTCCTGGCCGGCGTGACGGACGAACGGACGCTGCGCTGGCACGTCGGCCTGCACCACAACCTGGGCTGGTCGCGGCTGCGAGCGGGAGACGCGGCCGCGGCCCTGCCCGAGCTCGAGGCGGCCCTGCGTGCGGCCGTCCGCTGGGGCACCGAGCAGCAGGTCGAGTGGGCCGTCGAGGCGGTCGACGAGTGTCGCGCGGCGCTCGGGTAGGAGGCGGGTGCGTGCGCACCCAGCCGCTCCTGGGACGAAGTGGCGAAGGCCGTGTCCCATGAGCATCCGTCCGTCACCGAGGTCGTCACGTCGACGCGGCGCTAGTCCGCGCGGACCACCGTGTCGGTCAGCACCGAGCGCAGCAGCGGGCGCGACGTCTCCGTCGCGACGAACACCAGCGCGCACCCGACGGCCAGGAAGGCGAGCAGCAGGAGGATGCCGGTCGGGTCGCTGACAGCCGCGGTGCCCAGCAGCGGCAGGAACATGACGAGCGCCGTCACCGCCGAGCCGACCGCGACGAACAGCAGCGGTACGAGCACGGACCGCCGACGCACCGAGTCCAGCAGCTCGACGGGCATGCCGGCCAGGTTCTGCAGCGCGATCTCGCGACGCCGGTCGAGCACCGCGGCCGCCTGCGCGATGCCCGCCGAGACGGCCGCCAGCAGGAAGGCCACGACCAGCGTGACGAGCGCGCCGGTGACCAGGTCGTCCTGCAGCATGGCGCCCTGCGGGTCCTGCGACGCGTCCACGGACGTGATCGACGGGACCACCGCGAGCGCGCCGGCGACGAACCCGGCCAGCCCCAGCCCGCCGACCACCCGCCACGCGGCCCGCGGGTCGTCGAGCAGACGCCGGGCAGCCAGGAGCCGCGCCGGCGTCGTCGCACGCCGGAGCTGCGCCTTGCCGACAAGGCCCAGCACCCACGGCCCGACGACGTTGAGCATGGCGAAGCCGATCGCCATGGCACCTACCAGGGCGCCGATCGCGGCGGCCCCGAGCGCGCCGCCGACCACGCTGACGGTCATGAACAGCCCGATCCCTACCAGCGCGACGACCAGCCGGACGAACCCCATGCCCTTCGGCGACGTCCGACGAGCGACGCCCAGGGGCGAGATGGCCACGCGCCGCAGCGAGAACGCCCCGGACAGCCCGGCGAGCAGCGGCACGGCGACCAGCGCGACCAGCAACCCCTGCCAGCCGACCCAGAGCTCCCCGACGCTGAACGTGGTGCCCTGGAACGGCAGCAGTGCGACGAGCGGCAGGAGCGCGACGTAGAGCAGGATGCCCAGGACGGCCCCGACGAGCCCCTGCCAGGCGGTCTCGACGAGGGTCAGCACGACCACCTCGCGCGACGTCACACCGAGCAGCCGCAACGTGGCCAGCCGGGCGTCGCGGCGGGCGACCCCGAGGCGCGCGGCGCTGCCGCCGAGGGTCAGCAGCGGGACCACCAGCAGGACGACCGCGACCCACGCGAGGATCTCGTACAGGGAACGGACGTCGTTCTGGCCGGGCGCCAGGGGCTCGTGGGCACGCGCGACGAACCCGAGCAGGCCACCCACCACCGACAGCGTCAGACCGGTGGTGACGGCGAACGCCGTGACGGCCAGCGACGTGGTCACGCGCGAGTCGCGGCCGCCGGCGCGCTGGAACCGGGGCGCGAGGGCGACGACGGGGTTCATCGACGGACCGCGCTGCCCACGACGACGCCGTCGCGCACCTCGATCCGCCGGTCGCACCAGTCGGCGACCTGCGCGTCATGGGTCACGACGACGAGCGACGCCCCCGCCACCCTCGTCGTCTCGACCAGCACGCGCATGACGTCGTGGCCGGTCGACTGGTCGAGAGCGCCGGTCGGCTCGTCGGCGAAGACCACCGCGGGCCCCGTGATCAGTGCGCGCGCCACGGCGACCCGCTGCGCCTGACCGCCCGACAGCTCGCCCGGGCGCCGGCCCTCCATCCCGGCGAGCCCGAGCGAACCGAGCCACCGGGTTGCCTGCGCGGTGGCGTCCTTGCGGCTCGCGCCCAGCAGCATCGCCGGCAGCGCGACGTTCTCCACCGCGGGCAGCTCAGACAGCAGCTGGCCGAACTGGAAGACGAAGCCGTAGTGCTGGCGACGCAGCAGCGAGCGTTCGCGGTCGCTCAGCGCGCCGACGTCGCGACCCCGCAGCGACACCGATCCACGGTCCGGGACGAGGATGCCCGCGAGGCAGTGCAGCAGCGTCGACTTTCCGGAGCCGGACGGGCCCATGACGGCCAGCGACTCCCCGTCCGCGAGGTCGACGTCGACGCCCGCCAGCGCGGTCGTGCTGCCGAAGGACTTGACCAGGCCGCGCGCGGCCAGGCGGGGTTCGATGCTCATGCGTCCACCGTCGCCGCTCCTGGGCGGGACGGCGTCGGGCCAGGGTCGCGGCGTGGGAGACCGGCCGTGCGACCACAGGCGGACGCCGATCCCCCTGTCAGATGAGGACGGACACGCCCACCAGCACCACGATCGCCGACCCGACCGTCGAGACCCGACGTCGCGCCGCCTGCGACAGACGAAGCCCGAGCAGCCCACCGCTCAGCGCGAGGACCAGCTGCCAGGCCAAGGACGCCAGCCCGACGCCGACGACGAACGCGACCGACGATCCGCGCACGTCGGCGGCCATGCCGACCGCGACGGTGGCGAACGTGATGGCGGTGAGCGGGTTGACCAGCGTCAGACCCACGAACCTCAGGTAGGTGCCGTGCGACGACGCCGGGGGCTGCTCGACGGCGACAGGAGGCTTCGCGGGTCGACGCAGCAGGCCGACCACGCCGACCGACACGAGCACCGCGGCGCTCAGGATGCGGATCGGTCCCTCGTGCGCCGTGACCAGCCGGCTGACGGGCGCACCGACCGCCACGGCGCCGATCCCGTAGAGCAGGTCGACCGTCGCGATCCCGAACGCCGCAGCGACGGCGACCCGCACCCCGTCGACCAGGGCGCTGCGCATCAGCAGCACGCCGACCGGGCCGACGGGCATCGCGACGGCGAGCCCGGCGAGCGCGCCGAGAAGGAAGGGGTGCACGGGCCCAGCGTCCGTCCCAGTGGCCGAGGACGTCACACCGGTAGTGCGGATATCGTCGCCGAACTGCGACAATCGCCGGATGGATCCGATCGACGAGGCAATCCTTCGCGAGCTGACCGCGGACGCGCGGATTCCGTACAGCGACCTGGGCGAGCGCGTCGGCCTGTCGCCGAACGCCGCCGCGAACCGCGTCCGGCGCCTCGTCGACACCGGGACCATCCGCGGCTTCACCATCCTCACGGGCGCGGCGACGTCCCTGCCGGCGGGCCTGGAGGTGTTCGTCGAGGTGCGCCTGGCCGACGGGACGACGAACGAACAGTTCTCGGCGGCGATCGCGCGCGGCTTCCCGCAGGTGCTCGACGCGGTCCACGTGACGGGCTCGTACGACTACCTGCTCCACGCGGTGGTCGCCGACCCGTCGGCCCTCGACCACCTGGTCCGCGGCCTGAAGCGCGAGGCGGGCGCCAGCCAGACCTTCACCCGCCTGGCCCTACGCAGCTGAGCCGCAGCCGACGGGTGGCCGCGTGTCGCATGCGCCGCCGCCGGACCGGGCGTCGAGAACACAGTTATCGACGCCGCTGACGGTCGGGGCGTTCATCACTGTGTTCTCGACGTCGGTCTGGCGTTCCGCGTCGGCCGCCACGTCGGCTCGGCGCGCTGGCGACGCGACCACAGCCCACCGTCGCGCACAGCGTGCGCCATGGGGTGACCCGCGCGCCGGTCCGGTGATCACGATCGGTCCGTGAATGTTCCCGTCTCGCTTCGCTCGCTCGCGTTTCGGCAGGAGGACCTCCTCGCGTCGCACCAGTGCGACGCGATCGGCGTGACGGTTGGCATGCGGCGGCGGCTCGTACGCGCCGGTCGTTGGGCTCGCGTCACGCGCGGGGTCTACGACGTCGACCCCTCGCGCGACCGCCGACGTGCCTCCGAACATCGACGGCGACGCGCCGCGTGGCTCGGCATGCTCGCCTACGGACCGGACGCGATAGCGGTCGGATCGTGCGCGCTCGCGCTGCACGGCGCGAACGGCCTTCCGCGCGACATTCAGCCCGAGGTCGCACTGCCGTCGGGGCGCTCCGGCCTCGGGCGTGATGGCATCCGCGTCCGGCAGCTCAGCACTGTCGAGTCCGAGAGGTTCGGCGATCGGCAGATCGCGACGTTGCATTTCGCCCTGGTCACCGCCCTGCCCGAGCTTGGCCGGCTGCACGCCGTTGCCGTCCTCGATGACCTGGTCCATCGGGGTCGTCTCTCGATGGTCGAGCAGCTGGCGCCGCGGCTGCGGGGTCGGCGCAACTGCATCGAGGCGATCGAGTGGCTGGCCCTCGTCGACGGCAGGGCAGAGTCGCCGCTCGAGACGTTCGCTCGGCTCGAGTGCATCGACGCCGGGATACCGCCCGACGAGCTCCAGCTCGTGGTGACCGCCCACGACGGGACGTTCCTCGGCCGGGGTGATCTGGCCTGGCGCCTGGTCGGTGGCCGATGGCTCGTCGTCGAGGTCGATGGCCGCGAGTTCCACGATCAGCCCGACGCGCTGCACCGCGACCGGATACGCCAGAACGCGATGCTTCTTCGCGGCGATGTCGACCTGCTCCGCTTCACGAGCACCGACCTGGCGACGCGCGGGCTGGTAGGCCGCACGGTCCGCGAGGCCCTGCGCGCCGATCGAGAACGCAGTTATCGACGCGAAACGGGGAACGGACGTCGGTAAGTGCGTTCTCGTGCGCGAGGGCGGGCCCGGGCGCGCGGCGTCGGGCATGAAAGGACCCCCCGCACACCCGTCAGAGCTCACCTGCCCTTGCTGCCTTCCGGCCCTGGGGGAGTTCAGCGAGATGACGCCGCACGAGGGGTCGTCGGCAATTCTAGCCCAGCTCTACGCCCGCCAGGACGCGTCCACGAGCCGGCCCGGTGAGGTGCACACCACTCACACCACCACAGTCACGCGGCGAGCAGCACGACCTCCGCCGCGAGGCGTGCGACCACCGCGGGATCGAAGCGCGCGGCGCCGGGCACCAGGGCGTTGGCGCACCCAGCGGCGGTCGCCAGGCGCAACGCGTCGTCCAGACCGCGGCCGTCGTCGAGGGCGTGGACGAGCGCGCCGAGCACGGAGTCGCCGCTGCCGACGGGGAACTGACCGACCACGTCGGGCACGACGGCGGTGAACGTCGACGAGCCGTCGGTGGCACGCAGGCCGGCGACCCCGTCGGTCACGACCACGACTCCTCGGCTCAGAGCGTGCAGCCCGGCGACGAGGTCGGCGAGGGGAGTGTCGGCGGGCACGGCGAGCACCTCGCAGGCCTCCGAGCGGTTCACCTTCAGGAGGTCGACACCCCCGGACGCCAGGAGCGCGAGCAGCGCCGGGCCGTGGCTGTCGACTGCGACGCGCCCGCCCGCACCGGAGACGGCGTCGACGAGCTCGCGCAGGGGCGACGGTCCGAGGGAGTCCGGGACGCCCCCGCTCACCAGGCACCAGCCGCCTCGGGCCGAGATGTCGGCCCCGAGGACGGCGAGGAACCGGTCGTAGACCGCTCGCGTGACCGGCGTCGCGTGCTCGTAGATCTCGGTCAGCGCACCCGTCGACCGCGCGTGCACGCTGACGCACGTCCGCGTGAGCTCGGTGCCGTCGACGACCCGCAGGTCCACTCCGTCGTCGCGCGCAAGCGAAGCGACCACCGAGCCCGTCCCGCCGCCGAGCACCGCCACCGCCCCGACCGACGACCCGAGCAGCGCCGCTGCGCGGGCGGCGTTCAGCGCCTTGCCACCCGCCACCCGGTGCACCGCGAGCGGGCGCTGGATGCCGGTGAGCTCGTCCACCTCGTAGGTGACGTCGAGCGACGGGCTGACGGCGGCGGCGGTGATCATCGCAGATCGTCGAGCGTCGCCTGGCGACCTGTGCCACCGGCTTCGAGGGTCGACAGCGAGCCCGCAACCGTGGCCCAGCGCAGCCGCTCCCCCTCGTCGTCGATGCCGTGCGCGACGGCCGCGAGGTAGCCGGCGTCGAAGGAGTCGCCGGCGCCGGTGGTGTCGACGACGTCGACCGGGAGCCCAGGCGCCTGAACCGAGAAGCCGGCGCCCACCGACCAGCCGCCGTCCGCGCCGGCCTTGACGACCACGCGCGGGCCGAACGACGCCAGCCGATGCGCGACCTCGAGATCGGACCCGGTCGCACCCGCGACCGCGCCGAGAGCACGGAGCTCGGACAGGTTGGGCAGCAGGACGTCGACGAGCGGGAGCAGCGAGAGCACGCCGTCCCAGGCGTCCGCCGGGTCCCAGTTGGTGTCCAGGCTGACGGTCACCCCAGAAGCACGGACCTCCGCCAGGAGCACCGGCAGCTCGGCAGCGAGCGTCGGCTGGAGGAAGTACGAGGCGACGTGCAGGTGACGCGCACCGGTGGCGGCGAGCGCGGTCCGGACGGCGGAGGCCCGCAGCGTCGGGATGGTGCCCGGCACCGTCAGGATCGCGCGGTCGTCGGCGGCCGACAGGATGACCGACAGCCCGGTCGGCGTCGACGGGTCGACCTCGACCTGCGACGTCCCGACGCCCGCCGCACGGAGTGCGTCGAGCTGGAACTGCCCGAGGGCGTCGTCCCCGACGCGTGCGACCAGTGAGGTGGGCACACCGAGGCGGGCCAGGCCGCACGCCACGATCGACGCACTCCCGCCGAGGACCAGGCCGTCGGACGACACCAGCTGCTCGGCCTGCCCGAACCGAGGCACCACGTCGCCGCGCAGCACGAGGTCGACGTTGGCGTCCCCGGCGACGAGCACGGCGGGCACGAGGGCACGGCTCTTCATCCCTTGAGCCCCGAGAACGTCATGGTCGCGATGAACTGCTTCTGGGCGATGAGGAAGAACACGATGAGCGGCAGGGTGGCCACGACATTGCCGGCCATGAGCAGGGACCAGTCCGTGCGGCGATCGCCCTGGAAGTTGGTGATGCCGAGCTGGAGCGTGAAGTGGGCCGGGTCGTTGATCGCGATGAGAGGCCAGACCAGGTCGTTCCACGAGCCGAGCAGCGTGAAGATGGCGAGCGTCGCCATCGCGGGCTTGGCCAGCGGCAGCACGATCCGCCAGAACACTGCGAGCCGGCTGCAGCCGTCGAGCACCCCCGCCTCCTCGAGCTCGGCCGGGAGCGACAGGAAGAACTGCCGCATGAGGAAGATGCCGAACGCGGACGCCAGCCAGGGGACGATGGCGGCGCCGAGGGTGTCGATGAGGCCGACCCTGGCGAACATCACGTACGTCGGGACCATGAGCAGCTGGGTCGGGATCATGATCGTCGCGACGATGGCGAGGAAGCCGAACGTGCGACCGGGGAACTTCAGCCGCGCGAACCCGTAGCCCGCCAGCGAGCACAGGACCAGGTGCGACACGACGCCGACGGTGGAGACGATCGCGGTGTTGAGCAGCCAGCGCAGGATGTCCGACTCGGCGAACAGCTTGGTGAAGCCGTCGAGCGTCAGCGACGACGGGATCAGCCTCGGCGGGAACTTGTTGATCTCCGAGGCGGGCGTGAGCGCGGTGAGGAACATCTGCACGAACGGCAGCGCGAAGAGCAGCGCGATCGGGAGGAGCAGGACGTGCCACCACCAGTGCCGACGGCCACGAGCGCGGCTCCGGGCGAGCGGGATGTCGTCGGGGGTGTCGGGCACCGGGGTGCGCGAGAGCATCTGGACCGCCATCAGAACGCCTCCACCTTCGCGCGACGGGAGTAGAGCACGACGCCGCCAGTGATGATCAGCGTCACCGCGAACAGGCCGTACGCCACCGCCGACGCGTAGCCGAACTCGAGGTCCTTGAAGGCCGTCTGCCACAGGTAGTAGACGATCGTCTGCGTCGCGTCGAGGGGTCCGCCGCGCGTCGTCGTGTAGACGAGGTCGAACAGCTGGATGGCCTCGATGACCTGCCAGACGGTGACGAACACGGTGACGGGCGCCAGCTGCGGGAACGTCACGTGCCAGAACGACTGCCACCGGTTGGCGCCGTCGATGCGGGCGGCCTCGAGGAGCTCCGACGGGATGTCCTGCAGCGCCGCCAGGTAGATGACGGTGGTGAACGCGGCCTGGCCCCACAACGACATCAGGGTGATGACGACCATGGCCTGCGACGGGTCCTCGAGCCAGCCCTGCTGTGGCAGGTGCAGGGCCCGCAGGACCGTGTTGGCCAGCCCGAACTGCGGGTTGAACAGGTACGTCGTCAGGATGCCGGTCGCCGCGGCGGAGGCGACGAACGGCAGGAAGATCGCCGTCCGGTAGAAGCCGATGAGGAACAGCGAGCGGTTCAGCAGCATGGCCAGGCCCATGCCCATGAGCACCGACGCCGGCACGAACAGCGCCGTGTAGAGCATCGTGTGCCCGACCGCGTCCCGCAGGGCGGCGTCCGTGACCATCTGCTGGTAGTTGCCGATGCCCACCCAGGTCGGCGTCGAGAAGCCGTCCCAGCTCTGCAGCGACAACCAGAACGCCCAGGCCGCGGGGAAGATCGAGAGGCCGAGCACGATGAGCATCGCCGGGGCGACGAACCCCCATCCCTGCAGCCCGGCCCGACGACGCTCCTTCCGGCGACCGGGTGTCACCGCCGCGCGCCGCGCGTGCGCCTGCGGGAGGAACGCGCCGCGGCGACCCGCCGTCGTGCTCGCCATCGTCACCCTCCGAGGGCCTGCGTCGAGGTGGCGGCGGCCTGCTTCAGCGCGTCGGCCGGGTCGCCCTGGCCCTGCAGCACCTCGGAGATCGCGGAGCCGATGGCCTCCGAGAGCTTGACGTAGCCCTTGACCGTCGGCCGTGCGTGCTTGGAGTTGACCATGTTGGCGGCCATGACGTCGAGACCCGGCAGCGCCTGGACCTGCGCAAGGAACTCGGGCGACTGCGCTTCGGAGGGCCGCAGCGGCAGGTTGCCGTACGCGACGTTCCACTTGATGTCCTGCTCCGCCGACGTCAGCCACTTGGTCAGCTCGTACGACCAGTGCGCGCGGTTGGCGTCCTTGTGGTCGAACAGCACCCACAGGTCCGGGCCGGAGACGCTCTCGTGGTTGCCGTCGGTGCCCGGCAGGGGCACGACGCCGTAGCTCGTCTTGGCGGTCTGCAGGTCGTAGAGCGTCCAGGGACCCGACGTGATCATGCCGATCCGGTCGCTCGCGAACAGCTGGGCGGCCTTGGTGTCAGTCTGGTCGAGGTAGACGCTCTTGTCGTCGACGGCCATGTCACGCAGCAGGGTCAGAGCCTTCACGCCGGCGTCCGAGTCGAAGGTCGCCGTCTTCTGGTCGGCCGAGAGGATCTCGCCGCCGTTCTGCCAGAGGTGCGGCCAGAACTGCCACGTCGTCTCCTCGGATCCCGAGACCGAGTAGCCGTAGCCGTAGGTGTTGGTGTCGGCGTTGGTCAGCTTCTTCGCCGCCGCGCGGAAGTCGTCCCAGGTCCAGTCAGCAGTCGGATAAGCGACGCCTGCGGCATCGAACACCGCCTTGTTGTAGATCAGCGTCAGGTTGTCGACGACGGCCGGGAAGCCGATCGTCGTCGTCCCGTCGGGCTGGGCCGTCTGCTGAGCGGACGCCGGGAGCTCGTCCCACTTCACGTCCGGGTCCTTCACCTGCTCCGTGATGTCGAGCGTGCGCTTCGAGCCCTGCAGCTCGCTCGCCCAGGAGCCGTACGCGTAGGAGACGTCCGGGTAGGTGCCGCCCGCGAAGCCCGCGGACAGCTTCTGCAGGAGCTCGTCTGTCGAGGGCGCGCCCGAGGACACGTCCACCGTGACGTTCGGGTGCAGCTTCTCGAAGTCCTTGGCCAGGCCCTCGAGGATCGTCTCGGCCTGGTCGGCCTGGCCGGTCCACCAGGTGATGGTCGTCTTGGCCTGGGGGTCGAACGTCGCGGCGCCCTTCGGGGATCCGCCGGAGCAGGCCGCGAGGGCGAGGGAGACGACGGCAGTGGCCGCAGCGAGGGCGGCGAGACGTGCACGGGGCGAGCGCTGGGGGGACAACTCGATCTCCTCGGGTCGGCGTTTCAGGACAGGACGACGGAGCGGGTGAGGTGGCGGGGTGTGTCGGGGTTGAGGCCTCGGCTCTCGGCCAGGGCCACAGCGAACCGCTGCGCCTGCACGAGCTGGACGAGCGGGTCCTCGTCGCTGGTCAGCACCTGTGCACCCGTGGCCTCGACGTCGGCGACGAGCGACGGGTCGGCCGCGCCGAAGATCGTGACGAGCGAGCCCGGGTGGGCCACCGCGATCGGGCCGTGGCGGTAGTCGAGCACCGGGTAGGACTCCGACCACGCCTGCGCGGCCTCCCGGACCTTGAGGGCTGCCTCCTGTGCGAGGCCGTAGGTCCAGCCGGTGCCGAGGTACACGACGTGGTCGATTCCGTCGACGGGTACGGGCAGTGGCTCCTCGAGCGCGCGTCGGGCCGCCGCGACCAGAGGGACGACGACGTCCCCGAACATCGAGCGAGCGATCATCAAGGTCGTCGTCGGGAACCGCGTCTGGACCACCGACTCCTCGTCGACGTAGTCGAGCAGGAGGACCTCGTCCACCCGCCGCGCGACCGGGCTGTCCGCGACCCCGACGATCGCCGCCGTCCGGGTGCCGGCCTCGACCAGCTCGAGCGCCGCGAGCACCTCGCTCGTCGTGCCGGAGCGGCTGATCACGAGCACCCGATCGTACCGGCGACCCGGACGCCACTCGGACGCATAGGCGGCGTCCGTCAGGCCGAGTCCCGCCTGCTCGCGCAGGACGGCAAGCGACTCTGCGACGAAGGCGCTCGTGCCGCAGCCGAGGATCAGGACGCTCTCTCCCGGCCGGCCGAAGATCGCCCCGGACGCCTCCTGCAGGGCGCGTGCCCACACGACCGGCTGGCTCGCGATCTCTTGCGCGGTGATGCTGCTGCTCACGGTGTTGCCCTCTCGTCTCCGGCTCCGGAGTTGACGCCGGTGCCGTGTGCGCAATACTGCGTACCTGAGTGATCGATCCGCAATGAAACTGCGGCAAACGCTCACTTTGACTGAGCGCGAGAGGACACCGCATGCCCGACTGGACCGCAGCCGCCCACCTTCGCGTGGCGGACTGGCACCCGCGCAGCAGGCTCGCCGCGCAGGTCACGGACGTGAGCCGCACCGCTGTGCCGTCGGTCGACGTGCACAACCACCTGGGCCGATGGCTCACGCCGCCCGGCTGGACCGCCCCCGACGTCGGCGCGCTGCTCGACCTCATGGATCGACGCAACGTGGCGACGGTGGTCAACCTCGACGGGATGCGCGGCGACGAGCTCGAGGCGAACCTCGACCGCTACGACCGCGCGCACCCGACGCGTTTCGTCACGTTCTGCCAGCTCGACTGGACCGTGCTCGCACAACCTGACGGTGAGGCCCTGCTCGCCGGGCAGCTGCGCGACTCAGCCCGGCGGGGCGCCCGCGGCGTCAAGGTCTGGAAGAACCTCGGGCTGACCGTCCGCGACGCCACCGGCGCGCTGGTGCTGCCCGACGACGAGCGGGTGGTGCGCACCCTCGGGCTCGCCGGAGAGCTCGGGCTCCCGGTGCTCATCCACGTCGCCGACCCTGTCGCGTTCTTCGACCCGGTCGATGCGGACAACGAGCGGATCGACGAGCTGCAGGCCAACCCCGACTGGTGGTTCGGTGACCGGGCGGTCCACCCGACGTTCGACCGCCTGCTCACGGCCCTCGAGACGCTCGTGCTGGCGACGCCGCAGACCACCTATATCGGCGCGCACGCCGGGTGCGTCGCGGAGGACCTCGACCGCGTCGAACGCCTCCTGCAGGCCGCACCGAACTGGCACATCGACGTCGCCGGGCGGATGGCCGAGCTCGGGCGGCAGCCGCGCCGGACCCGTCGACTGGTCGAGGAGTTCCCCGACCGCGTGCTGTTCGGCACGGACTCCTTCCCGCTCACCGACGAGGCCGTCCTCACGCACGTCCGGTTCCTGGAGACCGCGGACGAGGCGTTCGAGTACGCGCCCGGCGAGGACGTGCCTCCACAGGGACGGTGGACCGTCTCGGGCCTGCACCTGTCGGCATCCGCACTCGAGGCGTTGTACGCCGGCAACGCGCGCCGCATCCTGCGGCTCTGAGGTCAGGCGGCGTCGATCGTCGCGCAGCTCGCCGCGACCACGGCCGCGACGGCCTCCCGGGCAGGCGCGAGATAGCGGCGCGGGTCGGTGAGCCGGCCGTCCGCGGCGAGCGCGAGCCGGACCTGTGCGGTGAGCGCGGCGTTGAGGGCGGTGCCCACGTTGATCTTGCGGATGCCCGTCCGGACGGCGTCCTGGAGCGCCTCGGGTGGGACGCCCGACGAGCCGTGCAGCACGAGCGGCACGGGCACGGCGGCGCACAACCGCGCGAGCAGGTCGAGGTCGAGACGGGCGGTCGCGCTGGTCATCGCGTGCGAGGAGCCGATCGCGACCGCGAGCCCGTCGACGCCGGTGGCGGCGACGAACGCGGCGGCCTCGTCGGGGTCGGTCCGCGCGCCGGGCGCGTGGGCGCCGTCCTTGCCGCCCACCTCGCCGAGCTCCGCCTCGACCCAGAGGTCGACCGCGTGCGCGGAGCGAGTCACGGCGGCCGTCGTCGCGACGTTCTGCGCGTAGTCCAGGTGTGCGGCGTCGACCATCAGGGACGTGACGCCGTACTGCGACGCCGACGCGACGCCCTCGGACAGCAGCCGCGCGTCCTGCAGGTGGTCGAGGTGCAGCCCGACGGGCACCGACGCCGAGACCGCCAGCTCGTGGCACGCCGCGAGCAGGGGACCCGCGCGGCCCTCCCGGTACCGGACCGCGTTCTCGCTGACCTGGAGCAGGCCCGCTGAGCCAGCGCGTTCGAGTCCGGCGACGATGCCCTCGGCGTGCTCGAGCGTGATGACGTTGAAGCAGAGCACGGCCGTCCGTCGACGGACGGCGTCGTCGACGAGGTCCCGGGTGCGTGCCGCAGTCACAGTGCCCGCAGCGGTTCCGGGATCAGGTCCCCGTGGGCCGCGACGAGCTCGTCGCACAGGTCCCAGATCTGGGTCGGGGTCAGCGACGAGCTCGCGTTGCCGTCGACGAGCACCGCCTGGCGCACCAGGCGCGGGTCGCCCGTCCGCACGGCCTCGACGGTCAGCTCCGCGACCGACAGGTAGGTGCGGTTGAGGGCGGCGCACTGCACCGGCAGCGCACCCATCGCGACCGGCGTCACGCCGGCCGCGTCCACCAGCGCGGGGACCTCGACGGCCGAGCCGGCGGGCAGGTTGTCGATCAACCCGTGGTTGGGCACGTTGACGTGGATCTCCCGCGGCGTGCCGGTCAGGATCGAGTGGATGATCTGCGGCGCGTACTCGGACGCGCCGCCCTCGAGCGGCAGCGGCGACCCGGCGGCGAGCAGCGTCTTGGCCTGCTCGAACTCCGCCACGTTCTCGCGGCTGATCCCGACGTACTGCAGGGGCTCGATGCGGAACCGCTCGACCTGCTCGTCGGACCGCAGGAACCACGACAGGTACTCCGACGAGTGCTCGCTGGTCTCGGTCGGGTAGTACCCGATGCGGCGGAACATCTCGACGCGCACCCGGCGCTCGAGCTCGGGTTCCTGCTCGATCTTCGCGCGCAACCGTGGGTAGAGGTCCTCGCCGTCGTGCGTCCACTCCGTCAGCCAGGCCTGGTGGTTCACGCCGAACGCGCGGAACCGGGTCTCCTCGACGTCCAGGCCCAGCAGCTCGGCCAGGTCGTGCGCCGTCCAGTAGACGGAGTGGCACAGCCCGAACGTGCGGATGTCCGGCGCGACGACGGACGCCCACCACACGTTCATGGCCATCGGGTTCGTGTAGTTGAGCAGCAGCGCGTCCGGGCAGACCGCGCGCATGTCCTCGAGGATGCCGGTGAGCACGGGGAACGTGCGCAGCGCGCGGAACACCCCGCCCACCCCGGTCGTGTCGCCGATGGTCTGCCGCAGGCCGTACCGCGCGGGGATCGTCAGGTCGGTGATCGTCGCGTCGATCCCGCCCACCTGCACCATGTTGATGACGAAGGCCGCGCCGTCGAGGGCCGCCCGGCGGTCGAGCGTGGCCGTGATGGTCGCTGGGTGCCCGAGCTGTTGCACCAGCCGGTGCGCCGTGCCCTCGGCGACGGCGAGCCGTTCCGCGTCGACGTCGTGCAGTGCGAGGTCGAGCTCAAGGTCGCCGAACCGAAGCAGGTCCGCCACCAGCTGACGAGTGAACACGACGCTCCCGGCGCCCACGAACGCGATCTTGGCCATGCCTGGATGATCGTCGGGCTGAGCGATCCGTGCAAGAATCCGTCAGGCGATCACTCGAAGTGATCATTCTGACTGAGCGAACCCGGAGGACGCCAGGCATGCCCCACCCCCAGGACGCGCCTCGAGCGACGTCGCGCAAGCGGTCGGACCGGATGCTGGCCGTGCTCGCCATGCTCGAGTCGGGCGACTCCGTGACTCTCAAGGACCTCACCGGTGCGCTCGGGGTCTCGCCCGCCACGATCCGGCGTGACCTGGCCGACCTCGAGGAGCAGAGGCTCCTGGTGCGCACGCACGGCGGGGCGCGGGCCTTTGCGAGCACGTCACGCGCCGAGGTGCCCGTCCGCCTGCGCGACTCGCAGTTCCGCGCGGCGAAGCAGCGGATCGCCCGACGCGCCGCCGAGCTCATCCCGACCGGCCCCTACAGCGTCGCGATCAGCGGCGGCACGACGACCGCCGAGGTCGCCAAGGTGCTCGCCACCCGGCCCGACCTCGCCATCGTCACCAACGCGCTCACCACGGCGATGGAGATCGCCTCACGCCCGAACCTCAAGGTGATCATGACCGGCGGCGTCGTGCGGTCGAACTCGTTCGAGGCGGTCGGCGTCATCGCCGAGAACACCTTCAACGCGATCAACGTGGGCACCGCCATCCTCGGCACCGACGGGATCAGCGCGGCCGGCGGCGCGACCACCCACGACGAGACCGAGGCGCGCACCAACAACGCGATGGTCAGCCACGCGCAGCGCGTCGTCGTGGTCGCCGACGGGTCCAAGGTCGGACGCGTCACGCTCGCCAAGATGGCCGACCTCTCGCAGGTGCACGTCCTCGTCACGGACACGACCGCCGATCCGGACGAGCTCGCGCGCATCGTCGCCGCGGGCGTCGAGGTGCTCATCGTCGACGTCTAGCCGGCCGTCCGTTCATCTGCCCGTGATTCGTGGGACTCACGCGGGGACCTGTTTGTGGGCAGACTGCGCGTATGACCGTTGAGGAAGCGCCGGACGTGCAGGTTCCCGACGAGGGCCCCTTCGACTACGACCTCGTCGTCATCGGCACCGGGCCCGGTGGTCAGAAGGCGGCGATCGCGGCCGCGAAGCTCGGGCACAAGGTCGCGATCATCGAGCGTCGGCACATGATGGGCGGCGTCTCGGTCAACACCGGCACCATCCCCAGCAAGACGCTGCGCGAGGCCGTCATGTACCTGACAGGCATGGCGCAGCGGGAGGTCTACGGCGCGAGCTACCGCGTGAAGTCCGACATCACGATGGACGACCTGTTCGCGCGCACGCACCACGTGATCGGTCGCGAGATCGAGGTCATCCGCGCTCAGCTGCTGCGCAACCACGTGGACATCCTCAACGGCACGGGATCGTTCGTCGACGCCCACACCCTCGCCGTGACCGAGGAGGAAGCGGTCCACCCGACGCTGATCACCGCGAGGTTCGTCGTCATCGCCACCGGGTCCAAGCCGCACCGGCCGGACACCGTGGGTTTCGACGAACGCACCATCCTCGACTCGGACGGCGTGCTCGCGCTGGAGACCGTCCCGGGGTCGATGGTCGTCGTCGGCGCAGGGATCATCGGCATCGAGTACGCGTCGATGTTCGCGGCGCTCGGCACGCGCGTGACGGTCATCGACCAGCGCCCGGCGATGCTCGAGATGTGCGACCCCGAGGTTGCGGAGTCGCTCAAGTTCCACCTGCGCGACCTGTCGGTGTCGTTCCGCTTCGGTGAAACGGTGGCCGGTGTCGAGAGCAACGGGCGGGGCACCGTCACCCGCCTGGCCTCGGGCAAGCGCATCGCCGCGGACGCGGTCATGTACTCGGCCGGCCGGCAGGGGCAGACCGACTCGCTCAAGCTCGCGAACGCCGGCCTGAGCGCCGACTCCCGCGGCCGCATCAAGGTCGACGACCAGTACCGGACCGAGGTGCCGAACATCTTCGCCGTGGGGGACGTCATCGGGTTCCCCGCGCTCGCGGCGACGAGCATGGACCAGGGCCGGCTGGCCGCGTACCACGCGTTCGGCGAGCCCGCCCGCGAGCTGCAGTCGGTGCAGCCCATCGGCATCTACACGATCCCCGAGATCTCCTACTGCGGTCGCACCGAGGAGGAGCTCACCACCGCGTCCGTGCCGTACGAGGTGGGCGTCGCGCGCTACCGCGAGCTGGCGCGCGGGCAGATCGTCGGCGACTCCTACGGGATGCTCAAGCTGCTGGTGCACATCGACACCCGCGAGCTGCTGGGCGTGCACATCTTCGGGACGTCGGCCACCGACCTCGTGCACATCGGCCAGGCGATCATGGCGTGCGGCGGGACCGTCGACTACCTCGTCGACACGGTCCTCAACTACCCGACCCTGTCCGAGGCGTACAAGGTGGCCGCCCTCGACGCGACGAACAAGATCCGTCAGGTGGCCCGCTTCAGCCAGTAAGACGTCACGCAACGGCAACAAGATCGCACTTCAGGACCGTCACCGGGTTGCCGATGTCCTTGTCACGATGAACACGACTCCTCAGGGCTGGTACCGCGACCCCGCGGACCAGTCACGCGTGCGATGGTTCGACGGCCAGGCGTGGACGGCGAGCAGCCGCCCTGCGCCCGAACCCGGCTCGGCCCCGCTCCCGCCGCCTGCCGCCGACGCGACCGGTGCCGCGGCGCAGGCTCGGGCGCGCACCGCCGTTGCCACGATGCCCGCGCGCGCCGACTCGGTGCCCACCCCTCACCCGCCCGTCCCGATGGTCATCCCCCTCCTCGAGCCCGACGAGCCCGACGAGTGGGACGACTATGAGGACGAGCCGGTCGCCGAGCCGGCCACTCCCGAGCCCGAGCCGGAGGCCCCTGAGCCTGTCGCTCCGCAGCCCGTCGCCCCGCAGTACGTCGCACCCGCTGAACTGCCGCCGTACGTCCAGCCTCAGCCCGGCCAGGGGTACGCACCGGCCCCGGTCGGACCGCAGCACTTCCTGCCCCCCGGGGGTGCCGCGCCGTACGGCGCCGCCTATGCGCCGAGCCAGCCGGAGGAGCTCCCGCCATACGTGGCGCAGTCGCCTGCGATGCCGTTCGGTCAGGCGCCCGCCGCCTACGCGCCACCCACCGCCGGCTACGCACCACCTCAGGCCGCCTATGGACCGCCTCCCGCCGGTTACGCGGCGCCGGGGCCCGGGTTCGGCCAGGCCGGACCCGGATGGCCGGGGACCCAGCCGTGGGCGGAGGAGCCGGCGAAGAAGAACACCGGAAAGATCGTGCTCATCGTCCTGGCGTCGGTGCTGGTCGGGATGGTGATGCTCGGGATCCTCGCGTCCATCGCGATCCCGGTGTTCCTGAACCAGAGGGCCAAGTCGACGGCAACTGGCCTGGACGGCGTGACGTGCGAACAGGTGGCCGACTACGCGGTGCAGGTCTCCGCGGCCGGGCAGTCGCAGGGTGCTGGTCCGCTCGTGTCGATGACCGCGGTGACGCTCATCCAGGACAACCGCGGCACCGTCAAGGTGCCCAGCGCGGGCTCCGACCCGGCGTTCGTCCTGAGCTGCTCGGGTACCGGCACCAAGCCGGACGGCACGACCGCGCCGGTCACCGCCAACCTCTACATCGACTCCACCACCCAGCAGCTGGTCGCCTACGCCTGGGACCAGTGACCCGCGACCGACCATGAACGATGCGGCACCCGGGTGGTACCCGGACCCCAAGGACGCGTCCCAGCTGCGCTGGTTCGACGGTCGGTTCTGGACCGATCAGCAGGGCGAGACCCCGCCGCCGGCCCCGCCGACACGGCGCACCGGCCTGCTGGTCAGCGCGGGGATCGCCGCGGGCGTGGTCGTCCTTGGGGTGCTGGTCGCCGCCGCCGTGCCGGTGTACAAGCAGGAGCACGAGCGGGCCCGGCTCGAGTCCGTCACGTCGATGTCCTGCGACGACGTCGCCGACGAGGCCGTCGAGCTCGGTCGCACCGAGAAGGAGCTCGCTCCTCTGGAGTCCGTCGCGAGCACGGCCGTCGCCCGCGACGACCGAGACGTCGTCCGGATCCCGGCACCCGGTGCCGAGGCGTTCGTCATGAGCTGCAGCGGCATGGGCACCCGGCCGGACGGCTCCGTCGCCCCGCTGACCATCGACCTGTACATCGACCACGAGCGCACGCACCTGCTCTGGTACACCTGGCAGACCTGAGGCCGGATCCCTTGGTTGGCCTGCTACGTCGAGCACATCCCTGCCGAGCGAGGCCGTTGTCGTTGAGTCCAGATCAGGATGGCCCGCCCCGTGCTCGGGGCGGGCCATCCTGTTCTCGCGGATGTTCGGACCGCTACGCGAGCGCCTCGCTGATGAAGGCGACGGCCTGTGCGACGGCAGCCTTCGCCGCATGAGTGGTGTGCAGGCTGTTCACCATGACGAAGTCGTGCACGATTCCCTGGTAGCGCACAGCGGTGACCGCCACGCCCGCCTCGCGCAGCTTGGCCGCGTATGCCTCGCCCTCGTCACGCAGCACGTCGGCCTGTCCGGTGATGACGAGCGCCTGCGGTAGACCGGTCAGCTGTTCGACCGTCGCGCGCAGGGGGGACGCGGTGACCTGGGCGCGGTCGTCCTCGCTGGTCGTGTACTGGTCCCAGAACCACTTCATGCCCTCACGGGTGAGGAAGTAGCCCTCCTCGAACTCGTGGTAGCTGTCGGTGTCGAACGCCGCATCGGTCACGGGGTAGAACAGCACCTGTGCGGCCAGGTCGACCCCGCCGCGTTCTTTGGCGAGGAGCGTCAGCGCTGCGGTCATGTTGCCACCGACCGAGTCGCCGACAGCCGCCAGACGCGAGCCGTCGAGACCCTTCGCCGCCCCGTCGGTGACGATCCACTGCGCGGTCGCCCAGACCTGTTCCAGTGCGTGGGGATAGCGAACCTCTGGCGAGCGGTCGTACTCGGGGAAGACGACGGCGGCGCCCGTGCCGACGGCGAGGTCGCGCACGAGACGGTCGTGCGTGTGGGCATCACCGAAGACCCAGCCTGCGCCGTGCGTGTACAGGACGACCGGAAGGGCCCCGACCGCGCCCTGCGGCTTGACGATGCGCACCTTCACGGAACCTGTCGGGCCGCCGGGTATCTCGGCCCATTCCTCGTCGACATCAGGCTTCCAGATGGCTTCGTCCTGGACGCCGTCGACGGCCTTGCGTCCCACCTCGGGTGACAGCTGGTAGAGGAACGGGGGCTCGCTGGTGGCGTCGACGAACGCCTGCGCGGCCGGCTCGAGGACGATGTTCAAGGGGTTACCACTCATGGTCTGATTCCTGTCCGGTTCTGGTGTTCAGGCCGCGGTCTCGCGGACTGCCTTCTCGATCACGTCGGCGACCTCCCGAGGGTGCGTCTGCATCACCAGGTGGGGTGCATCGAGCTCGATGACCTCGCGCAGGCCGGCCCGCTGGTACCCGAACCGCTCGACGTCCGGGTTGATGGTGTGGTCGGCGGCGGAGACGATCCCCCATCCGGGCTTCGTCTTCCAGGCCGCGGCCGAGGCAGGCTCGCCGAACGCGGCGCCGGAGAGCGGGCGCTGCGACACCGCGAGGACTTCCGCAGCTCGCGGATCGACGCCGGCGGCGAACACGGCGGGGAACGCGTCGATCTCGACCGAGACGTCCGTGCCGGGATCGCCGCCAGCGACCGGGTACGGCGTGTAGACGAGGTTGGCGGCGAGATCCGAGTCCGGGAAGCCGCCCTGCAGCTGGCCGAGGCTCTCGCCCACGTCGAGCACGTAGCCGGAGACGAAGACGAGTGCGGTGACCTGATCGGCCTCTCCGGCGACGCCGATCACCGCGCCTCCGTAGGAGTGGCCGGCGAGCACGACGGGTCCGTCGATGTGCTCGACGAACGCACGCACGGAGGCCGCGTCCTGCGACAGGCTGCGGTTGTAGATCGGCGGGACGAAGACGGTGTGCCCGCGATCGAGCAGTTCGCGGGTCACCGGCGCCCAGCTCGCCGCGTCAGCGAAGGCGCCATGGACGAGGACGATGGTGGGGGTGGTCGTCGTGCCAGAGGTGGTTGCCATGGCCCCGACGCTACGAGCGGGCTCCGGCCGGAACTACCGCCAGGTGGCCGTATCGTCCTTCGCCGTGGCGGCCAGCTCGACCCGGCCGTTCACCCCGAGCTTCGCGTACACGCTGGACAGGTGCATCTTCACCGTGCTGCGTGCGATGAAGACGCGAGCGGCGATCTCGGGGTTGGTCAGACCCTCCGCGGCCAGCTCGGCGACGCGACGCTCGATCGGGGTCAGGCTCGGCCACCCGGACTCCGGACGCCGCCGCGGTCCTCGACTGCGGAGCGCGTAGTCGGCAGCCTCGCCGATCGAGAGAGCCTGACCATCGCGCCAGGCCCGGTCGTACGACTCGTCGCCCGCGAGGTCTCGGCCTCGCCGGTCCACCGCCGCCCAGCGTGCCGGCGCAGGCGGGACCCGGAGGAGATGGTGCTGGTCGCGCACTGCGGACGTCGCCCCGAGGTAGCGCGCGGCTCGTTCCGGATCGCCCTGCTCGACGGCGATCGCGCCCAAGGTCTCCAGCGCGTCCACGCAGGCCAACCACCAGCCCGCCGCCGCAAGGACCGCTAGCCCTGCCTTGGCGGTGCGCTCGGCGTAGTCGGTCTCGCCTCGCAGCAGGGCTGCCTCGGCGAGCCCGACGCTTGCGATCCCCGCATGCCTCGAGCTCGGCGCGGATGCGGCTACCCCTGCCAGGGCACGGGCGTGAGTCTCGACCAGGTCGGCGTCGCCGCGGCACAGTCCGATGGCGATGTAGCTGTGGTGGCGTTCGTACCGCAGGGCGAGCGTCGGGATGCCCTCGTCCATGGCGGTCAGCTGTCGTTCTGCGGCGGCTGGGTCTCCGGCGGCGAGCGACGCGATCGCTACCGCCGCGAGCATGCCGCCCTCCGCCATCGTGAGCTGCTCGCGCCGGACGATCGCCAGCTGCTCGGACGCGCGAGCGAGCGCCTCGGAGCTCCGGCCCGTGCGCGCGTCGACGATCGACTGGGTGGCGTGCGCCGCAGTCCGGGAGTACTCGTCCTCACCGCCGTCGACGGCGAGTGCGCGAGCGGCGTACGCCTGCGCTTCAGGGATGCGGCCCGCCCACAGCGCGGAGAGGCCCGCGGTATAGAGGATCCAGCGCAGATTGAAGGCGTAGTTGAGCCCCTCGGTGACGCGGAGCGCCTCCGGAAGTGCGGATTCGAGGGCGTCGAGGTCCGTGCGCAGGTGCGCGCTCATGCAGACGTGCAGAAGCGCGTCGCTGAGGCAGACGAGGTCGCCGGCCTCGCGGGCGAGACCGATCGCCCGGCCCAGCGGCACCAGCACGCCCGAGGGATCGACGAGACACCGCTGACTGGCCTCACGTGTGATCGCCACCGCCAGCGCTCGCGCGTCGCCGGTCGCCTCCGCCATCTCGACCGCCGCCACGGCTGCCTTGCGGCCCGCCACGAAGTCGCCGCGCGCTGTCGACGCCACCGAGAACCGCTCCATCGCGAGCGCTCGCTGCGGCGACGGTACGTCCGGCGTCGCCTCCAGCGCCCGGCGCGCGGCAAGGGCGGCTTCAGCGAAACGACCGCTCCGGCTCCAGAAGTTGCCCAGACTGGCCACGATCGTCAGGGCGTCCGGGTGCTCGACCGAGGCCGCGTGATCCAGCGCCCGGAGGACGTTCGGCATCTCGGGAGCCAGCCGCCGGTGGCCCTCGGACGAGAACGCCCAGTTCTCCTCGTCGCAGCGCTGGGCGAGCTCCAGGAACACGCGCCGATGACGTGACCGAAGGACCTCACGTTCGGCCGGGTCGAGCAGCTCTTCGGCGTACTGCCGCACGAACTCCGGGAAGTGATATCGCGTCGTCGAGTCACCGGCATAGATGACCAGCAGCGAATTGTCGACGAGCTCCGTCAGGCCATCGAGCACAGGCCGCTCGCACACGGCACCGGCAGCGACCAGCGTGAAGCTGTCCGCAAACACCGACAGCTCGGCGAAGAGTGCGCGGTACTCGGGGTCGAGCAGCCTGAGGCTGAGGTCGAGCGAGGCCCGCATCGACCTGTGTCGCGCACTCGTGTGACGGGGTGCACCGCCGAGGATCGTGAGGCGATCGACGAGGCCGTCGGCAATCTCACGCGCCGACATCACACGCATGCGCGCCGCCGCCAGCTCGATCGCCAGGGGGATGCCGTCGAGGCCTTCGACGATCCTCCGGACATCGTCGAGGGCCGCCCCCTCGAGGCTGCCGCGCCGAGCCCGCGACGCGCGATCGAGGAACAGCAGCGCCGCCTCGGACGGCGTCGCCTCGTCGTCGCGCGTGGTCAGCGACAGCGAGGGGACCGGCACGACCGTCTCCTCGGGCCTGCCGAGCACGATGCGACTCGTGGCAATGACCCGCACCCCGGGACATTCGCGCACGATCACGCCGGCGATCTCGGAGACTCCGTCCACCAGGTGCTCGCAGTTGTCCAGGACGACATACCCGCCGACCTCGCGCAGACGTTGGGTGACGCCATCCAGCGTCGCGGCCAGGCCGGTCAGCCCGACGGCCGCGGCGACGGCCGGAACAACCAGCTCGGCATCGCCCAGGGAGGCGAGCTCGGCGACGTGGACGGGTCCGGCACCGTCCTCGCGCAAGCGACGTGCGACTTCCGCGACGAGCCGTGTCTTGCCGATCCCGCCGATGCCGGTCAACGTGACCAGACGTGTCGCGCGCTCGTCCGAGAGCATCCCGACGAGCGACGTGATCTCCTCGACCCGCCCGACGAAGGGCGTCGCCGGCACCGAGCGAGACGAGGGTGACCCTGACACACCGCGAAGATACCCAACCTCGGTCCGACGGTTGGGTCGTGGTCAGGATTCGCTCCGGCCGCCGCGACCGCGACCCTCCACCGAAGGCCCGCGTCCGGACCCCTCGTCTGGGACGACGCCCAGATTCGGGTACGCTGTGCGTGCTTCAGGAGGCATCGGACCCCTACGTGGGACGGGATCGCCTCCCGCGGCCGGGAGGATTCGCCTAGTGGCCTATGGCGCACGCTTGGAAAGCGTGTTGGGTGAAAGCCCTCGGGGGTTCGAATCCCCCATCCTCCGCCGGTCGAAGGGCCCGTGACCTGAATTTCGCAGGTTGCGGGCCCTTCGTCATGCTGTTGTGGTCCGTGGCCCGACCACTTCGAGCAGAGCCAGTCACGCAGGTCTCGGCGTTGATACCCACGGAGTCATTCGCCCGACTGGGCTACATCCCGGCCGGCGCGACCGGTTTACCGTGTCCGTCGTGGCTCGACTCCGGACGCTCACCAGACGCCGATCGGCGCGGGCAATGGGCGTCCACCGGTTTCCCCGCTTGCTTGCGATCTCGAGCGTCCTGGCGGCCTGCCTGGTCGCCTCCGGGTGCGGGGCGGGTTCCGGGTCCGGGCTGCCCCCGACGGCCGCCGCGACAGTCCGGGTCGGGCCGGTCGTCGACCCGCTCACACCGGACGGCTCAACGTGGGCGCAAGGACTGGATGAGCAACCGGCCGGGCAACTCCTCGACGACGCGCAGGTCGAGTCGGGGATCAGCATGCCGTGGAAGTTCCTCGGCTTCGGCGACACCCGCAGCGTCGTCGACGTCGCATTCGTCGCTGGCGACGGCGACTGCGTCACGCCGCTCGGGTTCGCAGCGACGACCGACGGCGACCATGTCGAGCTGCGCGCAGTGAGCGTCGTCGGCGCGTCGCGCGAGGCCTGTGCCGACCCCATCGTGCTCAGACGCGCGTCGGTCCAGCTCCCTGTGCCACTCGACAATGGGATCCAGCTCGAGCACGCCCCCGTCGAGCCGGACTGGAACTCACCCAGCGACTTCGACTAGGACGTGCCTCCCATGACGCGGAGTCGGCGACCTTGTCGGCAACTCAGCTGACGATCGTTGCGACGATCTCCTGCACGACGTCGGTGGTGGGCTTGTGAGTCGTGTCGATGAGTAGCTCAGCGGTGAAGCCGGCTCGGTCGAGCGTGCGCGCCAGTTCGGGGTGCCGCCGCGCGTGCCATTGCAGGGCCGCATCGTCACCGTCGTGCCGCCTGGCCAGTCGCGACAGCACTGCGTCGGGGGTTGCTGCCAATCGGACATGGAGCAACCTCTTGGAGGCAAGGGCAACTGCATTGCGTTCCAGGTCGTCGACGGTCTCGACGACGGCGGCGACGACGAGCACGCGTGCGCCGGCACGTCGGAAGTTTGAGGCGATCGCCTGCATGTTCCCCAGTGCCAGTGTCGTCTGAAATGGGTCGCCAAGCGGCGCCGGCCACGAGCGACGCAACCAGTCGACGTCGATGACCGCGCCGGGAATGCTGCGTTGTCTCAACTCGGCTCCGAGTCCCTCGGCGGTTGTCGTCTTCCCGGTGCCGACGCTGCCGTTGATCAGAACGGCGTCGAACGTCGTGATGGGCATTGCCCAACGGTATCGGCGTCAGGGCGTGTCGCCCGATAGGCGAACCCAGGTGAGAATCGCGCACAACGTGGCGCCAGCCCGGTAGGTGATGGCGACTTTTGTCGAATCTGGTCGCGATGCCGCGCCACTGCTTGGCTAGGGCGAAGAACCGCTCGACGACGCTGCGACCCTTGTATCCGTCGGTGGCCGAACCGGGTGGGCACTCAGTGGAGCGTGACGAGCTCCCGGTCATGATCGTCGAAGCCGAACAGCGTGCCGCCGGCCGCGCCCACGTGGCTGATGCCAGTTGGGAGCTCTGTCCGGAACGCCTCGCGTCCATCGGAGAAGTCGTAGGCGATCAGCTCCGGGTTGCCCCGCGCCGAGACCGCGTCGAACCCGACGAGCACGTGCCGGCCGTCGGTCATGACCGTCGTCGGTCGTACGCCGTCCTCGTCCTTGGTGCGCCAGAGCTCTTTGCCGGTGTGGCCCTCGACTGCGATGACCCGTGGACCGGCGAGGACGTACACGCGGCCGCGAACGACGATGGCGCTCGTGCCGGAGCTCCCCGAGAACGTCGTGCCGTCCAGAGCCCATCGCTGCGCCCCCGAGTCGGTGTCGCCGCCGTACAGCTGCGGTCCGACGGTCAGCATGAGCCCCGGGATGCTGGCGTCGTCGACCGTCACGTCGACCGGCACGCCGTCGAACGTCTGGTCTCCTGCGGTCTGAGCGTTGGGGGCCAGCAGCGTGGTCTGGGTGCCGCCGGTGGCAGCCGACGGCCCCGAAAAGGTCAGGCGCTGGGTGAGCGGATCGACCCGCCAACCCCCGGACGGGCTGGCCTCGACCCCACCGTCTCGAACGGGGGTGCCGTCGGTGGCGAACACCCACCTCTGGCCGGACGAGGTGTCTGCGGCGATCAGGCCGCTCGCCCGCTGCACGCGCGTGACGGCGTTCGCCGTCACCTGCGGCCCGGCGTACCCGAAGCTCCACCGTTCGGCGCCCGTCGCCATGTCCCGGCCGTCGATGACCGACTCCGTCGCTGTGCCCGACCCGACGACGACCAGTCCGGAGAACACCGCGATGCTCTGCGCCCCAGGCGACGCCCACTGCGCGGTGACGGAGCCGTCCGCCGCGTCGAGCACGACGATGCTCATCGCCGGTAGCCCCTCCGGCGGAAGAGAGGCGTCCGGCAAGGGGGCGACACCGTTGGGGACCAGGCACACGACGTGGGTCGCGCTCACGACGGGTGTCCCCGGTGCGTTGTCGGCCACGCACCTGCTGGACCCGACCGTGACGCCTTGCCCGGCTTCGGGGGAACGGCCGCTGCTCAGCCGTGTCGACCAGCCCGGTCGACCGTCGAGACCGCCCCACTGGAAGATCTCCGAACCGTCCGCATGCACCGCGACGAACCCGCCGTCCGTACCGAGGGCGAGGCCCGCCGCCTCACCCGGGTAGCGATCCCCGACGACGAGGTCCCGATCGACCGGTGCCACGACCCCCGGAAGGCCCGCCAGCCTGGCGTCCGAGGCCTCTTGGCGTGCGTGGATCACCCACAGCGCAATGCCGAGTGCGACCACGACTCCCGTGGCACCCGCAGCGCTCGTCCTGAGCCCTGGCCGTGGAATGCGCCACCCACGGCCCTGCGCCGGGCGGTGCGCGGGAACCGGGTCGACCTCGTCCTCGAGGAGCTCGACCTCCTGCATCCCCTGCCCTCGCATGGTGGGACCCTACCGAGGCACCGCCCCCAGCGACCGACGAGCGGACCGCCCAGCTCGCCAATGGCCCGGAGAACGCTCGGACACTTGGCAAGTGCGTTGGATGAAAGCCCTTGGGGGTTCGAATCCCCCATCCTCCGCCGGTCGAAGGGCCCGTCACCTGCGTGCCGGGCCCTCCGTCTTCGCCACCCTGAGACGCGTGATTGCGCCGGGACGAGGCACCTGACAGGGTCGACCGATGCTCAACGAGGTGGCCGACGGCGTCTGGGTCCGGCAGAGCGCCTGGGTCTGGAGCAACACCGTCGTGGTCCGCGGCGAGGACGGGCTGATCCTGGTCGACCCCGGCATCGAGGGCGCCGAGCTGGACCAGCTCGGCGACGACCTCGACGCGCTCGGCCTTCCGGTCGTCGCCGGGTTCTCCACCCATCCCCACTGGGACCACCTGCTCTGGCACCCCCGGTTCGGCGATGTCCCGCGCTACGCCACCACCGCCGCCGCCGAGTTCGCCGGAGGCGTGCGGGATCGGGCGCAGGCGATGGCGCAGGAGGCCGCGTCGGGGATCCCGCTCGAGCTGATCGGGCTGACCACCGCGCTGCCCACGGACGGGGGGCCCGTGCCGGGCGAGGTCATCGAGCACGAGGCGCACGCCATCGGGCACGCCGCGGTCCTCCTCGCGGACCGTGGCGTCCTGATCGCCGGCGACATGCTGTCCGACGTCCTGATCCCGCTCCTCGACTTTCGTCGGCCCGATCAGGTGAGCGCCTACGAGACGGCGCTCGACCGGTTGGGTGAGGCGACGCGGCACGTCCAGGTCCTGGTGCCCGGGCACGGCGCGGTCGCCGAGGGTCTCGAGGTGGCCGACCGGCTCGTCGTCGACCGTGCGTACATCGATGCGCTGCGGCGAGGAGACGAACCCGCCGACGCGCGTCTGGAGCGAGAATGGCTTGCCGGACCGCACCGGTCGAACCTGGAGCAGGCCAGGCAGTCCACCGCATGAACCTCGGGAGAACCATGAATACCCGCCCCTCGGTCCTGTTCGTCTGCGTCCACAACGCCGGCCGTTCCCAGATGGCCGCGGGCTTCCTCACCGCGCTGTCCGGAGGCCAGGTCGAGGTGCGCTCCGCCGGGTCCATGCCGGCGGACCAGGTCAACGGCGTAGCGGTCGAGGCGATGGCCGAGGTCGGCGTCGACATCCGCGCCGAGCAGCCCAAGGTGCTGACCACCGAGGCGGTGCAGGCCTCCGACGTGGTGGTGACGATGGGCTGCGGTGACGCGTGCCCGTACTTCCCCGGCAAGCGCTACGAGGACTGGGTGCTGGAGGACCCGGCCGGCCAGGGTATCGATGCCGTCCGCCCGATCCGCGACGAGATCCGGGCGCGGGTGCTCACGCTGCTGGGCGAGCTGAGTGTCGCCCCTGTCGCGAGTCCCTGACCTGGCCTTATGGTGGCGGCGAGCTCGGCGCCCGCACTGCCCACGGAGGTCTCGTGCCCCACCTCATGCCGGAGTCGATGCGCGGCTACCAGCGCGCCTGGTTGTCGCGGGACGTCATCGCGGGCGTGACGCTGGCGGCCGTCGCGATCCCGGAGACCATGGGGTACACGTCGATCGCGCAGACGCCGGTCGTCACCGGCCTCTACACGGTGATCTTCCCGACGATCGTGTTCGCGCTGCTCGGCTCGTCGCGACTCCTCGTCGTCGGCGCGGACTCGGCCACGGCGGCGATCCTCGGCGCGGGACTGGCCGGCCTCGGCATCGCGGGGCTGCAGCCGAGCTCGGCGGAATGGGTCGCCTGGACGAGCCTCGTGGCGCTGGTCTGCGGCGGCCTCCTCGTCCTCGCCCGCCTGCTCAAGCTCGGTTTCCTGGGCGACTTCCTGAGCGCGTCGGTGCTCGTCGGCTTCCTCACCGGGGTCGGGATCCAAGTGTTCACGGGGCAGATCCCGCAGATGCTCGGCATCCCGAAGGGGTCGGGGCGTTGGTTCGAGCAGCAGTGGTGGATGCTCACGCACGTGTCCGACGCGGACGCCTGGACGGTCGGGTTCGCCGCGGGGACGCTGCTGCTGATCATCGGCTTCAAGCGGTTCGCACCGAAGGTGCCGGGCGCCGTCGTCGCCGTCGTGGTGTCGATCGTCATCTCCGCGACGCTGCACGCCTCGACGCACGGTGTGGCGGTCGTCGGCGCCGTCCAGGGCGGGTTCCCGCCTCTCGGCCTGCCGGGCGGCATCACCTGGAGCGACGTGCCCAAGGTCCTGGGGATCGCGGTCGCGTGCTTCGTCCTCATCATCGCCCAGAGCGCCGCGACCTCCCGCAGCTTCGCCCTGAAGCACAGCCAGCGCGTCGACGTGAACCGCGACATCGTCGGTCTCGCGGGCGCCAACCTCATGGCCGGTCTCAGCGGCACGTTCGTGGTGAACGGCAGCCCCACCAAGACCCAGATCCTCGACCAGGAGAAGGGCCGCACGCAGGTCGCCAACATCACGATGTCGCTGGTCGTGCTGGTCGTCGTGCTCTTCTTCACCGGCGCGCTCACCGACATGCCCGTTGCCGTGCTCGCCGCGATCGTCTTCTGGATCGGCATCGGCCTGATCGACGTCGCCGGCCTGCGACGCATCGGCGCCGCCCGTCCCAGCGAGCTCGTGATCGCCCTGGTCACCGCGGTCGTCGTGTTCGTGGTCGGCGTCGAGCAGGGCATCGTCCTCGCGATCGCGCTCTCGATCGTCGAGATCGTCCGCCGGGCCTACGCACCCAAGAACTTCCTCGTCGGCGTCGACAACGAGGGTCACCCGACATACACGGTGGCCAAGCGCGGGGGCCAGAGCCTGCCCGGCCTGATCGTCTTCCGCTACGACGCCGAGCTGTTCTACGCCAACGCCAGCCGGTTTGCCGACGACGTGCAGAACCTCATCGCGACGGCACCCGACCCGGTGCGGTGGCTCGTCCTGGACTGCTCGGCGATGAGCGACATCGACTACTCCGCGGGCGTGACCCTCGCCGAGCTCATCCAGGCGGTGCACGCCAGCGGTGGCGTGTTCGCGATCGCCGGCGCCGACCCGTCCCTCCTGGCCACCCTCAGGCAGTACGGCACGCTGGCCGACTTCAACAACGCCCACATCTTCTCGACCATCGACGACGCGGTCGCGGAGTTCCGCAACAGTTCGAACATTGACAGTTAGATGTCTAACAGTTAGAGTTCTGAGCATGGACGCACCAGAGAACGCCTTCACCACCATCCTCGGGCTGGTCCGCTGGCTCGGATGGGCTCAGATGAAGGCCGGCGAGGACTGGATCCGCGAGCGCGAGCTCAGCCACAGCCAGGCCTTCGCCCTCGGCTACCTGGTGCAGAACCCCGGTTCGATCCAGCGCGACATCGCCGAGACCACCCGGACGAGCGCCGCGAGCGTCTCGAGCCTCCTGCAGGGGCTCGAGCGGCGCGGACTGGTCGAACGCCGCACGGACCCGGAGAACGAGCGGACCAAGCGCGTGTACGCCACTCCGGCCGGGATCGAGCTCATCGCCGGTTTCGACGCCGCCATAGCGGCCGCCGACGAGTCGATCCTCGCCCCCTTGGACGCCACCGAGCGCGCTGCACTGCACGCCCTGCTCAGCAAGATCACCGCGGAGCTGCCCCGACCGACCCGGTAGGGCACCCGCACCACCACCTCAGAACTCTCGCCGCGCCGGCGCTCGTCGGCGTGCGCTCGGACCTGCCCGGAAGGGAGCAGTCATGAGCACCCTCGAACTCACCTCGCCGGAGGCGGACACGGTCGGCACAAGCACCGTCGGCACCAACCGCTGGTACCTCTCGGCCGCGCCGATCGTCCGCGCCCTCGTGCACCTGTGCGTGCCGATGGCAGCGGCGCTGATCGTCGGCGCCGTCTACAACCTCATCAACGCGGGCTTCATCGGCTCGCTGCACGACTCCTCGCTGTTGGCCGCGGTCACGTTCGGCGCGCCCATCCTCGGCCTGGTCATGGCCGTCGGCGGCGTGTTCGGTGTCGGCGGCGGCGCGCTGATCTCGCGGCTGCTCGGTGCCGCGGAGGCGGACCCCGCGCAGGCCGCGCAGATCAAGCGCGTCTCGTCATTCGCCGTCTGGGGATCCGTGATCACCGGTGCACTGCTCGGTGCGCTCGGGCTGCTGTTCCTCGACCCGCTCGTCTCCCTGCTGGGTGCCGACGCCGCCGCGGTGCCCGCTACGCGCGCCTTCGTCGGCGTCATGCTCGCCTTCGTCCCGGTGCTCGCCGCCGCGTTCTGCCTCGAGCAGCTCGTGCGGGCCGAGGGCGCCGCGCGCCAGGTGATGGTCGCGCTGATCGCGTCCACCGTGGCCAACCTGGTCCTGGACGTCGTCTTCATCCTCGTCCTGCACTGGGGCGTCGCCGGTGCGGCCCTGGCGATGGGCCTGTCGAACCTCGGCGTCGTCGCCTACTTCGTCACCTGGCTGCAGCGGCGCAGCGACCACATGAGCGTCGCACCACGGTGCTTCACGCTCTCCCCGACCGTGCTGAAGCCCGTCTTCGGGGTGGGCATCAGCGAGCTGCTGCAGGCCGGCTTCCTCATCGTCACGTCGCTGGTTCTCAACAACCTCGCGGTGGCCTACGGCGACGGCGCGCTCGCCGCCATGGGGGTCGCGGTCCGCATCGCCCAGATCCCGGAGTTCCTGGTCATGGGCATCACCCTCGGCGTCCTACCGCTGCTCGCCTACTCGTTCGGCAAGGGCGACCGGGCGCGCCTCGCCTCGGCGCTGCGGGTGTCGGCGATCGCGGTCGGCGGCATCACGCTCGTCTTTGCGACGACGATCCTGATCTTCCGCGACCAGGTGTTCTCGGCCTTCGTCGCCGATCCCGCCGTCCTGACCGTCGGCGTGACCATCCTCGCCGCCCAGCTCGTCGCCATGGTCGCGAACGGCTTCGCCGGCCTGCTCACCTCGCTGTTCCAGGCGACCGGCCGGGCCCTGCCCGCCACCGTCATGTCCGTGACGCAGGGCGTGCTCTTCATCCCCGTCGTGCTGCTGGGCAACCTGTGGTTCGGACTCGCCGGCATCATCTGGGCGCTGACCGTCACCGAGGCCGCCGTGCTCGTGGTGGGCGTCGTGATGCTGCTGGTCTCGCGCCGGGCCATCGGCCGCGGTCTCGCGGAGGGCAGCCCGGAGCGCGCGGATGCCGCACTCGAAGGCTGACCGGATCGAGGGCGCCCGGCCCGCGACGGGCCGGGCGCCCTCGACGTAGGCTCGTGAGTCGTGGCCACCTTCTCCTCCGTGACGAGACACAACGTCCTCCAGGCGATCGCCGAGTACGACGAACGTGGCGGCGAGGAGTTCCTCGACCTCTACGGTTTCGCGCCCGCGCCCGCCTACGCGCTCGTCCTGGAGGGCCGGCGCTACGACTCGCGGGCCGTCCTGGGCGTCGCGCACCGGTACGCCACCGGACGCCTCGCGACCTCCGACGAGTTCCACGGCGGCATGCAGGACGCCGTCTCGATCCTGCGCAAGCGCGGCTTCGAGGTGACCGAGCCTGTCTCGGCCCCCAGGCCGGTGCCCGTACGAGCCACCCGCACGCGGACCCCGGTCGCGCGCAGCCCGCGCGCCACGGCGACCCGGGAGGCGCCGTCCGCGATCTGCCCGACCTGCTTGATGACCCTGCCGGCCACCGGCATCTGCGACGAGTGCGGCTGAGCGCTACCGCGCGAGCCAGGCCAGCGCGCCCTGCGCCGCCACGACACCCGTGCTGAACGACGCCTGCAACAGGTAACCGCCGGTCGGCGCCTCCCAGTCGAGCATCTCGCCGGCGACGAACGTGCCGGGCATCCGCCGGAGCATGAGCGCCTCGTCGACCTCCGACCAGACGATCCCGCCCGCCGACGAGATCGCCTTCGCGATGGGCATCGTCCCGGTCACCACCACAGGCAACGCCTTGACCCGGTCGGCCATGGCGGCGGGGTCGCCCGGGACGGGCCCGGCCTCCCGCACCAGCGCGATCGCGACGGGATCGAGCCCGACCGCCCGCCGCAACCAGTTCGACGTCGAGTCCTTGGGCCGACGACGACCGAGCCGCTCCGCCAGCTGTGCGCCGGACAGCGCGGGCCGCAGGTCGACGTCCACCACGCACCGCCCGTCGGTGTCGAGCGCGGCCCGGACCTCCGCGCCGAGGCTGTAGACCGGACCACCCTCCAGACCCGTCCGGGTCACCATCGCGTCGCCCCGCGCCGTGCGGCCGCGCACGGAGAGCGCGACGTGCTTGAGCGGCGTGCCCTCGAACCGGTCGGCGAAGCCCTGCGACCAGGCGACCCGCACGCCGACGTTCGCGGCCCGCAGGGGAGCGACGAGCACACCGCGATCCGCGAACGCCTCGATCCAGCCCCCGTCGGCACCCAGTCGCGGCCACGACCCCCCGCCGAGCGCGAAGATCGTGGCGTCGGACGGGACCACCTCGTCGGCACCTGCGAACCGCAGCCCGTCGTCCGCCCAGCCCGTCCAGCGCCGCCGCCGTTCGATGACGACGCCGAGCTCGGTCAAGCGCGCCAGCCACGCGCGGACCAGCGGCGTCGCCCGGAACGACTGCGGGAAGACCCGCCCGCTCGACCCGACGAACGTCGGCTCCCCCAGCCCGGCGCACCACTGCCGCAGATCGTCCGGCCCGAACACGTCGAGCATCGGCGCGAGCCGGTCCGCCGAGTCGCCGTACCGTTCGAGGAACTGTGTGCGGTCCTGCGAGTGCGTGAGGTTCAGCCCGCCGTGCCCGGCCAGCAGGAACTTGCGCGCCGGCGAGGGCATCCGGTCGTAGACGGTGACGGCCGCTCCGGCGCGCGCCAGCATCTCGGCGGCGATCAACCCCGCCGGACCGCCCCCGACCACGCTCACGGTGCTCACCGGATCACCGCTCGCTCAGGCATCGGCCGAACGTAACAGGCGCTAGATGTACTGACCACGAGGGTTGTTGACGTAGCGAGAGACCTCCGGGTCGAGTGGGGACTGTCTAGGAACCCGGCTCGATCACACGGAGGTCTCTCGTGTCTCACGGTAGTGCGCGGATGTTGCCGGTTGGCCGGCTGTTGATGGTGCAGCGGATCGCGGAGGGTCGTCCGGTGGCGCATGTCGCGGCCGAGCTCGGGGTCTCGCGCACCACGGCGTGGAAGTGGTGGCGTCGGTTCCAGGCCGAGGGCGAACCCGGGCTCATCGATCGTTCGAGCGTGGCGCACCACCACCCGCACCGCACCGCGGCGTGTGTGGAGACCCGGGTCCGGATCGCGCGGATGCTCACTCGTCGTGGCCCGGTCTGGATCGGTCACCACCTGGGGCTGCCAGCCTCGACGGTCGGGCGGATCCTGGTGCGACACCACGTCCCGTGCCTGCGCGAGTGTGACCCGTTGACCGGGCAGTTGATCCGGGCCTCGCGCCGTTCAGCGAACCGGTACGAGCATCCCTACCCGGGTTCACTGGTGCACATCGACGTCAAGAAGCTCGGCCGTATCCCCGACGGCGGCGGCTGGAGAGCGCACGGGCGCAGCGAAGAAGTTCGTGGCCGGGGTCTGGGCTATGACTATGTGCACACAGCCATCGATGACCACTCCCGGTTGGCCTACGCCGAGATCCATGACGACGAGAAGGGTGCGACGGCTGCCGCGTTCCTGACCCGTGCGATCGCGTTCTACGCCGCCCACGGCATCGCGGTCGAGCGGCTGATCACCGATAACGCATTCTCATACCGCCGATCGCTCGCGTTCCGCGATGCCGTCCTCGAGCTGGGCATCGTGCACAAGTTCATCAAGCCGCACTGCCCCTGGACCAACGGCAAAGTCGAGCGACTCAACCGCACCCTGGCCACCGAGTGGGCCTACTCCCGCGTTTTCGCCTCCAACGACGAGCGCGCCACCCTCTTGCCCATCTGGCTGACGCACTACAACCTGGAACGACCCCACCTCGGCATCGGCGGCCAACGCCCCATCGACCGCGTCAACAACGCTCCGGGTCAGTACAGCTAGACCACCTGGGTCAGGCGCGCGATCACGTCCGCCGCACCGCTCGTCGTCACGATGATGCCGAGCTGGTGTGCGGCCGCGTCCAGCGGTGCCAACGAGTACCGCTCGATCCAGCCGTCCTGCGAGTAGACAAACGAGCCTCCGGGCGCCGTCACGACGAACCGGTACGTGCGCTTCCGCCCTCGTGGTCGGCCGGCGGTCAAGGTGGCGCCGATGTCGAGCGGCTCGCCTCGCTGAACAAGGAGTGTCTGGCGGCGCCGCGCCAGCCGATGGTGGACGAGCACGAGGCCCTGGGGATCTTCGACGTAGTCGACCAATCCATGGTCCCGACCGGTCTGCCGCCACTTCAGGAAGGTGTCGCGCACCCCGATCGCGAGGATGGGGATGCCGACGGCGACGGCCATCCACGCGGGGAACTGGAATCCCCAGTAGTCACCGACCCCGTGCCGACCCGTCCGCAGCTCGCTCACGAGAAGCCAGACCGAGGCGCCGAGGAGCACCAGGCCCAGCACACCGATCACGAACAACGACCGGTGCGCCATCCGTCGCCTGGACCCGAGCACCAACGCAGGCCGGGTCTCGTACACGGTTGGATCCTCCCTCGACGGACTCCAGGCATTCTGCCTAGCGAAGGCCCTCCGGCGTGGAGGTTCATCCGACCGGCCTACCGGCGGATCGCGATGACGTGCCGGCGCTCGAAGGGCACGCGGTCGCCGGCCCGCAGGCCGTGCAGCTCGACGGCGTCGGTGTTGAGCGTTCCGACGAGGTCGTCGACGGCCGCCACGGTGAGCCAGACCCGCTCGACCAGGCCCGTGTCCGGCTCCACGACGACCTTGACCTGGTCGCCCACCCGCAGCGCAGCCGTCGCCTCGTCGCTCGGGATGCGGAACGTGTCCGGGGCGAGCCTGTGCCGCTCGACGGCATCGACGAGGGTCCACGGCGTCCGCCGTCGGAACACGTCGGAGAACGCCACCGGCCGAGCGTATGCGCGATCGAGAAGGTAGTTGTCCACGCCGGACGGCCCTCGGGCGTGGATGAGTTCCTCGTCGCCGTTCAGATCCCGCGCTCGATCGGGAGCCGGCCGGAGGCCACGGCCCGGACCAGCGCCTCGTGGTCCGACTCCGTCTGCTCGGCGTAGGCCAGGGCGAACCGGGCCATCGCCACGTCGAGCTTGTCGGAGCGACCCGCGTAGCCGGCGATCATCGAGGCCCCGCTCGTGCGGGCGTGCCCCTTGGCCAGCAGCCGGCCGACGATCGCTGCGTAGTCCGCGAGCGCGGCGGCGTCGATCGCGTCGAGGGCGACCGTCCCCTTCATGTTGCGGAACTGCCGTACGTAGAACTGCAGCCCTCCGACCGTGGTCCAGCCCAGCAGCGGGTCGCTGACCGTCTGGAGCGCCTGCTGGTACTCGACGACGCGCTGGCCCTGGTGTGCGTGCCAGGCGCTGTCACCGTGCACGTGCTGGGCGAGCACCGACCGTCTGGCCTGCTTGAGCTGGAGGAAGACGACGTCGTCGGGACTCGACCCCTCCAGCAGCGCGATGTACGCGCGCAGGCCGACCGAGCCGACGCCGACCACCTTGTTGGCGACGTCGACGAGCGTGTAGCCGCCGAGCGCGCGACGCCAGTGCGGCGCGAGCGTGGCCAGGTAGTCGTCGAGCCCCTGGGCGACCAGCGACGCCTCCTCGTCGGAGAGCCGGGTGATCAACGGCGGTTGCTCGACGATCCGCCGCGCACCGCCGTGCGACGCGGTGGTGAACTTCGGTAGCGCACGGTCGCTGGTGCGGGTGCGGGCGCGTTTGACGGCCCGGTCGATCTCGGCCGCGAGCGTGCCGTGGGGGGCGCGCTCGTGGATGCGGTCGACGTCCAGCCGCTCGAACGAGCGCGCCAGCAGCGGCCGGTCGGCGAGGCGACGGATCTCGTTCCTGTAGGCGGCGCTGCAGGCGACCGCGGCCGACTCGCACGCGTGCTCCGGGGCGCTGTTCTGCCGCCCGGCCACCCAGATGCTCGCGACGAGACGTCGCAGGTCCCACTCCCACCCGCCCGGGTGAGCCTCGTCGAAGTCGTTCAGGTCGATGACGAGGTCGCGCTCCGGCGAGGCGTAGAACCCGAAGTTGCCCAGGTGCGCATCTCCGCAGACCACCGGCGTGATGCCCGTCCTGGGGAGGGTGGCCAGGTCGTTGGCCATGACGACCGCCGACCCGCGCAGGAACCCGTACGGCGACGCGGCCATGCGTCCCACCCGGATGGGGATGAGCCAGTCGAGCCGCCCCTCGTGGCTCTCCTCGATCTGGGCGACGGGATCGCGGTCCGGCGCCGTCCAGTCGCCGAGCGCGGCGCGCGGCACCGTGTCCCGCAGCGCGCGACCCGTCGCGTACCGCGCCTCGCGGGTGGCCGGCCGACGCCGCAACGACGCATAGTCGCTGCCTTCCGCACTCTGCAGCACCACGTGACCGCTCGGTGATACCGCCATCGGTTCCTCCTCGACCCGTCCTGCTCGCACCGTAACGCTCGCGTCCGTGTGAGCGAGCGCCGAGCCGGCGCCGGAGATGAACATCGAGCAAGCAGCGGCCGGCGCGGAAGCCGGAAATCCCGCCGAAACGCGCGGTGTGCGACTCTCGAACCACGCCCCCGGGGCCTTGGTTCGAGCAGTGCTCCCAGGGCCTCGGGGCGCCTGCTCGCGTCGCTCCGAGTCACCCCGCCAGCGAGCGCACCGTCTCGATCGTGTCCGCCTCGTCGGCGGTCTTGTCATCGCGGTAGCGCAGCACGCGTGCGAAGCGCAGAGCCACACCTCCCGGGTAGCGGGTCGAACGCTGCAGCCCGTCGAACGCGATCTCGACGACCTGCTCGGGGCGGAGCGTGACCACCCACCCGTTGTCGCCGGTCGACAAGGCGGTGAACCGTTCGGTCTGCCACGCCAGCATCTCGTCAGTCATGCCCTTGAACGTCTTACCGAGCATGACGAACCCTCCGGCGGGGTCGCGGGCGCCCAGGTGGATGTTGGACAGGAACCCGCGGCGACGCCCCGAACCCCACTCGACCGCGAGGACGACGAGGTCGAGCGTGTGCCGCGGCTTGACCTTGACCCACCCCGCGCCGCGCCGGCCGGCCTCGTAGGGCGCGGTCGACGACTTCACGACGACACCCTCCTGGCCCGCGGCGACCACCGAGGCGAACCGCTCGGACGCCTCGAGCGACGACGACGTCACCAGCCGCTGCACGGCCCACGGCCCGGCCACGGCGTCCAGCGACGCCAGCCGCGACAGCAGCGGCGCGTCGAGCAGGTCGACGCCGTCCACGTGCAGGCAGTCGAAGAAGAACGGCGTCAGCACCACGTCCGTCGGCGCGGAGGCGGACCGGGACGCGGTCTCCTGGAACGGCCGCGGCCGCCCGTCCGGCCCGACCGCGAGCGCCTCGCCGTCCAGCACCAGCGAGGACGCGGGCAGCGCCCGAACGATCGCCACGATCTCCGGCACCCGGCCCGTGATGTCGTCCAGGGATCGCGTGAACACCCCGACCTCGTCGCCGCTCTTGTGCACCTGGATCCGGATCCCGTCGAGCTTGGTGTCGACGACGACCGGCGGCACCAACCCGTCGAACGCCGCGGCCACGTCCGGCGCCGACTGCGCGAGCATCGGCCGGACGGGCCGACCCACCACGAGCCCGAACGACGCCAGGGCCGCGAGCGGGTCGGAGGCGCCCAGCGCCGCCACCGCCACGGGCTCGGTCGCACCGGCCAGCATCGCGGCGCGCCGGACCGCGTCGGCGGGCACCCCGGCTGCCTCCCCGAGCGCGTCGAGCAGCAGCGCGTCGAGCGACCCCTGCCGCAGCTCACCGGTGACCAGCCCGCGCAGCATCGCCTGCTCCTGCGACGTCGCGGCCGAGAACAACGACTCGGCCAGCGCGGCGCGCGCGGTGGCGGACCCCGGGCCGGCCAGCGACGCCATCTCCTCGAAGGCGAGGTCCACCGCCGACACCGTCAAGGACGGCACGTCGGCGGGCGCGGGCAGGTCCGCCAGCGACCGCCACCCCAGCCCCGTCCGCCGCTGCCGCAGCTCCCCGCCGAGGTACCGCGACACGACGGCGACGTCCGTGGACGGGGTGCGCCGGAGCAGGTCGACCAGCAGCGCGCGCTTGGCCAGCCGCGAGCGCGTCGCGGCGACCGCAGCAGAGGTCGCGGCGAGCTCGTCGAACAGCATGACCGCATCCTCCCGCGGCCCACCCACACGCGCCCTATGCCCGCCACACGCTCGGGGGCGACCCGTACGACCGCTTGAACGCGCGGCTGAAGGCCTCCTCGGACTCGTACCCCACCCGGTGCGCGACCGCGAGCACGGACAGGTCGGTCGTCCCCAGCAGGTCCTGCGCGACGTGCAGCCGCCACTGGGTCAGGTACCGGATCGGCGAGCGTCCGAGCAGCTCCCGGAACCGGGCGTCCAGCGCCGAGCGCGACACGAGGGCGGTGGCGGCGAGGTCGTCGACCGTCCACTTGCGGTCCGGTCGTGCGTGGATCACCGCCAACGCGGGCGCGAGGACCGGGTCGCGCAAGGCCGCCGACCAGCCGTGGTCGGCCGCCGGCGCCGAGGCAAGGTGCAGCCGCAGGATCTCGACCAGCAGCAGCTCGGGCAGTCGCGTCGGCACCCCGACCCGCGAGGTCGCGGTCTGGGTCAGCGCGTACTCGATGTTCGCCCGGACCCACTCGGCGGCCGGCCCGACGGGCGGGGTCACGACGAAGACCGCGGGGAACACCCGCAGCGCCGGGTCGAAGAGCGGGTCGCGACCGTGCAGGTAGCCGCACACGACATCCGTCTCCGGACCCTCGGCGCCGAGCCGCAGGACCGGCATCTGCGTCCACGGCGGCGGGGGCATGAACGTCGCGATGGGCACGACCTCGGAGTCCGCCAGGCCGCCCATCAGGTGCTGGTCGCCGTACGGCAGCACGATGACGTCGCCCACGGACGCCCAGTGCTTTGGGCCGCCGCCGACCGAGACCCAGCACGTCCCGGCGGCAACGAGGTGGAACAGCAGCACCCGGTCGGTCCCCGGCCGCAGGAGGTTCGCGGTGACGGGACCGGACATCGACTCGTACGTCCAGGGCTCGCGGTACTCGGCCCGCAGGAACACCGCGCCCTCGAGCCGGAGCCCCTCCAGCGCTTCGCGCAGCGTGGTGTCCGGATCAGGTGCTCCGGGCAGGCGGTCATGGTCCGCGGCGACACTGCGCACGAGGCTGATCGTGTCATAACGACCGAGCGAGGAGTACGAGAAAGATGCCGCTGTTCATGGACGTCCACACCATCGAAGGGTCCGTCGGCATGTCGGACGTCGAGAAGGCCCACGCCGCCGACCTGCAGACGCAGGGCCCGCACGACGTGAGCTACCTGAAGTACTGGGTCGACGAGGCGCAGGGCAAGATCTTCTGCCTCGTCGACGCCCCCGACGCCGAGTCCGCCGCGACGGTGCACCGGGAGGCCCACGGCCTCGTCGCCGACGAGATCTACCAGGTCTCCGAGGGCGCCTGAACCATCGGCGCCGCGGCTCCAGGTCGCGGCGCCGACTGGTCGCGCCCGTGGGCCTCTCGGCGGAGGAGCCGCTGGGTATCAGCGATCGGCCGGGTCGCATGTCCCGCGCTTGACATGGATAGACAGGTCTGTCTAATCTCGCTTCATCGGTAGACAGACCGGTCTACCCAAGGTTCCGAGGCGACCATGACCCAGACCGTCCAGCTCAGCGCGCCTCCCCTCGCCCGGGCCCGTCTCTCGGGGGGCGCCGGCATCGCCGTGATCGCCTCGGTGTTCATCGCGTTCCTCGCCGCGTCCAGCGCGCCCACGCCGCTGTACGCGATCTACCAGGCCGAATGGGGCTTCTCGGCGATCACGACGACCGTGGTCTTCGGTGCCTACGCGGTGGCCGTCCTGCTGTCGCTGCTGACCCTCGGACGCCTCTCCGACCACGTCGGCCGGCGGCCCGTGCTGCTGGTGACGATGGCGGTCCAGGCCCTGGCCATGCTGATCCTGGCGACGGCCGACGGTGTGCCCGAGCTGCTCGTCGGCCGCGTCGTCGGCGGCCTGTCGACGGGCGCCGCGGTGGCCGCGGGCGGTGCGTGGATGCTCGACCTGGACCGAGCGAAGGGCACGCTGGCCAACGCCGCCGCGCCCGGGTTCGGCACCGCGTTCGGCGCACTCCTTGCCTCGCTCGTCGTCGCGACCCTGCCGGCGCCGAAGCACCTGATCTTCCTGCTGGTCGTCCTGGTGCTGGCAGTCCAGGCCGCCGCCGTCGCCCGCATCCCGGAGACCGCGCCGCGCGAGCCCGGTGCCCTCGCCAGCACGCGACCCCAGGTCTCGCTGCCCCGCCACGTCCGCCGCGCGGCCACCGTCGCGCTGCCCGTGATGTTCGCCGTGTGGGCCCTGGCGGGCTTCTACGGGTCGCTCGGACCCGCGCTCATCGGCACCCTGGTCGGTTCGCGGTCCGTCGCGTTCGCCGGGCTCGGCCTCTTCGTCCTCGCCGGTGTGGCGGCGGTAACCGTCCTGGTGCTGCGCAACCTGCCCGCCCGTCGCGTGATGCTCGTGGGCATCCTCGCCCTGATCGTCGGCGTCGCGGTCGTGCTGGTCGCCGTCCACACCGTCTCGCCGGTGCTGTTCTTCGTCGGGACCGGTCTGGCCGGCGTCGGGTTCGGCGCGGGCTTCCAGGGCGGCATCCGGCTGGTCCTGCCGCAGACGCGTCCCGACGAGCGCGCCGGGGTGCTGTCGCTGCTCTACGTGGTGTCCTACCTGGGCCTGGGCGTCCCCGCGGTGCTCGCGGGTGTGCTCGTCGTCCACTCGGGGAACCTGCTGACGACGGCCCGCGACTACGGCGTCTTCGTCATCGCGCTCGCCCTCGTGGCGCTCGTGGGGCTGCTGCTCCACCGGCCTACACTGGACAGAGCTGTCTAGGGCCTAGGGCCGAGGAGGTTGGTCATCATGGCAACCGCAACAGCGCGGGAACGACTGCTCGAGGCGGCGGACGACCTGTTCTACCGGGTGGGCGTCCAGACGGTCGGTATCGACCGGGTCATCGAGCAGGCGGGCGTGGCGAAGGCGTCGCTCTACAACACGTTCGGCTCCAAGGAGGCGCTCGTCGAGGCCTACCTCGAGGGCCGACGCGTCCGGATCTCCGACCGGGTCATGCGCCACGTCTCCGCCCACGACGCGCCCCGGGACCAGATCCTGGCGGTGTTCGACGCGCTCGCCGAGATGGTCCGACAGCCCCACTACCGCGGCTGCGCCTTCGCGCTGGCCTCCGCCGAGGCGCCGTCGGACGGGCTGGTCGTGCACGCCGCCGCGAGCTACCGCGCCTGGGTCCGGACGCTGTTCACCGACCTCGCCCGGGAGGCCGGCGCGACGGACCCCGCGCTGCTGGCCCGCCAGCTGCACCTGCTCTACGACGGGACCAGCCAGGCGGTGCGGATGGACGGCAACCTGGAGGCTGCCGCCGAGGCCCGCGCGGTCGCGTCCGTCCTGCTCGACGCGTCGCTGACCTAGTCGGCCAGCGCGTCGAACCCGCCGTCCACGTACAACCAGCGACCGTCCTCACGGACGAACCGGCTGGTCTCGTGCAGGCGTCCGCGCAGGCCGATCGCGGTCCCGTCGTCGATCCGGTAGTGCGCCACGAACTCCACGGTCCCGGACTCGTCCCACGGGCCGCCGGCGTCCGTCGCGACGATGTCCAGCCGGCGCCAGACCATCTGCTCGTCCAGCTCCAGCTCGTCGGGCCGCGTACTCGGGTGCCAGCTGGCCAGCAGGTAGTCGCGGTCGCGCGTGGCGAACCCGGTGTAGCGGGACCTCATCAGGGCCTCCGCGGTCGGCGGTCTCCGGCCGTCCAGCAGGTACCGGCCGCAGCAGTCGACGAACGTGTCGCCCGAACCGCACGGGCACCGGTCGGCGTCCACAACCATCGTCAGCTCCTTGCTGGGGGGCTTCGTGGACGCGAACCTAGCAGGGGCTCCGGGACCGTGCCGCGCGGTCCGTTTCACGATCGAGACGGTGCTCGCGTTCCGGTCAGGGCCATGTTGCCGTACGGTTGTCCCTGTAGTCGCAGTGAATCGCTTGTCAGAAAGCCGCGGGAGACCCGGCAGAACGTTCTCGAGGATCACCTCGGAGCAGGACGACGAACACCGCTACCACCGGTCCCGGTCAGACGGGGTTGTCCATACCGCACGTGAGAGAAGAGAGCATCATGCCTGTTGGCACCGTGAAGTGGTTCAACGCCGAGAAGGGCTTCGGCTTCATTGCCCCCGAGGACGGCGGACCCGACGTCTTCGCGCACTACTCGGCCATTACGACGAGCGGCTACCGCACGCTCGAGGAGAACCAGAAGGTCCAGTTCGAGGTCACGCAGGGCCCGAAGGGCCCGCAGGCGTCGAACATCACGCCTCTCTGAGCCGAAGCGCTTCAGTAGGACGAGACCCCGGCCGATTAACCGGTCGGGGTCTCGTCGCATCATCGGCCAGGCGCCCGAGGATGTGTTGCCACGCACGTTGGCCCGCGCCACGCACGATGAAGGACGGACCCTATGAGCTCTGCGACAACCCTTCCGACGCGGCCGCGTGACCGTGCCGTCAGCGATTTCACCGAGCTCACGCGCACCGTCCAGGCCGCCGGCCTGATGAAGCGCCGCCCCGCGCACTACGCGGTCCGCCTGTCGGCCGCCGTGCTCGCCGTGCTGGCGCTCGTCGCCACGATCATCCTCGTCGGCGACTCCTGGTGGCAGATCGCCGTCGCCGCCGCCGCCGGCATCATCCTCACGCAGGTGGCCTTCCTGGGTCACGACGCCGCGCACCGCCAGATCTTCGCCGACGGGCGCGCCAACAACTGGACCTCCCTCGTGCTCGCCGACCTGTTCGTCGGCTTGAGCCACGGCTGGTGGCAGCGCAAGCACACGCGCCACCACGCCAACCCGAACAAGATCGACGCGGACCCCGACATCGACCTCGAGTTCCTCGCGTTCACGCCCGACCAGGCCGCCACCAAGACCAACAAGCCGCAGGCCTGGTTCTTGAAGCGCCAGGGCTACTTCTTCTTCCCGCTGCTCTTCCTCGAGGGGCTCGCACTGCACGTCGCCGCCATCAAGCGGCTGTCGCAGCGCGACAAGCTCGAGCACCGCGCCGCCGAGATCGTCATGATGTCGATCCGGCTCGGCGGCGGGCTCGCCCTCGTCTTCCTCGTGATGTCGTGGCCGATCGCGCTGGTCTTCCTGGCCGTGCAGATGGGCATCTTCGGGTTCTACATGGGCGCCTCGTTCGCGCCGAACCACAAGGGCATGCCCCTGATCCCCAAGGACTCGCGCCTCGACTTCCTGCGTCGCCAGGTGCTCACCAGCCGCAACGTCGGCGGCGGGCGCTGGGTCGACGTGCTGATGGGCGGCCTCAACCACCAGGTCGAGCACCACCTGTTCCCGTCGATGCCGCGGCCGTCCCTGCGTCGCGCCAAGCCGATCGTCCAGGCGTACTGCCGCGAGCACAACATCCCGTACATGCAGGTGTCGCTGCCCAAGTCCTACGCGATCATCGTGAAGTACCTGAACACCGTGGGCCTGTCGGACCGCGACCCGTTCAACTGCCCGATCACGGCCGTCTACCGCGCTTGATCGACCGGCTCCCGCGTCGTTCGTCGCGAAGCCCCCGCCGCCCTCGAGGCCGCGGGGGCTTCGGCGTTCCAGCTCCCCCTCGTCGTCCAACGCCGTTGCCGGGTGCCCGTTGGCCGCTCGCCGCGCGGGCCGTAGGCCTTGCCCTGCGAAGACGTTCGACGGGACCCCTGCGCCGCCCTCCAGAGGCAGGGATCCCGTCAGTCAGAGGGTGTCCAGCGGCTGATCGGTCGACCGGTCCGCACGCCGGTCCGCGCTGTCAGACCGGCGACCGTCGACACGATCGCGGGCAGCCCGACCATGAGGAGCAGGACCGCTGTCCACGGGATCACGTAGGAGGGGATCGGCCGTCCGCCGTTGGTCACCTGGTCGGCCTGGACCCGAACGAGCAGCAGACCCAGCGCCAGACCGGCGGGCACGCCGAAGCACGCTGCAGGCACGGAGACGACGGCCGCCTGGCCGGCCGCCATCCGCCGACGCACCCAGGCGGACGCACCCACGGCCTCGAAGATCTCCAGGTCCGACTGCGACTCCTCGGCGGCCAACGCTGTGGTGATCCAGGTGACGACGAGGACCGCGACCGTCCCGGCGACGACCAGCACGGCCTGCGTCGGGGCGTCGGAGGCGACGAACACCGGGTTCGTCGTCCGAGCGATGTCTCGGTGCGTCGTGGCCTGGTAGCAGATCGCCCCGACGACGCCGGCGACGAGTGTCAGGCTCGCGGCCACCGCTGGCAGCACGCGCACCGGGTGTCGCGTCGCGTCGCGCAGCACGAACGCTGCGACGGCGCGACGCGAGGGCAGGCGACCGAGTACACGCAGCATCGCCGCCAGCAGCAGCACCAGCCCGACCTCGACCACGGTCACACCGACCACGACCGCGACGGCGAGCGTCTGCACGGCGCCCCACGCACTGAGCCCTGCGCCGAGCAGGACTGAGGTCCCCGCGGCCGCGGCCAGTCGTCGCCCGGCCAGCGGCTCGCGAGGCCGTTGCGGTTCGGGTCGGACCGCGACATCGGCCGGGTACCAGGCGGCGACTGCGGAGACCACGACACCGAACCCCACGGCGCACACGCCCGCGACCACGGCGAACAGCCATTCGATCGGTTCGGTGGCGGGCGCCGTCCACATGAGGAGGCCGAGCGTCAACCCGACCCCGAGCACCGAGCCGACACCGCCTGACAGAAGCGCAGGAGCGAGTACCGTCCGCCGGACGTCGGAGGGCCGTGCACCGACGGCCGCGAGCAGTCGCAGCTCGCCCACGCGGCGTCGCACACCGATCAGGAACGCGGGCGCGATGAGCAGAACAGCCTGCACGGCGGCAAGCGCCGCGACGACGGCCGTGAAGGTCAGCGTCGACTCGTCGACGCCGTACCGGGCGGCGGGGTCCATCCCCATGCCCAGGCGCACCACCGCCATCACGCCGAACGAGCTGTTCGGCGCCAGCGCCCGGCCGATCTCGATCATCGGTAACGCGACGACGCCCGCCGCGATCGCAATCAGGACGACGACGAGAAGCGAACGCTCCCTGTGCTGCACCGCGTCGCGTCGACCGATGCGGAGAGCGACGCCCCACCGAGCCGACCGGACGCCGGCCTCGGCGCTCACCGGGATGCCAGCAGAGACTCAGGTCCGGCGGCATCGCCGGTGGTGTCGACGATGCGACCGTCACGCAAGAACACGGTGCGGTCGGCCCAGGCCGCGAACCGGGCGTCGTGCGTGACCAGCAAGCCGGCGGCACCCTCGTCGATCCTCGTACGCAGCAGCCGCATGACGTCGTCGCCGGCTACCGAGTCGAGCGCGCCGGTCGGTTCGTCGGCGAGCACCAGGCGCCGCGGCCCGACAAGGGCTCGAGCGATGGCGACGCGCTGCTGCTGCCCTCCCGAGAGCTCGTTCGGGTAGCGGTCCTCGAATCCCTCCAGGCCGACGTCGAACAACGCCATGACGGCCTCCTCCCTGGCGGCGGCGCGGCGGACCCCGTCCAGCTCGCGCGGGAGGGCGACGTTCTCGGCCGCTGTCAGCGACGGGATCAGGTTGAGCTCCTGGAACACGAAGCCGATGCCGCGGCGACGGATGGCTGCGCGGCCCGAGCGACCGAGCGACGACAGCGACTGGTCGTCCACCATGACCGAGCCGGAGGTCGGGACGATGAGGCCACCGACCGCGTTGAGCAGCGTCGACTTGCCCGAGCCCGACGGGCCCATGACGGCGACCAGCTCACCGAGCCTGACGTCCAGCGATATCCCGGCGAGGGCACGGACCGAGGTCGCGCCGGTGCCTCGGACGCAGACGAGATCCCGGATGCTCACGATGCTCATCGGGCCACCTCCTCACGGGCGGGTACGACCGCAGGCCGCGGCGCGGACTCGAGCCGGCCCTCCACGTGGTCGAGCCAGCGGATCTCGGCCTCTGCCTCGAACACCAGGCGGTCGAGCACGAGGGACCATGCGAGGTCGTCATACTGCTTGGCCTTGAGCCGCGTCAGGTCGCGCAGTGACCGCATGGTCTCGGTGCGCTGCGCCTGGACCAGCCGGCGCACGTCCACGCCGGGGGCCGTCACGGCGAGCGCCAGCTTGATGGTCAGCTCGTCGCGGGCCGGGTTGCCGCGGACCACGGGGGTGCTCCACCAGGCGGCGAGCTCAGTGCGTCCGGCGTCGGTGAGCCGGTACTGCTCGACGTCGCCGGCCAGCGAACCCTCGACCAGCCCGTCGCGAACGAGGCGATCGAGCGTCGTCGACACCTGCCCCATGTTGAGCGGCCAGGTGCCGCCGGTGCGCTGCTCGAACTGCTGGCGCAGCTGGTAGGCGTGCATGGGCTCGCCGGCGAGCAGCGCGAGCATTCCCTGGCGAACCGACACGACGACCCCCTGATGGTTACCGAGTAACTGTTACGTTACTCGGTAACCTCGACGGCCGTCAAACCTCGAACGTGTACCCCATGCCCGGCTGGGTCAGGATGTGGCGCGGGTGGGCCGGGTCGTCCTCGAGCTTGCGGCGCAGCTGCGCGGAGTAGACGCGCAGGTAGTGGGTCTCGTCGGAGTAGCCGGGACCCCAGACGTCCTGCAACAGCTGACGACGGCCCACCAGGCGTCCCCGGTTGCGCACCAGCACCTCGAGCATCGACCACTCGGTGGGCGTGAGGCGGACCTCCTCGCCGTCGCGCAGGACGCGCGCGCGAGCGAGGTCGATGGTCAGCGAGCCCGCCGTGACCACGGGTTCGTCCTCCTGAGCGGGGGCCGCGCGTCGCACCGCTGCACGCAGGCGTGCCAGCAGCTCGTTCATGGCGAACGGCTTGGTCACGTAGTCGTCGGCCCCGGCGTCCAGGGCGTCCACCTTGTCCTCGCCGTGCTGCCGCGCGGAAAGGACGACGATCGGCATGCGGCTCCAGGCGCGGACGGCGGTGATGACGTCGAGGCCGCTCATGTCCGGCAGGCCGAGGTCGAGCAGCACCACGTCCGGGGTGTGCGCGGCGGCTGCACGCAGGGCGGAGGCGCCGTCGGACGCGGTGACGACCTCCCAACCCGACGCACGCAGCGTGATGGCCAGCGCGTGCGCGAGGCCCGGCTCGTCGTCGACCACCAGCACCTTCATGACAGCGGCACCGTCACCAACATGGTCAGACCGCCGCCGACGGTGTCCTCCGCGGTCAGCTCGGCGCCGATCGCGGTCGCGAGCCCGTCGGCGACCGCCAGGCCGAGGCCGAGACCTGGTCCGGAGGTGTCGCCGAGCCGCTGGAACGGTGTGAAGAGCTCGCCCTTGAGCGAGTCGGAGACCCCGGGGCCGTCGTCCACCACGCGCACGACCATCGCACGTCCCACCACCGACGCCCCGACCACCACGGCCGAGACCGAGTGCCGGACCGCGTTGGAGACGAGGTTCGCGACGACCCGCTCCAGCAGCCCGGGATCCGTGAGGACCAGCGGCAGGTCCTCCGACACCTCCAGCCGGACCGCCCCGGCCGGGTAGCCCTCGACCGCGAACGGGACGATCTCGTCGAGGCTCGTGGCCCGCAGCACCGGCCGGACGCTCCCGGTCTGCAGGCGCGACAGGTCGAGCAGGTTGTCGATCAGCCGCTCGAGCCGGGCGGTGGACTCCTCCAGCGTTCCGACGAGTGCCGCGCGGTCGGCGTCCGTCAGCGACAAGGCCGTCGACGTGAGCCCGTCGACGGACGCCCGGATGGTGGCCAGCGGCGTGCGCAGGTCGTGCGAGACCGCCGCGAGGAGCGCGGTGCGGGTGGCGTCGGCCTGCTCCAGCACGCGGGCCTGCTCCGCCTGGGCGCTCAGGCGCGCGTGCTCGAGCACGATGCCGGCCTGCGAGGCGAACGCCTCGAGCACGCGCCGGTCGGACGCGGGCAGGACGCGGCCCGTGAGCAGGAGAACCCGGCGGTCGTCGACCGTCAGGACCACGTCGGCGTCCTGCGGCGTGACCGCGGGGTCGGGGCCGTCCGTGGCGAGGACCGTGACCCCGTCCTCGACCAACGACACGGCCGACAGCCCGAACGTCTCCCGCAGCCGCGCGACGAGCGCCTCGGCCGTGTCCTCCCCCGAGAGCACCGACCGCGACACGGCCGTGAGCGCGGACGCCTCGGCGCGAGCCCGGAACGCCTCGGCCGTGCGGCGTGCGGCCAGGTCCACCACCGAGGCGACGCCGGCCGCGACCAGCACGAACACCGCGAGCGCCAGGACGTTCTCCGGTTTCTCGATGGTCAGGTGACCGGTGGGCACGATGAAGAACCAGTTGAGCAGCAGGAACCCGACGACCGCGGACACGATCGCCGGCCACAGGCCGCCGACGAGTGCGACCAGCACCGTGAGTGCGAGGAAGAGCATGAGCACGGTCGGCAGGCTGACCACGTCGCGCAACGCGCGCAGCAGCAAGGTGAGCAGGATCGGGCCCAGCAGCGCGACCGCCCACCCGGCGACCACGCGGGACGACGACAACGACGACCGCCGCAGCCGTCGCCGGCCCGCCCGCGCCCGTTCGTGCGTCACCAGGTGCACGTCGATCACACCGGCGAGCCGGGCGATCTCGGTGCCGTTCGACTCCGAGAACGCCTCGCGCAGCCGGCTGCGTCGGGACACGCCGACGACGATCATCGTGGCGTTCACGCCCCGCGCGAAGTCGACGACGGCGGTGGCCACGTCCTCGCCGACGACCGTGTGGAACGTCCCGCCCAGCGACTCGACGAGCTGTCGCTGAGCCGCGATGGTCGCGGGCGGCGCGCTGGGCAGGCCGTCGGTCGCGAGCACGTGGACCGCGAGCAGCTCCGACCCGGCCGACCGCTGCGCGATGCGCGCGCCGCGACGCACGAGCGTGTCCACCTCGGCGCCGCCAGTCACCGCGACCACCACCCGCTCGCGCGCCGGCCAGGGCTGATCGATCCGGTGGTCGCGGCGGTAGACGGCCAGCGCATCGTCCACCCGGTCGGCCAGCCAGAGCAGGGCGAGCTCGCGCAGAGCCGTGAGGTTGCCGACGCGGAAGTACTGGGTCAGCGACGCGTCGATCTGCTCGGCGCGGTACACGTTGCCGTGCGCGAGCCGGCGTCGCAGGGCCTCCGGCGAGAGGTCGACCAGCTGGATCTGGTCGGCGTCGCGCACCACGCTGTCGGGCACGGTCTCCCGCTGCGTCACGCCGGTGATCGCCGCGACGTCGTCGTTGAGCGACTCCAGGTGCTGCACGTTCACGGTGGTGACCACGTCGATCCCCGCCGCCAGCAGGTCGTGCACATCCTGCCAGCGCTTCTCATGCGTGCTGCCCGGCACGTTGGTGTGCGCGAGCTCGTCGACCAGGACGACCTCAGGGTTCCTGGTCAGGACCGCCTCGACCGAGAGCTCCGAGAACGTCGACCCCCGATACGGCAGCACGCGCCGCTCGAGCACCTCGAGCCCGTCCAGCTGGAGGGCCGTGGCGGCCCGCCCGTGCGTCTCGACCAGCCCCACGACGATGTCCGTTCCCCGGGACAGCCGCCGGTGGGCCTCGTCGAGCATCGCGTACGTCTTACCCACGCCGGGGGCCGCACCGAGGTAGACGGTGAGCCTCCCCCGCCGTGAGCTGGTCACGAGCCCATTGTCCGCAGCGCCAGGTTGAGTCGCAGCACGTCGACACGCGGTTCGCCCAGCACGCCGAGGTCGCGGCCCACGGTGGTCCTCGCGACGAGGGCCTCGACGACGGCCTCGGCGAGCCCGTTCTCCTTGGCCACCCGTGCGACCTGCAGCTGCGCGTAGGCCGGCGAGATGTCGGGGTCGAGGCCGGAGGCCGATGCGGTGAGGGCGTCGGGCGCGACCTCGGCCGCGGGCACACCCTCCTGCGCCGCGACGGCCGCGCGCCGCTGCTCGATCGTCGCGACGAGGTCAGTGTTGAGCGGCCCGAGGTTGGACCCCCCCGACGCGAGGGTGTCGTAGCCGTCGCCGGCGGCGGACGGCCGTGGGTGGAACCACTGCGGCCCGTCGAACTGCTGCCCGATCAGCAGGGAGCCCACGGCCCGGGACCGGTCGGTGACCCGCGACCCGTCGGCGGCCACCAGCGACCCGTTCGCCTGCCACCGCAGTGCCACCTGCGACACCCCCGTCACCGCCAGCGGGTAGGCCACGCCCAGGAGCACGGTCAGCACGACCAGGACGCGCAGCCCTGCCCAGGTCTGGCGCAGGAACGACAGCGACTCACGCATCAGGACATCCCCAGGGCTGTGACGAGCAAGTCGATGACCTTGATCCCGACGAACGGCGCGATCACGCCGCCGAGGCCGTACACCAGCAGGTTGCGCCGCAGGAGTGCCGACGCGGACGACGGCCGGTAGCGGACCCCGCGCAGCGCCAGCGGCAGGAGCGCCACGATGACCAGCGCGTTGAAGATGACGGCGGACAGGATGGCCGACTGGGGACTGCTCAGGTGCATGACGTTGAGGACGCCGAGCTGCGGGAACGCGACGACGAACATGGCGGGCAGGATCGCGAAGTACTTGGCGACGTCGTTGGCGACGGAGAACGTGGTCAGCGCCCCGCGCGTGATGAGCAGCTGTTTGCCGATCTCGACGATCTCCAGCAGCTTGGTCGGGTTGGAGTCGAGGTCGACCATGTTGCCGGCCTCCTTGGCGGCGGTCGTGCCGGTATTCATCGCGACCCCGACGTCCGCCTGGGCCAGCGCGGGCGCGTCGTTGGTGCCGTCGCCGCACATCGCGACGAGCCGGCCACCCTCTTGTTCGCGACGGATGAGCGCGAGCTTGTCCTCGGGCGTCGCCTCGGCCAGGAAGTCGTCGACGCCCGCCTCGTCCGCGATGGCCTTCGCGGTGAGCGGGTTGTCGCCGGTGACCATCACCGTGCGGATGCCCATCGCGCGCAGGGCGTCGAACCGCTCCCGCATGCCGTCCTTCACGACGTCCTTCAGGTGGATCACGCCGAGCACCCGGGCGGGCGCGGTGCCCTCCTGCGACGCGACGACCAGCGGGGTCCCGCCGGACGCGGAGATCGCGTCGACGGTCGCCGCCACGTCCGCACCGGGGTGGCCGCCGGTGGACCGGACCCAGTGCATGACCGCGGCGGCCGCGCCCTTGCGGACCTTGCGAGACGGCAGGTCCACCCCGCTCATCCGCGTCCGGGCGGCGAACGGCACCAGCTCGGCGCCCGCCAGGTCGTGCCGCTCGCGCAGCCCGAACCGCTCCTTGACCAGCACGAGGACCGAGCGGCCCTCGGGCGTCTCGTCGGCCATCGAGGACAGCTGCGCGGCGTCGGCGAGCGCCTCGGCCGTGACCCCGGACGCCGGCAGCAGGTCCGCCGCCTGGCGGTTGCCGAGCGTGATCGTGCCCGTCTTGTCGAGCAGCAGGACGTCCACGTCGCCCGCGGCCTCGACGGCGCGCCCGGACATCGCGAGCACGTTGCGCCGCACCAGCCGGTCCATGCCGGCGATCCCGATCGCCGACAGCAGCGCGCCGATCGTCGTGGGGATCAGGCACACCAGCAGCGCCACCAGCACGATCAGCTGCTGGCGCGCACCCGAGTAGACCGCGAACGGCTGCAGGGTCACGACGGCGAGCAGGAAGACGATCGTGAGCGTGGTGAGCAGGACGTTGAGCGCCACCTCGTTCGGGGTCTTCTGCCGGGCCGAGCCCTCGACCAGAGCGATCATCCGGTCGACGAACGTGTGACCCGCCGGAGCGGTGATGCGCGCGACGATCTGGTCGGACAGGACCACGGTTCCGCCCGTCACGGCCGACCGGTCGCCACCGGACTCGCGGATGACGGGAGCGGACTCCCCCGTGATCGCCGACTCGTCGACGCTGGCCACGCCCTCGATGACGTCGCCGTCGCCCGGGATCGTCTCACCGGTCTCGACGACGACGACGTCCCCGACCCGCAGGGTGGACGACGGCACCTGGGACGTCTCCAGGCCGGCGAGGCCGCTCACCCAGCCGTCGGGCGACCGCACGAGCCGGGCGGTCGTCTCGCGCTGCGTCGCCCGCAGGGAGGCCGCCTGCGCCTTGCCGCGCCCCTCGGCGATCGACTCGGCCAACGTCGCGAAGAGGATGGTGAGCCACAGCCAGACCGCGATCGCCCACGCGAACGCGGTGGGGTCGGCGACGGCCAGGACGGTGGTGACGGCCGCGCCGACCTCGACGACGAACAGGACGGGCGCGTCCCAGAGCGAGCGAGGGTCGAGGCCACGCAGCGCGCCCGGCAGCGCGCCGACGATCTGGGCGGCGGACAGCGCGCGGGTCGCCTGCTTCGCCGGCGTGGGAGCGTGCGTGAGTGTCGTGCTCATGAGAGGGACTCCACGACCGGACCGAGGGACAGGACGGGGACGAAGGTCAGCCCGACGACGACGAGCGTCACCGTGACCAGGAGGCCGACGAACAGGGGCGTGTGCGTGGGCAGCGTCCCGGCGGACTCGGGGACGCGTCGGGCGCGCGCGAGCCGTCCGGCCAGCGCGAGCACGAGCGCGATCGGCACGAACCGGCCGACGAGCATCGCGATCCCGAGCAGCGTGTTGTAGAACGTCGTGCCGACGCCGAGCCCCGCGAACGCGGAGCCGTTGTTGTTGCCGGCCGACGCGAACGCGTAGACGATCTCCGACAGCCCGTGCGGCCCGGTGTTCAGCTGTCCGGCCAGCCCGGCCGGCACCGAGATGGCGATCGCGGACCCGACGAGCACCACCGCCGGCATGGTCAGCACCGCGAGCGCGACGAGCGTGATCTCCTCGCGGCCGATCTTCTTGCCCAGGTACTCGGGCGTCCGGCCGACCATCAACCCGGCCAGGAACACGGCGACGATGGCGAGGATCACCATCCCGTAGAGGCCGCTCCCGACGCCGCCGGGCGCGACCTCGCCGAGCAGCATCCCGAGCATGGCGACGCCGCCGCCCTGCGCGGTCAACGAGTCGTGCATCGAGTTCACCGCGCCGGTCGACGTCATGGTCGTCGACGCCGCGAACAACGCCGTGGCCGCCTCGCCGAGACGCGTCTCCTTGCCCTCCAGCGCACCGCCCGCGGCGCGCGCCGCGTCGCCCGCGCCGGCCAGCTCCGCCCAGGTGAGGAAACCGACCGCGGCGACCCAGAGCGACACCATCGCAGCGAGGATCGCGTTGCCCTGCCGACGGTCCCCGACCAAGCGGCCGAACATCCGCGGCAGGCTGAACGGGATGACCAGCAGCAGGATCACCTCGAACGCGTTGGTCCACGGCGCCGGGTTCTCGTAGGGGTGTGCCGAGTTGGCGTTGAAGAAGCCGCCGCCGTTGGTGCCCAGCTCCTTGATCGCCTCCTGGGAGGCCACCGGACCCCCGAGCACGTGCTGCGATCCGCCGGCGAGCGTGGTGAGGGTCGCCGAGTTGTCGTGGAGGTTCTGGATGACTCCGCCGGCCACCAGCACGATCGCGGCGACGAACGCGAGGGGCAGCAGCACACGGACCGTGACGCGGACGAGATCGGCCCAGAAGTTGCCCACCCGTCCGTCGGACCCCGAGCGTGCGAAGCCCCGGGCGAGGGCCGCGACGACCGCGACACCGACTGCGGCGGACAGGAAGTTCTGCACCGCGAACCCGGCCATCTGGATCAGGTTTCCCGCGGCGACCTCGCCCGAGTACCACTGCCAGTTGGTGTTGGTGACGAACGAGACCGCCGTGTTCCAGGCGCCGGCGGGGTCCATCGCCGGGGCACCCATGGGCAGGTGGTCCTGCAGCCGCGCCAGGCCGAACAGGACGAGCACCGAGGCGAGCGAGAAGCCGAGCACCGACATCAGGTAAGTGCTCCAGCGCTGCTCGGCGTCGGGATCCACGCGCATGACGCGGTACCCGGCACGCTCCACGGCCAGGTGCTCGGTGGTGCTCACCGACCGGTACAGGTGGTCGCCGAGCGGCCGGTACGCCAGGACGAGCACCAGCACGACGACGGCGACCTGGAGGACGGCGGTCATCGGACCTTGTCCGACCGCAGCAGCTGGACCACCAGGTACACCAGGAGCGCTCCGGCGAGCAGCAGCGCCGCCAGGTCCCAGCTCATGAGTGGTCTGCCCGGCGAGCGAGCAGGGCGACGGCGGCGAAGAACGTCACGGTGAGCGCGACGTAGGCGAGGTCCATGGTGCACCTTCGACGAGGGGCGGGAGACTCGCTCCCGGCGGCCCGCACGGAGCCGCACCCGCCGGTCTACGCCGCCGTCCGGGCACCGACGGCGGTCTTGACGGATCCTTGACGACCAGCCGCCGATCCTTGCCGGATCCTGTCGCGTGCGGGTGATGATGCGCGGACGTCGCCCCTGCGGGGCCCGCTCCCCTTAGACTCCCCAGGTGATCTTCAAGGCCGTGGGCGAGGGCAGGCCCTATCCGGACCATGGCCTCACCACGACCAAGCAGTGGGCCGAGGTCGCCCCGCGGCAGGTCCGGCTCGACGAGCTCACCACCACGAAGCGCACGCTGGACCTCGACGCGCTGCTCGCGGAGGACTCCACGTTCTACGGCGACATGTTCGCGCACGTGGTCCAGTACCGCGGGGTCCTGTACCTCGAGGACGGTCTGCACCGGGCGGTCCGGGCCGCGCTGCACCAGCGGCCCGTCCTGCACGCCCGGGTGCTCGTGCTGCCCAGCGATGCCGTCCCTGCGCAGGTGCCCGCGTCATGAGCGAGATCGACCGGAACCGCCAGCTGCGCCGACGGCACATGCACGAACGGCAGGCCGTGATCTTCGGCGTCCTGCTCGCTGGTCTGGCGCTCGTCGGCCTGGGCGCCGCGGCCGTCTACACCGGCAACCTCGACCTGCCCGGCCTCGACCGCGCGATCGCGCAGGCGCCCTCAGCCACCGAGGCCGCCGTGGCGTACCCGTGCCCGCCCGTCGGAGCGCTGCCCGTGGCGGCGGCCTCCGTGGTGGTCAACGTGAACAACGCGACGAACCGCTCGGGCCTGGCCGCCGCGACCGCCGCCGACCTGAAGGCACGCGGGTTCACGATCGGCACCGTCGACACGGTCGACAGCTACGACGGGGTCGCGCGCATCTCGTTCGGGAAGAACGGCGTCGCCCAGGCGTACACGCTGCTGGCGCACTTCGACGGCGCCGTCCTGTTCCCGCTCGCCAGCGAGGACGCGACGGTCAACGTCGCGATCGGCGCCAAGTTCGTGCAGCTCAAGGCCGTCGACCAGGTCCAGCTCGACCCCGCCGTGCCGCTCGTCGCGCCCGCCGGGTGCATCCCGTACGAGCAGTTCGCCTCGACCGCCCAGACCCCGGCGCCGACGCCCGCCGGCTGACCGCCCGGGCTGATCCTCCGGGTGGGCGTCCGGTTCGTCCGCGCCGCACAGGCTCGCGGGCTACCCTGGCAGCCGCACCGCACGGCCCCGCACGGGTCACGTCCTGGGAGGTTCCGCTGCGTCACCTGCTGCAGTCCAAGCGCGCCGTCTGGGTCTCGTTCGTCGTGGTGCACGCCTGGCTGGCGTTCGTCGGCCTCGTGTGGATCCCCCAGAAGGCCTTCTGGGACCTCGAGCTCTACCGGTACTGGATGTGGCTCGGGCTGCACGGCGGGGACTGGCCGGTGCTCTCCGGCCCGTGGGTGTACCCGGCCGGCGCCATCCTGCCGATGCTCGCCGCCGCGATCGGTGGGACCGGGCGGGGGTCGCAGTACGCGACCGTGTGGGCGCTCATGGTCACGGCCTTGAACGCCATCGCGCTCGCGTTCCTGCTGCGCGTGCCGCGGCCCGATCGTCAGGACAGCGGCGGCACGACCATGGGCGCCTGGTGGTGGCTGGCGTTCCTGCTGCTGCTCGGGCCGATCGCCATGGGTCGACTCGACGGCGTCGTCGCACCGATGGTCGTCGTCGCGCTGGCCGTCGCGCTCAACCACCCGCGCATCGCGACCTCGCTGCTGACGGCCGCCGCCTGGGTCAAGATCGCGCCTGGCGTGCTGCTGCTGCCGATGTTCTTCGCCGTGCGCCGGCCCTGGCGCAGCGTCGTGGTGCCCGCCGCTCTGGTGACGGCAGTGATCGTCGGCGCGGTCGCGCTCGGCGGCGGCGTCTCGCACATCGCCTCGTTCCTCACCGAGCAGGACAAGCGCGGGCTGCAGATCGAGTCGCCGGGCGCCACGCCGTGGATCCTGGCAGGGCTGTTCACGTCGCAGATCCACTCGTTCCTGAACGAGCCGATCGTCACCTGGGAGATCGTCGGACCCGGCACGCAGACCGCCGCGAACGTCCTCGGCATCCTGCAGCCGATCGCCGTCGTGCTCGCCGTGCTGCTGCTCTGGTGGCGTCGCGAACGGATCGGCGCGGCCCTGTGGGCTGGCGGCCTGGCGCGCACGGAGATGCTGATCCGCGGCGCGATGCTGTTCACGCTCGTGCTGCTCGTGTTCAACAAGGTGGGCTCGCCGCAGTACATCACCTGGCTCGCAGCCCCCGTCGCCGTCGCCCTCGCCCTGCGCCTGCCCGGCTGGAAGGCCACCGCCTGGATCACGCTCGGCGTTGCGGCGGCGACGCAGATCGTGTTCCCGTGGCTCTACAGCGAGATCGTCAACAAGGGCCCGGGCGTGACGCTGGTCCTCGCCGCGCGCAACGTCGCCCTCGTCGTCCTGCTCGTGCACACGGTCGTCGTGCTCGTCCGCGCGCCGCGCGCCGATCCGTCGGTCGAGCCCTCCGCGTCGTCGCTGGCGACCGCTCAGAGCTGACGAGCCACCTCGGCCGCCACGAACGCCAGGTGGTCCAGGTCCTGCAGGTCGAGCACCTGCAGGTAGACGCGGGTGACGCCGAGCTTCCCGAAGTCGCCGATCCGGTCGACGATCGCCGATGGCGTGCCCGCGAAGCCGTCCGCGCGCAGCTGCTCGACGTCCCGGCCGATCGCCGCCGCACGGCGAGCCACCTCCGCGTCGTCGGCACCCGCGCACAGCACGTTGGCGACCGAGATCGTGAGGGTCTCCGGGTCGCGACCCGCCGCCTCGCACGCCGCACGCAGCACCGCGATCCGCGCCTCGACGTCCTGCGGCGCGGGGAAGTTCAGGTTGAACTCCGCGGCGAACCTGGCGGCCAGCGCGGGCGTCTTCGTGGCGCCGCTCCCGCCGACGATCACGGGGATGTCATGGGCGGGCTTCGGCAGCGCGGGCGAGTCGGTCAGGTCGTAGTGCTCGCCGTGGAAGCTGAACGGCTCGGTCGCCTTCCACAGGCCGGTGATGATCTCGAGCTGCTCCGCGTACAGGCCGAACCGCTGCGCCGGGAACGGGATGCCGTACGCCGCGTGCTCCCGCTCGAACCAGCCGGCACCGAGACCCAGCTCGACCCGGCCGCCCGACATCTGGTCCACCTGCGCCACCTGGATCGCGAGGATCCCCGGGTGGCGGAAGGTTGCCGACGAGACCAGCGTGCCGAGCTTGATCCGGCTCGTCTCGCGCGCGAGACCGGCCAGGGTCGTCCAGGAGTCCGTCGGACCGGGCCCGGGATCTCCCGCGCCCATCCGGACGTAGTGGTCGGAGCGGAAGAAGGCGTCGAAACCGAGGTCCTCGGTGGTCTTGGCGACGGCGAGCTGGTCGTCGTAGGTGGCGCCCTGCTGGGGCTCGACGAAGATGCGCAGATCCATGGAGTCCACCCTCACACATCCTCGCCGTTCGCTCTTCATGGCTCCCACGTGCGACCGTGGTGCCCGTGACAGCCCCCGCCTCGGCCTTCGAACCCGTGGCCATCGCCGACTGGCGCCGCCGCGTCGCCCAGATGTACGCCGACGTCCGACGGATCGCCGCCGGCGACCCGGCCGCCGCGCACGGCGTGTGGGTGCAGCAGCGCGACGAGCTGTTCGCCACCCACCCCGCGTCGCCCCTCGACGTCGTCGCGTCGGCGTCGTTCGCCGGGCTGGACGTCGCACCGTACGACCCGGCGTACCGGTTCGAGGCCGTCCTGGAGCCGGCGGGCCAGCAGCGGATGGACGTGGCGACCGCGACCGACGGCGTCGTCCCGTTCGAGCGCATCGGGACGGTCCAGCTCGGCGAGCTCGGGTCGCTGGCCGTGTGGTCGCTCAAGACCTACGCGGGTGGCCTGTTCCTGCCGGTGCGCGACGCCCTGGCCGGGTCCTCGACCTACGGCGGCGGCCGGTACGTGCTGGACACCGTCAAGGGCGCGGACCACGGGATGGCCGGCGACCGGCTCGTCGTCGACCTCAACTTCGCCTACAACCCGTCGTGCGCCTACAACCCCGCCTGGACCTGCCCGCTGGCCACCCGCGCGAACACCTTGGCGGTCGAGGTGCCGGTCGGCGAGCTGGCGTTCCCGTCGGCCCACGACGCCGGCTGATGACCGGTTCCGCGCTCACCTCGATGTGGGCGTGGGACAACCCCGTGCTCCCGTCGGCGGATGCCCGCGGCCGCGCGTACGAGCCCGCTTCGGTGTCGTCGCTCGTCGCGTTCTGCACCTCGCGCGGCCTGACGCGGGTGTTCCTGTCCGCACCCTGGGCTGCCGACGAGGGGCCGGTGGGTGACTGGTTCGCCGCCGCATGCTCGACCCTGCACGACGCGTCCGTGCAGGTCAGTCCGCTCGGCGGCGATCCGGGGTGGCTCGGGCAGCCGTCGTTGGCCGTCACCTGGGCGCTGGCCGCCGCGCGCTCGGCCGCCTTGCCCGACGGCGTCACCGTGCAGCTGGACGTCGAGCCCTGGACCACCCCCGCCTGGACCTCCTCGCGGGCGCTCGTCGTCGACCAGTGGCTCGCACTCCTGGCACTCGTCGGCTCGTCCGTCGCCATCGGTGTCGACCTGCCGTGGTGGCTCGCGCACGAGCGGTACCGCGACGGGACCGTGCTCGACGCGGTCCTGCCCCTGGTGTCCCGGGTCGCTGTCGTCGCGTTCGCCGATCACGCCGGCGGACCGTCCGGCGTGGTCTCGCTGGCCGGACCGGCCGTCGTCGCAGCCTCCGCCGCCGGCCTGCCGTTCACCGTCGGCGTCGAGACCGACACCGCACAGGTCGCCGGAGGCCCGCAGTACACCTTCGCGTCTGCCGGCCCCGCCGCGCTCGAGGCGGAGACGATGGTGGTTCGCGACGCGTTCGGTGAGCTGCCCGGCTACGAAGGCGTGACCGTCGAGCACCACCGAGCGTGGCGTCGCCTCCTGGCCCTCGACCCGCCGTCCTGACTCGACGTCGGCTACTGCTGGCAGGTGGGGCACCAGTACAGGTTGCGGCCGGCCAGCACCTCCACGACCACCGGCGTGCCGCTGACCAGGCAGGGCAGGCCGGTGCGGTGGTAGACCCAGTTGCGCCGGGTCGGGTCGGTGAGAGCTGCGGAGCGGTCCTCGGGCGAGAGGTCACGGGTGACGATCACGCCGGTGCGGATGCCGTCGGCCAGGAGCAGCGCCCAGTCGTCCCAGAGCGCTCCGGCGACGTCCGTGGGCACGCGCCGACCCGGGGTGTGCGGGTCGAGGCGGGCCCGGAACAGGAGCTCGGCCCGGTAGATGTTGCCGATGCCCGCCACCACCGTCTGGTCCATGAGCAGCTGCCCGACCGCAACCGAGCGAGAGGTCAGGCGGTCGACCATCACGTCGCGCGCCGGGCCGGCGCCCATCACCGACGCCGATGCGTCGCCCCCCGCCGCTGCCCCGCGCCAGTCAGCCAGGTCGGCGGCCGGGTCGGGGCCGAGCCGGGCGACGACGGCGGCAGCTTCGGCCGGGTCGAGGACCTCGCACGCGGACGGGCCGCGCAGGTCGGCGACGGTCTCGGCCGAGGCGAGTCGGACGCGAACCTGCCCCACGGGCGCGGGTGGGAATCCCGTCGACTCCTCGGACGACGGCCCGCCGGCGGGCACCTCGCGCTCGTCCTCGCCCATCCGGACCGCCCGACGCAGGCGTGGCGCGCCCATGCTCCCTCGCGGGACGACGCCGGGCGTGAGCGGAGTCAACCGGCCGAAGAAGTCCCAGGCGCCGTACAGGCCCAGGTGGACGCGGAGCACGTCGCCCGACTCGAACTCGAGGAAGAGCTGCTTGCCGACCGCTCGCGACGCCACGAGCACCTGCCCGTCGAGGCGTCGCGCCCCGGCCGCGAACCGACCCTGGGGCGAGCTGACCGCCAGCCGGCGACCGATCAGGTCGAGCCCGAGCTGGCGGGCGATGCGGTGGACGGTATGACCCTCGGGCACGTCCCGAAGGTTAAGGCACCGGAGCGGGGGTCTGAGCGGTCAGGCGACCCGGAGGCGCTCCGCTGCAGCAGCGACGGCGGCGGCGGCACCGGCGGCGACGGCTGCCCGGTTGTCGGCCTCGACCTGCTCGGCCAGCTGCTCCTGGCGCTGCGCGGCCGCCTCGAGCACGTCCGTGATCTCGACACCGATCAGCTCGTAGCGATCGAGCAGGGCGTCGCGGAGCGCCTCGACCAGGTGCCGGTGCTTGGACAGGAGCCGGCGGACCGTGCTGCGAGCCTCGTCGAGCACGCCCTCGAGCTGCTGGCGAGCGGTCGCGTCGCTGAGCACGGCAGAGACCAGGTCGTGCGGCGTGGCGGCGAACGAGATGAGCGAGCCGGTCATGCCGGCGGCACCGACCATCTGGGCCGCGGTCCGGGTCGCGGCGGCGAGGTCCCCGGCCGGTCCGGTGCTGGTCTGACCGAAGAACAGCTCCTCGGCCACCCAGCCGCCCATCGCGATCTGGACGAGGGCGCGCAGGTCGTAGTGCGAGTGCGTCCAGACCTCCTCGCAGTCGCTGTGAGCGAGCAGGCCGAGCGCGTCGCCGCGTCGGATGATCGTCAGCACCTCGAGCGTGCGGTTCGGCGCGACGAGCCACGCGGTGACCGCGTGGCCGGCCTCGTGGGTGGCGATGAGCGCCTGCTCCGCGGCCGTGTAGGCGACGGGGCTCCCGATGCCGATCATCTCGGTGATGCGGGCACGCTCGACGTCGGCGAACGTCATCAGCAGCGAGCCGCGCCGCAGCGCGTTGACCAGCGCCTCGTCGAGCAGGTGCTCGATCATCACGGGCGTCCAGCCGTTCGTCGCCGCGGCCAGCCGGTCGCGCAGCATGGGGTCCTCGAGCTCGACGTCGGTCGAGCGGGTGGCCAGGAAGTGGTCGACGAGCGCGCGACGGCCGTGCGCGTCGGGCGGCGAGAACGTCAGGCGCCGGTCGAAACGACCGGGCCGCAGCAGCGCCGGGTCCAGGGAGTCGGCGCGGTTGGTGGCGGCGATCAGCAGGATGGGGGCCTTGGCGGGCTTGCGCTGCTTCAGCTGCCGGGTCGCCGGCATGAGCAGGTTGGCGCGGGCGATGAACCAGTTGACGAACTTGTCGCCGCCGGTCGGCTCGTCGAACGACTGCATCTGCACGAGGAGCTCGTTCACCACGCCGCCCGTACCCTCGGAGACGACGGCGTTGGTGACGGTCCGCGGGTGCCGCAGGAGGTCGAAAGGGCTCCCGACGAACGACGCGGACGCCGACGCCATACCGCCGCGCGCCGTCGCGATCGCGTCGATCTCCTCGATGAACCCGATCGCCCCACCCTCGGCGCGCGCGGCCTTGCGCAGCGCCTTGAAGTAGGAGCGGATCTTCTTGGCGGTCGCGCCGTAGTACATCGACTGGAACGACGTCGCCGAGACGAACAGGAACGGGACGCCGGCCTCGGCGGCCATCGCCTTGGCGGTCATCGTCTTGCCGGTACCGGGCAGCCCCTCGAACAGGAGCCCCCGCCGAGGCGTGCCACCCATCTGCTCCGCGAACTGGCGGTGGGTCTGGAACAGGTCGATCGACCGGCGCACGTCCTCCAGCACGGGGTCGATGCCGATGACGTCCTTGAGACCCACCTCGACCTGCTCGGGGCGGTACACGACGTGCGGCGAGCGCGAGCCGCCGAACTGCATCACCACCATCATGACGATCAGCAGGGCGAAGAACAGCGCGGGCGCGGCGACGAGAGGGTCCAGCGTGGGCAGCGTGGGCAGGATCCGGCCGCCGGTCAGGGCCCGGACCACGATGTAGACCTCGAGCAGGACGATGGGGATCCCGGCGCGGAAGACTCGCCGGCGCCGCACCTTCTCGCGGGAGACCGCGATGTCGTGCGCGCCCCGACGGATCGGCGACTCCATCCGGTCCTGCTCAGCATCCTTCTCGTCGGGCACGGGGCGGTCCTTTCCCTCGGCGCCTGGGATCAGACGACGCTGCGTCGCGGGACGTGCGATCAGCTCATCGTCGGGCGGATCGGACAAACCCGCAAGATCGGACATATCGGGCCACCCGAACGGTCCAACGGCGGCCACCTTGTCACCACGACGGGTGACGCAGCCGGCTCACCTGGAGCAGCAGGTAGTCGCGCTCGGCGGCGCTCGTCGTCCGACGCGACGCCGCGAGCAGGAGGTCCGCGGCGCCGACCGGGTCGCCCAGACGTTCGAGCAGGTGGCCGCGGACCGCCAGCAGGCGGTGCTGCCCCCCGAGCGACCCGTCGAGCGTGTCCAGGATCGCGAGACCGGCCGCAGGACCGTGCACCATCGCGACGGCCACCGCCCGGTTCAGGGTCACCATCGGGTTGCCGGTCATGCCCTCGAGCAGGCCGTAGAGCGCGAGCAGCTGCGGCCAGTCCGTCTCGTCTGTCGAGGACGCCTCGTCGTGCACCGCCGCGATCGCCGCCTGCAGCTGGTACTCGCCCACCGCCCCGCGCGGCAGGGCCGCTTCGACCAGGGCGACACCCTCGGCGATCATCGCCGCGTCCCACCGGGACCGGTCCTGGGAGTCGAGCGGGACGAGCTCACCGTGCGGGCCTGTCCGGGCGGCGCGGCGGGCGTCGGTGAGCAGGACCAACGCCAGCAGCCCGGCGACCTCCGGGTCGTCGGGAAGGCTGACCTGCAGCGCGCGCGTGAGCCGCAGGGCCTCGACGGCCAGGTCGGTCCGGGCCACCAGCAGGCCCGACGTGCTCGCGTAGCCCTCGTTGAACATGAGGTAGAGCACCCGCAGGACGGCCCGCAGCCGCCCGGCGTACTCGTCCGCCGACGGCATCCGGAACGGTTCGTCGAGCTCGCGCAGCGTCCGCCGGGACCGGCTCAGGCGCTGCGCCATCGTGGCCTCGGGGACCAGGAACGCCCGCGCGATCTCGGCCGTGGTCAGGCCGCCGACCGAGCGAAGGGTGAGCGCGATCGCCGACGCGGGCGACAGCGCGGGATGGCAGCAGCCGAACAGGAGCAGCAACGAGTCGTCGTGCGCGGAGGGCGGATCCGGCACGACCTCGGACGGCGCGACGAGCTCCTCGCGGCGTCGTCGCGACTCCTGCGCACGCCAGCCGTCCACGAGCCGGCGCTGGCCGACGACCACCAGCCAGCCGTGCGGGTTGTCGGGCACTCCGTCGACGGGCCACTGCGTCGCGGCCGCCAGCAGCGCCTCCTGGAGGGCGTCCTGCGCGTCGGCGAGATCGCCCGAGCGGCGGACCAGCACGGCGAGGACCTGCGGCGCGAGCGCGCGCAGCAGGTCCTCGTCGAGCACGTCCTCACTCGGCGACGTCGGGAGCCTCCATCACGGCGCGGACCTCGATGACCTGCTGGATCGGCACGCCCGCGGGTCCGGGCGCCGCCGAGGCGAGGGCCGCGATCTCGATCGCGCGGGCCTCGCTCTCGACGTCGACGGTCCAGAACCCCGCCAGGAACTCCTTCGACTCCGCGAACGGCCCGTCTGTGACGACCGGCGGCTGCGCGCCGTCGCTGCGGACGAGCTTGGCGTCGTCGGGCCACGCGAGCCCCTCGGCACCGACGAGCTCGCCGCTGGCCACGAGGGACGCGTCGAGGTCCCGCTGGAACTGGATGTGACGCACGAGGTCCTCGGGCGCCCAGGTGTCGATCGGCGGGACGCCCTCGACGTGGTACCTCATCAGCAGCATGTACTTCACGGTGCGCTCCTTGGCTCGTCGTCGGACCGCCTCGGCCCGGCCCTCACCCACGGGTCGGAGCCACGCCCGCGATCTCGACATGCATCCTGCCGTCGTTCGTCTGCCGACGGGAGCTCGCACGACGTGTCCGTCATTCGGGATTCCCCACGCAAGCCCTTGCCGGGAGTGCCGACGTTGCTACAAAACGCGTGCCAGGTCAGGAGCACGGCACGCGTGCAGAGTAGGAGATCCACCGTGGTCCACCAGCCAGAACCCTCCGTCGTCGCCCTCGTCGGCAATCCCCGCCCCGGGTCGCGGACCCTCACCGCCGCGCAGCGCGTGGCCGGGAGGCTCGGCGTCGAGGTGACGTCCATCGACCTCGCGACGATCGGGCACCAGCTGTTCACCGCGGACCGCACGCTCCTGAACCCCGCCGTGGCGACCGTGGCGCAGGCCCGGCTGCTCGTCGTGGCGACACCCGTCTACAAAGCCTCGTACACGGGGCTGCTCAAGTCCTTCCTGGACCTGTACGGCCCGGACGGCCTGGCGGGCGTCGTCGCGGTGCCGCTGGTCATCTCCGGCAACCCGGCGCACGCCCTCGTCGGCGAGGTGCACCTGCGCCCCCTGCTGGTCGAGCTCGGCGCCACGGTGCCCACCCGGTCGCTCACCCTGACCGAGGCGGACCTCACCGACGTCGACCCGACCATCGACCGCTGGCTCGAACGGGCCTCCACCCCGCTGCGACACGCCCTGTCCGACACGCTCGTGGGAGCAGACCGATGACCGCCGAGATCCTTCGACACCTCCAGGACGACCTCGTGCAGCAGGACGAACCGCAGCTGTCCCCCGCCGCGTACAAGGACGTCTTCCGCCGGCACCCCGCCGGTGTCGCGGTCGTGGCGTTCGTCGACGACGGACGGCACGTCGGGTTCACGGCCACCTCCGTGATCTCCGTGTCCGCCGAGCCGCCCCTGCTCGCGTTCTCGCTCGCGTCGACGTCCTCGTCGTGGGCGCCGCTGTCCCGCGCCCGCACGCTGACGATCAGCTTCCTCGCCTCCGGCCAGGACGACGTGTCCGCGCGCTTCGCGACCAGCGGCATCGACCGGTTCGCGGAGGGCGGCTGGACCGCGCTGGAGTCGGGGGAGGCCGTGGTCGACGGCGCCGTCTCGTGGGTCCGCGGCCGCATCGTGCAGCGCGCACCCGTCGGCGAGTCCTACCTGGTGTCCGTCCGCGCCCTCGAGCACGGGATCCGCCAGGACGCCCTGCCGCTGGTCTATCACGACCGCACGTACCACCGGATCGGCGACAGCACCGCCGTCTGAGTCGCCAGCACGACAGACACGACCCGCCGGGGTTCGCACCCGGCGGGTCGTGTCGCGTCCAGCTCCGTTCCTCCGTTCCTCCGTTCCTCCGTTCCTCCGTTCCTCCGCTACGAGGCTGCGGCTGCGGCGCCCACGAGCTCGTTCGCGGCGGACGAGGACCACGCACGCGCCAGCAGCTCGTAGGAGCGGGCGGTGTCGGCCGGGTCGTGGGTGATCGTGGTGAGCACCAGCTCGTCGGCGCCGGTGGCCCGGACGAGCGCGTCGAGCCCCGCCACGACGGAGGAAGCATCCCCGACGAGGCGCGACACGATGCGGTCGCGCAGGAGCGCCCGCTCGTCGTCCGACCGCTCGTCCCACGGCGTCGTCGTGCCGGGCCGCGGGTACGGGATCGCACGCGCCCCGGAACGGATCGACAGGACCCACGCGGCGAACGGGTCCGCCAGCGCCTCGGCGCGCTCGACGGTGCCGGCGACGAGCACGTCCGCGGACACGACGACGTACGGTTCGTCGAGCACGCCGGGCCGGAACGCCTCCCGGTAGGCGGCCACCGTCTCCAGAACCGTCGACGGGCTCACGTGGTAGTTCGCCGCGAGCGGCAGTCCGAGCTCGCCGGCGACCCGGGCGCTCTCTCCCGCGCTGGACGCGAGCACCCACAGGTCGAAGTCCGCACCGTGCACCGCGGGGCTCAGGGCGTCGCGGCCGTCGTCGGCGAACGCGGTGCCGGCCTGCAGGTCGAGCACCGTCCGCAGCTCGTCGGTGAACGTGCCCGGCGTGCGGCCCGCGCTCAGGTACCGCTGCTGCGCGACGAACCGCGTGAGCAGGTCGGGGTCGCGGAAGCTGAAGGGCGGGTCGGCCGGCACCAGCAGCCCGTCGACCACCCGGTCCTCGGTGGCGCCGTGGGCCCGTTCCGGGATGACCGCGGGGGCGGTCTTGTCCGCAGGCGGTGGCGGGAACGCCGCGCGCCCCAGGCCGAGGTCGACGCGGCCGGGGTATGCGGCGGCGATCGTGCCGAACTGCTCCGCGGCCACCACCGGGCTGGTCGAGCCGAGAAGGACCGCGGCCGAGCCGACGCGCAGCGTCGAGGTCACGCCGGCGGCCAGGGCCGCGAGCACCCCCGGCGCCGCGGAGGCGACACCGGGTGCCAGGTGGTGCTCCGCGAACCAGATGCGCCGGTAGCCGAGCCGCTCGACCAGGCGCGCACGCTCGAGCGACGCCTGGAGGGCCTCGAGACCGGTTCCGCCCTCCCACACGGGTGCCAGGTCGAGGACCGACAGCGGGACGCGGTTCGTGGGACTCATCGGGACTCCTGAAGGACGAGACGGGACAGATGGAACGCGCCGTCGGAGGCGCGGACGGGTTCGTCGACGGGTTCGTCGGCGAGGTCGGCGAGCACGCGGCCGATCGCGGGACCGAACTTGAAGCCGTGACCGGAGAAGCCGGCGGCGACCACGAGGGGACCGCGGCGGTCGAGGATGAAGTCGTGGTCGGGGGTGGTGGTGTACGTGCACGAGATCGGGTGCGGGGTGCCCGGGTCGACACCCGGCATCCACTGCTCGGCGTACCGCTGCAGGAGCGCCAGCTGGCCGGGCTCCGGGGTGAACGTCCGGTGGTCCGGGTGGGTCACGGGGCCCACGGCGTGGAACCCGACCTTGACGCCCTCGCCCGGCGTGAGCAGTCCGTACGTTCCGCTGGGGTACGGATGTACACCGAGAGGCTGGTGCGTGAAGGAGGGCCAGTCCGCCGGGTAGGCGAGGTCGAAGTGGGCCGGCTGCTCCTGCGTCACGACGAGCGGGACCGGGCGGCCGAGCAGCTCGCTGGTCCACGCCCCGACGGCCAGCACGACGCGGCGCGCGCGGACCGGTCCGTCGGACGTCTCGACCAGCACACCGTCGGCGCGGGAGACGAGGTCGCGCACGCGGACGCCGTGGCGGACGTCGGCACCCTCGGCACGCGCGGCCTGCTGCAGGGCGGCCACCGCGCGGTCGGCGTGCAGACGGCCCGCGGTCACGGTCTCGTGCAGCACGGCACCCTCGAACCGCATGCCGCCCCAGCGTTCCGCGGCCTGGGCCGGCGAGAGCAGCTCGTGGGCGATGCCCCGGGCGGCGAATGCTGCGAGCAGCGACGGGGCGGGCGACCCGTGGCTGACGCCGCCGGTGATCGTCAGCAGCTGCGCGCCGGTCGCGTCCTCGAGCTGGCGCCAGAGACCGAGCGCCTCGATGGTCAGGTCGAGGTACTCGGCGCGGTCGTACGTCTGCCGGTAGATGCGCGACGCGCCGTGCGAGGCGCCCTGCACGTGACCCGTCGAGAAACGCTCGAGCAGCACCACCGACCGGCCGCGGCGGGCCAGCTGCCAGGCCGCGGCCGAGCCCATCACGCCGCCGCCGATCACCAGGTGGTCGACGTTCTCCATTCGGGCTCCTCCGGTGCGACCAAGCAGACGGACAGAAACACGGTGGCCGGTCGAGCGTCCCCCGACCTCGACCGGCCACCGCTCGAGCGCCTCTGGGGGCACTCGGTCCAAGGTGGTCAGCTGGTCTTGGGCAGACCCGGGGGGTTCGTCTGCGACTTGTCGATCGCCTCGGCCTGCAGACCCCAGCGCGCGAGCACCTTGGCGTAGGAGCCGTCGTCGATCGCGTGGTTGAGCGCCGCGGTCACCGCCGCGGCCAGACCGGAGCCCTTGAGGGTGCCCACAGCGATCTGCGCGGTGGCCGGCCAGCCGCCGTTCAGGGTGCCGACGACCTTGTACTGGTCCGGTGCGGTCCCCGCGCTGTACGCGGCGGTCGCGTTCGGGCCGATGTACGTGTCGACGCGGCCGGACTGCAGGGCGAGCAGCACGTCGGGGTACTGGTCGTAGTACTGCGGCTCACCACCGTCGATCGGCTTCAGGCCGGCGGCGATGTTCTCCTTGTTCCACTCCAGCAGGATCTTCTCCTGGTTGGTGCCGGACCCGACCGCGACCTTGAGGCCCGCGATGTCCGCCGGCTTCGTGATCTCCTTGAGCTTGCTGTTGGCGGCGGTCAGCCAGCCGAGCTGGTCGTTGCGGTACGAGGAGAAGTCGTAGAGCTCCTTGCGCTCCTCGGTGACCGTGACGTTGGAGATCACGGCGTCGACGTCACCGGACTGCACCGCGAGCGGCCAGTCCGCCCAGGCCTTGACCTCCAGGTCGAGCTTGAGGCCCAGGGCGTCGGCCACGAGGTTGGCGACGTCGGGCTCGTTGCCGATCGGCGTCTTGTCGTCGTCGGCGAGGAAGCCCAGGGGCGGCAGGCCGCTCGCGGTGGTCGCGACCTTGAGCACGCCGGCCTTCTTGACGGCGTCGGGAAGGAGTGCGATGGCCGCGTCGTCCTTCGTGGTGGTCACGCGGTCCTGGTTCACGGTCGTGTTGACCTTGAGCGCGGCAGGGGCCGCTGCGGACGCGGGGGGTGCGGCTGCGTCATCGTCCGCGGCGGCCGATCCGCTGCACGCGGCGAGCGCCAACAGGGGCACGACGGCCAGCGCGCTCAGGAGCCGGGAGCGGTTCAGGGGTGAGGTCACGGGAGTTCTCTCTCTCGGTGGGGCGGTGCGCGGGCGCGCACCGGTCAGGCGTCGACCGGGGATGGGCGACGAAGGTCAGAGCACCTTGTCCAGGAAGGCCTTGGTGCGGGCGTGCTGCGGGGCGTCGAGCACCTGGGCCGGTGAGCCCTGCTCGACGATCCGGCCGCTGTCCATGAAGACGATCGACGTGGCCACCTCGCGGGCGAAGCCGATCTCGTGCGTCACCACCACCAGCGTCGTGCCGGTGGCTGCCAAGTCGCGGATGACGTCGAGCACCTCGCCGACGAGCTCCGGGTCGAGCGCGGACGTCGGCTCGTCGAAGAGCACGACCGCCGGCTTGACCGCGAGCGCCCGGGCGATCGCCACGCGCTGCTGCTGGCCGCCGGAGAGCTGCCGCGGGTAGGCGTCGGCCTTGTCCGACAGCCCGACCCGTTCGAGCAGTGCTCGGGCCTCGACCAGCACCTCGGCACGCGGTCGGTGCTGCGCCGAGATCGGTGCCTCGACGACGTTCTCCAGCGCGGTCAGGTGCGGGAAGAGGTTGAAGTTCTGGAACACGAACCCGATCCGGGTCCGCTGGGCCAGCACGTCCTTCTCCTTGAGCTCCTGCAGCGCGCCGTCGGACCGACGCCGGTAGCCGATCAGGTCACCGTCCACGGAGATCAGGCCGCGGTCGACCTTCTCCAGGTGGTTGATCGCCCGCAGCAGCGTCGACTTGCCCGAGCCCGACGGCCCGAGGATCACGGTGACCTCGCCGGGCTGGACCGTCAGGTCGATGCCGTCGAGCACCTCGAGCGTCCCGTAGGCCTTGTGCACGCCGCGCACCTCGACGAGACCAGCGGCCATCAGAGGGCACCGCCGATCGACGCGCGCGACGTGCGGACGAGGATGTTGCGGGCACCCCGGGCGTAGCCGGGTGGGAGGTCTCGGGGCAGCGGGCGGCCCGTCACGCGGGACCACGTCACGCCGAGGCTCCAGCGCGCCTTCTGGATCGGGGTCGGAGGCAGCTGGCGCAGCGCGCCCTTCGCGTAGTGCCGCTCGAGGTAGTACTGGACGACCGTGAGCACCGTCGTCAGGACGAGGTACCAGACGCCGGCGACCAGGAGCAGCGGGACGACGCGCAGGTTGCGGCCATAGATGACGCCGACGATGTAGAACAGCTCGCCGTAGGCCAGCACGTAGACCACGGACGTGCCCTTGACCAGACCGATGATCTCGTTCACGGCCGTCGGCACGATCGTGCGCATGGCCTGCGGCAGGATGATCCGGCGCTGCTGACGGTGTTTGGGCAGCCCGAGCGCCGCAGCCGCCTCGTGCTGGCCCTGGTCGACGCCGATGATGCCCGCGCGGATGATCTCGGAGGCGTAGGCGGCCTGCGAGAGCCCGAGGCCGAGAACCGCCGCACCGAACTTCCCGATGATCGAGAGCGTCTCGACGTGTGCGAAGGACGGACCGAACGGGATGCCCAGCGACAGCTGCGGGTACAGGTACGCGAGGTTGTACCAGAGCAGCAGCTGCAGGATCAGCGGCACCGACCGGAAGATCCAGATGTACGACCACGCGACCGACCGCAGGAGCGGCGACCTCGACAGCCGCATGAGCGCCAGGACGGTGCCGAGGCCGAAGCCGATCAGTGCGGCGGTGAACGTGAGCCGGATGGTGCCCCACAGCCCGCTGAGCACGGACGGCCAGGTCAGGTACGTCCAGACGGTCCCCCACTCCCACTTCGCGTTGGTGAGCAGCGAGCTGAAGGCCATGGCGAGCAGCACCGCGACGACCGCGGTGCTGATCCAGCGCCACGGGTGCCGGGCGGCGTAGACACGGGGTTCGTCGTGGACGACGACGTCGGACACGGCTGGTCGGACGTCGTCCTTGTGCAGGAAGGCGGTGGACACGGGGCACTCCGGGGTTCGAGTAGGGGACTCGCTACGACTGCGGGGCGGTGTACTCCGGACAGAGCCACTTCTCGAAGGCCAGCGGACCGTCCTGCGGGGGGACGGTCGTGTCGAACAACGGGTGCCACCCGGTCGCCAGGTAGAGCGCGGCCGCCTCGGGCTGACGGGGGCCCGTGGTCAGGTAGAGCCGCTCGTAGCCGCGGGCGGTCGCCCGGACCTCGAGCGCGGCGAGCACCTGGCGGGCCAGTCCACGGCGCCGGTGCGCCGAGCTGGTCCAGATCCGCTTGTACTCGGCGGTCCGGACGGTCGGGAGTCCGTCGTCGTCGCGCGTGCCGGGCCGGCTCAGCCGGTCCGCGTCACCGAGCTCGGGCTCGGCGCGCAGCCGGAACGCCCCTCCGGCCACCGGGACCTCGTCCTCCAGGAGCAGGATCAGGTCGCCGTCCGGCGCAGCGAACTGGTCGGCCGGGTACCGCTCCAGCTCGGCGTGCAGGTCATCCTCGGTGAAGTGCTCGGCGTACCGCGTGAGGTACTCGACCGCGAGCTCGTCCAGCATGGGCTTCACGGTCGGGTGCGTCAGCGGGTAGGAGCGCACCACCCGCACGTCGGTGGCCGTCATGCCGTGGCCGCGAACCGGTGAGCCGGGACCTGCAGGCCGAGGGTGTCCCGGAACGTGGTGCCGGGGTACTCGGACCGGAAGGCGTCCGACGCGCGGAGCACCGGCAGCACGCCCTCGACGAGCGCGACCAGGTCGGTCTGCACCGAGGCCGGGCGGATGGTGAACCCGTCGGCGGCCTCGGCGTCGAGCCAGTCGGTGACCAGCTCGGCGAACCCCGTGGAGGTGCCGACGAACGCGAGCGAGCCGGTGTCCCAGCTGACGCCTTCCAGGTCGGTGAGCATATCCAGGCGAGCCTGCGCGCTGGCGCTGTCCGGGCCGACGATCAGGTAGACGTCGACCAGGACGCGCACGTCGCGCGGGTCGCGGCCGGCCGCGACGACGGCGCCCAGGACGCGGGCCCGGGTCTGCGCGGCCTCGTCGCGGCTCGTCGCCCGGATGCGGATCACGTCCGCGTGCCGGCCGGCGAGCTCGATCTCCGCGGGCGTGGTGGCACGGACGACGACGGGCGGACGGCCCGTCGTCGGGCGCGCGCTGGTCTTCGTCTTGCCGGCCGCGAAGTTCACGCCGTCATGCGTGGTGAACCGCGGGCGGGCCACGGGCAGCTCGTCCGGCCGGTCCCAGAGCCGACCGACCGTGGCGGCGGCGGCGGATGCTCCCTGGACGGCGGCGGTCTGGGCCGAGGTGGAACGCGGACCGGCCGTCGGCACCTCGTCGAGACGCGTGCTCCAGGCGACCTGCCACCCGGCGCGACCGCCGCTGGCCTGGTCGATCGTCGCGATCGCCGTCGAGATGTGCGCGGGGGCGGTGTGCGTGGTGCCGACGGCCGCGACGATGCCGATGCCGTGCGTGCGCGGAGCCAGCCGCGCCGCGACGAGGGCCGCGTCGAGACGGTTCGTGCTGCCGCCGGGGTGCAGCGCGAAGTCGTCGTCGAACACGACGAAGTCGAGAGCGCCGCGCTGGGCGACGGCGACGAGCTCCTCGAGGCGGCCGGCGTCGAACAGGCGCTGGCCCTGCGAACCGTGGGTGCGCCAGGCGGCTGCGCGGGCGCCGGTGTCGGACAGGTCGACACCGAGATGGGCGTGCGTGGACACAGGGGTATCCGTTCATGGGGTGCGAAAAGGGGGTGCGCGCACCGATCTCGGGTGCGGCAGGGCGCGCCCCGTCAGGGGGCGAGCGGTGGTGGGACGGTGGCGCTGAGGGTCAGCGACAACACGAACGCGAGAGCATGGCGTCGCCACAGCTCGTGGAGCGGAGGGCTCCGATCGCGTTCATGGTCCGTCCTCTCGTCCCGGCACAGCCGGGGCTCACGTCGTTGCCGTGCGGGGGCTCGACGCCCTCCACGACCAGGTCCTCATCCGGGGCACCCCGCCACGCGGAGGGTTGCCATCCAGCTAGCCGGAGCTTCGCGCTGGAAATCTTGACCTTGTTGGTAGGAATTTAGGCGGCGTGTTTCCGGCACGTCAAATGGCTGGTCACATCGTGAGATCGGACGCGTTCGAGACAGCCCAGGGGAGCCGATCCTTCCTGGCGGGACACCGCGCAGCGGCCTACGGTCGGGCCGTGACGGACGATCCGATGGTCGACGGTGGGCAGGGCCGCAATGCGGCGAGGCTGAACTGGCTGCGCGCGGGGGTCCTCGGCGCCAACGACGGGATCATCTCGACCGCCGGCCTGATCCTCGGTGTCGCGGGCGCGACGTCGGCCATCGGCCCGATCCTGACGGCCGGCATCGCCGGGCTCGTCGCGGGCGCCGTCTCGATGGCGCTGGGCGAGTACGTCTCGGTGAGCAGCCAGCGTGACGCCGAGCGCGCGCTCATCGCCCAGGAGCGCCAGGAGCTTCTCGACGACCCCGACGGCGAGCTCGCGGAGCTGGCCGCGATCTACCGGTCGAAGGGCATCTCGCCAGCGACGGCCCGCCTGGTCGCCGCCGAGCTGACCGCGCACGATCCGGTGGCCGCCCATCTGGACGCCGAGCTCGGCCTCGACCCGGAGGCGCTCACCAACCCGACGCACGCCGCCGTGTCGTCGGGCATCTCCTTCACCGCCGGTGCGGCCCTGCCGATCCTGGCCGTCGCCCTCGCCCCCGCCCCCATCCGCATCCCGGTGACGTTCGTCGCCGTCCTCGTCGCGCTGGTGCTCACCGGCCAGATCAGCGCCCGGCTCGGCGGCGCGGGACACCGGCGCGCCGTGCTGCGTCTCGTCGTGGGTGGCGCCGCGGCGATGGCCGTGACCTACGCCATCGGGCAGCTGCTGGGGGTCAGCGGCATCTGAGCGGCACCGCGGGCAGCCGACGTCGCTACACGTACTCCGCGCGCCGCAGCCACCGCGTGGCCGCCGCACCCCAGACCGGGGGCAGGTAGAACGTGACGAGCCGGAAGGTGACGGCCGTGGAGACCGCGATCGCACTGGGGACGCCGATCGCCTGCAGGCAGATCGTCAGCCCGGCCTCGGCCACACCGACGCCGCCCGGGACGGGCATGAGGCCGGAGAACAGGGAAACGGCGGTGTTGATGAGGATGAGCTGCGAGAAGTGGGCGCTCTCCCCGAACGCCTGCAGGCACAGCCCGAGCACGGCGGCCTGGAGGAGCTGGGCCCCGAGGTTCCCCCCGAGCATCGCGGCGACCTTGCCGGGGCGGCGCAGCACCCCGAGCGCGGACCGGGCCGCGGTGGCCTGCTCCGCGAGCGCTGCTCGGAGGCGCGGGATCGTCGAGGTGAGCCGGTGGCGCAGCCGGGGGACGGCCAGGGTGACGACGACGGTGAGCACGAGCACCACTGCCAGCGCCGCGACGAGCGAGAGGCTCGTCGAGCCGGAGCCCGAGCCGCTCGAGCCGGTCAGCACGCGCTCGGTGAAGCCGGGCAGCCCGCTGAGAAGGATGACGAGGATGAGGGAGAGCTCCACGACGAAACCGCTGACGCTGTCGATGAGGCCGAACGACAGGGCGGTCGCGGCGGGGACGCCGAACTTCTGGAAGAACCGGACCTCGAGCGCGAGACGGGCGGCCGTCGCGGGGATCACGAGCGAGATGAACTGGATCGCGTACTGCAGCATCAGGACCGGGACGTACCGCAGGCGCGCCAGCGACGCCCCCATCGTCGCGGCGGCCGACCCGGTCTGGATGAAGGGTGAGAGCAGCAGCGCGGCGACCACCCAGGCCCAGCTGGCCGACGCGAGCGCGGAGACGACGCTGGCGAGGTCGATGCCCGCGAGCAGCGTGATCAGGAAGTAGACCAGGACCCCGACGAGCAGCAGCGTCCCGACCGACCTCGGCGTCACCCGACGCAGGCGTTCCAGCGGGACGTCCTCGACCCCGGCAGCCGCGACGGCGCTCGCCCTGAGCTCGTCCAGCGACCAGACCTGCTCGTCGAGGCCCGCGCGCGTCCCGTGCGCCAGCGCGGCGGGCTGCAGGTACGGCAGGACGTCGGCCAGCCCGTCGGCCTGCAACGCGGCCAGCGCCGCGGCGACCGCCCGCTGCGGGCCGACAGCCAGCGCGGTCGTCACGAGGAGCCGGGCCGCGTCCGTGCGCAGGTCGCCCTCGTCGGCGGCGGACGTCGCCGCGTCGAAGTCGGCGAGCGCGACGGTTCCGTCCGCACGGACGACGACCCGGCTGCCGTCGATGAGCCCGTGGGCGATGCCGGCGTCGTTCAGGGTGACCAGCGCACGCCACGCCTCCGCGAGCAGCGTGTCGGTGACCAGGTCGCGCTCGAGCTCGCCGAGCGTCGCGGCGGGGCTGTCGGTGACCAGGAGGGCATCGCCCTGGACGGCCATCCCCACGGCCACGACGCCGAGCGTCGCGACGTGCGCCTGCGCGGCCAGCAGGGTCATGAGCGCCTCGTGCTCGACCCGCGACCTGCGACGGCCGCCCACGTGCGCCCGCTCGCCGCGCCGGGTCAGAGCGGTCCACAGCGATCCGACGACCTGGCTGTCCCACGCGTCCCGCCCGTAGACCCGGACCAGCAGCGTCCGACCGTCCTGCGTGCGCGCCTCGAGCATGGTGCCCGCGGGGGCCCGCGCCGGGGCCGGCGTCACCCCGGTCACGGGGACACCGAGGTCCGCGAGCGCGACCTGCACCTCGCCATCCGTCAGCCGCCCCTGGGGAGACCCGAGCAGCAGGTGCGCGATCGCGGCCGCCGCGATGCCGATCGCGATGGCGGCGGCCGCCCCGAGCAGGTTCGTCGCGTCCAGGCCGACCGCGGCGAAGGCGCCGACGCCGAGCACCACCCGGCTCGCATACCTCCACGGTCGCGCCAGGTGCGGCGAGACCACGACGAGGATCGCGGTGAGGACCGCCACGCGGGTCGCGACGTAGACGGCCGGGGGCCCCGACGCGACGAAAGCACCCAGGCTGTCCGACGGGTCCGTCCCGGCCAGGGCACCGACGCCCATCGCTGCACCGAAGGCCACGGCACCGGCGATCGCCTGGTCGACGAGGAGCCGTCGCCGTCCCCGGCTCGTGGCAGGGAGCACGACGAGGGCGAGCGCCCACACCGCCAGGAGGGCGTAGGCGACGCTCCAGAACCATCCGAGCACGGGCTCGATCCGCATGAACCAGGTGTGCAGCGCGTCGTCGGCGCCCGACGGCCCCGGTGCGGCCAGGAGAAGCAGCACGAGCGCGACGACCGAGACGCCGAGCAGGAGGATGTCCGTCGGGCGCCGCAGGCGCGGTGCGTCAGGTGCGGACGACCAGACGCGGACGAGGCCACCCGCGCCTGCGCGGGCGCCATCCGATCTGTCGGTCATCGAGCCTCCTGGGCGCCGCCGCGGACATGTGCCGGCCACCCGCGCACCTCCTGCCCGAGAGGCTACTGGCGCAGAAGTCGTGCGCGAGGCAACTCTGGGGAGCGCCGCAGACGACCGAACCCCGGCGACGCCCGAGTGGCGCGCCCGCCGTGGTTCACGCCGGACGCCGACGCCTGACCCGGGGCGCGGCCTCTCAGCCTGCGGGGTCCCGCTCATCCTCACGGCGATGGCCCCCGGCCAGCACGCGCAGGTGCTCGAGGTCGATCGCGTCCTTGTCCGCCTCGGCGACCCGGACGGGCGTCGTCGCCACGAGCGTCGCGGTCCGCAGGCCACCCTCGAGCAGCGCCCGCTCGCCGAGGACCGCACCCGGGCCGACCTCCCCCACCGACGCGCCGTCGACCTCCACGCGGAGCACGCCGTCGAGCAGCAGGTAGAGGGCGTCGCCCGGCTCGCCCTGCCGGGTGAGAACGTCGCCCTCGCCGAGCCGGCGGACCCGGGGACGCGCGCCGCCGCGCATGATCGTCGCGGAGAGCTCGCGCTCGAGCGCGGTCTCCGCCGGCGAGACGAGCGCGGGGCCGTCCACGGAGTGCCACGGAGTCCGTGGCCCGAAGACGTGCTTCATCCACGTGTCCTGATCGGTGACCCCGCTCTTGGCCGCGAGCGCGCCGTCGGCGCCGTAGACCCAGTGGCGTGGGAACGGGCTGGCACCCACGAGCTCGACGGCGGCGGCACCGTCGGGGTGCACGGTCACCGCGAGGGTGGACCACACGGTCGGCGCCTGCCAGCGGACGAACGGCGCGTGCGGGACCGGCCGCGGCAGCGGGACACCGGTACGGCCCCCGACCGTCTGGACGTAACGGACCCCACCGTCGGGCGTCTGCTCCGGCTCGGGTCGCAGGACCGGCATCGACGCCGCGCGGAACGTGGCGCCCACCGCCGCGACCCGGACCGTCGTCGACCCCATCTCGAGGCCCGAGGCGGGGAGCAGGCCGGAGTCCCGCACCCGGCCGTCGGCGACGTCAGCCCAGACGCCGAGCACGTTGGCGAACCGGAATGCGTCGCCGTCGCGCAGCGCGACCACCTGGGCCGTACCCGCGAGCTGCTCGGGCGGCGGCGCGTCGTAGTGCGACAACCCCAGCCCGAAGCCGGCGCGCAACGGCCCGCTGACCGACTCCGACGGGATCCACGAGATGGTCACCCCGACCGCTTCGATGCGCATCGAACCCTCCGTCATGGCGGCGTCGCACGTCCGGACCGGGCCTGGCGCCGCTTCCCAGCATCGACCAGGAACGTGGTCCGCGTCATCAGATTCGGACACGCGTCCGTGTCACCCGAACGGGTGGTCCGCGTGCCATCGCGGCCCGGCGGCGGCCGCGCCTACCGTTAGGCACATGCCCGACCGGCCGACGACGACGGACGACCTCGCGGCGGTCGAGACCGCCGTGCGAGCGCTGGAGCAGCAGCGAGCGGTGCTGGGCGACGCCGTCGTCGAGACCGCTCTCGCGCCGCTCCTGGCGCGCCGTGACGCGCTGCTCGCCCAGCCCGGCGAGCAGCGCCGCCTGGTGACGGTCGTGTTCGCCGACCTCGTCGACTTCACCGTGCTGTCGCGGACGCTCGACGCCGAGGACACGCGCGCCGTGATGGACGGCTACTTCCGGCAGTGGCAGGCGGTCATCGAGCGCCACGGCGGGGTCGTCGAGAAGTTCATCGGCGATGCGGTGATGGCGGTGTTCGGGCTGTACCGCTCGCACGAGGATGACGCTCAGCGTGCGGTGCGGGCGGCACTTGAGATGCGCGACCTGCTGCCGGGGCTCGCGGCGTCGTTCGGCGGGGCACTCGGCGGCTCCCTGGCGGTGGCGCCGGAGCTGCAGATGCGCGTCGGGATCGACACCGGCGAGGTCGTGGTGAGCACGCTCGGTGAGCGGGCCGGGCACGAGTTCGTGGCGGTCGGTCAGACGGTGAACCGGGCGAGCCGGCTGCAGTCGGCGGCGCCCGTCGACGCGGTCCTCATCTCGGCACCGACGCACCGGCTGGTCCGCGGCCTCTTCTCGTTCGACGCGGCACCCGGCCTGGTGCTCAAGGGCATCAGCGAACCCGTCGACGCGTGGCGGGTGCTGGCAGAGCGGCCCCGCGCGTTCCGCGTCGAGCACGACGGCACCGTCGCGGGCGTCGCCGTGCCGACCGTCGGGCGTGAGCGTGAGCTGGCCGGCCTCCGGGAGGCGCTCGAGGACGTCACGGCCGAGAGCCGCTGGCGGATCGTCACGGTGCTCGGCGACGCGGGGGTCGGCAAGTCGCGGGTGCTGTTCGAGCTCGACCGCTGGCTGTCCGAGCGCCCCGAGAACACCTGGTGGCTGCGCGGGAGGGCGGCGCCCTCCGACGTCGACAGACCTCTCGCGCTTCTGCGCGACGTCATCGCGGGGCGCTTCGCGATCACGGACTCGGACCCGCCGGCGGCCGTGCGCCGCAAGCTGCGCGCCGGCTTCCACGTGCCCAGCCGACCGCCGGACACGCTCACCGACGAGGACCTCGCGGGATACGACGACGGCACCCTCGACACCAGCTCACCGCACGTGCGCGAGGCCGACGTCGTCGGTGCGTGGCTCGGGTTCGCGATGCCCGACGGAGTCGGAAACCTCTCACGTGACCCGCAGTCGCTGCGCACCGAGGCCACGGTCGCGCTCGGGCGGTTCCTCGTGCGGCTCAGCAAGGTCGCACCGGTCGTGGCGTTGCTCGAGGACCTGCACTGGGCCGACGACGCGTCGCTGCACTGGCTCGAGGCCGCCGACGAGGCGTTGGGCGACCGCCCCGTGCTCGTCGTCGCGACCGCGCGACCGTCCCTGCTGGACCGCCGCCCGCACTGGGGTGAGGGCCTCGCGCACCACAGCCGCCTGTCGCTCGAGCCACTGAGCCGACGACGCACACGCGAGCTTCTCGCGCGCATCCTCGGCGTCGACGAGCCGCCGGAGGCGCTGGACGCGCTCGTGGTGGACGCGTCGGAGGGCAACCCCTTCTACGTCGAGGAGCTCGTGTCGTGGCTGCTGGAGTCCGGGGGCCTGACGCGCGGCACGGGCGGCGCATTCACGGTCGATGAGGACGGCGCGTCGCACGTCGAGGTGCCGACGACGCTCCGGGGCGTCCTGCAGGCGCGGCTGGACACGCTCGGCCACGACGCGCGCGGCGCGCTGGAGCGGGCGGCGGTGGTGGGTCGGGTGTTCTGGGACGACGCGGTGGCGACGCTGGTGCCCGAGCCCGTCGAAGCGCTCGACCCCGTGCTGGCCGACCTGCGCCGGCACGAGCTGGTGCGGCGCCGCGCGACGTCGACGTTCGACGCGACGGCCGAGTACATGTTTGCGCACGCGCTGCTCCGCGACGTCGCCTACGAGGGGGTCCTGCGCGCGCACCGCCGGGACTTCCACCGCCTGGCAGCAGGCTGGCTGACGCGCGTGACGGAGCGGAGCGGGCGCACCGACGAGTACGCCGGCGTCATCGCGGAGCACCTCGAGCTGGCCGGCGACGCACGGGCCGCCGACTGGTACCTGCGGGCCGGCCGCCGTGCCGCCGCGGTGCACGCTGCGGAGGAGGCCGAGCGACTCCTCGGGCGCGCGCTCGCCGTGGCACCGCCGGACGGCACGGCGCTGCGGTTCGACGCGACCCTCGAGCGCTGGAGCTCGCGCGACCGCAGCGGTGACCGCGCCGGCCAGGCCGAGGACCAGGCCGTGCTCGACGAGCTCGCGACCGCGCTCCCGGGCGACGACCGGCGGCACGTCCACCTCGCGCTGTCCCGGTCCCGGCGGGCGTTCGAGATCAGCGACTACGGTCCGGCGGCCGAGCGGGCGCTCGACGCCGTGGAGCTCGCGCGCGGCCTCGATGCCGACGACCTGCTCCCTGACGCGCTGCTCGCGGCCGGCATGGCGCTGGTCTGGGGCAACGACCTCGACGCCGCCCAGCCCGCCCTGACCGAAGCACTGGCCACCGCGCGCGCCGTCGGGAACGCCCGCGTCGAGGCGGAGGCGTTGCGGTACCTGTCGATGGTCACGATGAACCGCGGCGACTACGCACGCGCCCTCGAGCTGCTCGACCAGTCGCACCAGGTCGCCGTCCGTCACGGGGACGTCGACCAGCAGACCCGCACCCTGCTCCAGACGTCGCAGCTGTCCTTCTACCTGGGCCGGTACGAGGAGGCTCTGGCGACGTCCGAACGGGCCCTGCCGCGAGTCCGGGCGTCGGGCTACCGATACGCGGTCACGGTCGCGCTCGGCAACCTCGCATCGTTCGCGTTCGTCACCGGGCGCATCGCGGACTCGTACCGGTGGGCGCGCGAGTCCCTGACGCTCGCGCTCACCCTCAACGACGAGGACGCCCAGGCCGTCGCGCGGTACAACCTGGGCACGGTCGCGTACCGGCTCGGCGATCTCACGACCGCGCGGACGGAGCTGCTCGGCGTTGCCGCCAACGCGGAGTCGCTGGGACGCGTCGACTACGCGATGGCCGTGTCCGGCGTCCTCGCGATGGTCGAGCTCGACGACGGCCGGCCCGACGAGGCGCTGGCGCGGGTCGAGCAGACCCTGGCGCTGGCCGCCGAGGCGACGAGCCCGAAGGAGACCTCCGAGGCGCTGATCCAGTGCGCCTGGGTGCTGATGGACCTCGGGGACGTCGACCGCGCGGCAGACGTGCTCGAGCGCGCCCGTCCGGCCGTCGAGGGCGCCGCCGACCACCACGCCCTGGTGCTCGAGCACGCGGCTGCCCTGGTCCGGGTCGCGTCGGAACGGGGGCAGGTCGAGGAGGCCGCGCGCGGGGCGGAGGCGCTCGTCGAGTCGCTCGGGGTGACGGTGCTGCACGCGTGCGCGCGGCCCGCAGGCGTGCTGGCGGCGTGCCGGCGGGCGCTCGACGACGCGGGTGACCCGCGCGCACCGGCCGTCGCCCGGCTCGGCGAGGAGTTCACCGCGAGCGTGCACGCGGCCGCGTCGGAGCTGGGGCTTCCTCGAGCTCGAGGAGCCTGACGCAGCCTGAGCACCCGTGCGCGGGACGACGAAGTCGGGTCGGTCTCCCGCAGGAGACCGACCCGGCTTCGTCCACCGCGGTGTTCCACGTTCGCGAAACACCCTGGCTGGCTGGCGGTAGCGGTGGGCTTGGGTCGCTGGTCTTCTACCAACTTGGACTGGTTGGACGATCCTGGCTCTGACCTCGTGCGATGCGCGTGCTCGGCATGCATCGGGTTGCACGGTCTCAGACGCAGGTGGACTTCAAAGAGGAGAGCAATCGGCGACCTCTCAGCAGCAGGGCCGCTTCGACGCGACCGAACGATGCCGGAGCACATGAGGCAGCCGGACGGCCGAGTCAGGGGTGGCGCGAGCCTCGCGCATCGACGCCATAGGCGCCCTTGACGCGGAGCGGAGACGGCCCATACTTGGCGGTCGGCGCGAGGCGGCGGGCAGGACGGTACAGCGGCGACGGCAGCAACTGCAGAAGCTACGTCGCCGGCCCAGTTTCCATGCCAGACCGTCGCCACACCGACGCCGCCACGGTCTACGAACAGCGTAAGTTCGACGCCAACAGCCGCTCAGACGCCCCGCGCGTCTTCGCTCCACGGCACGTCTCATCTGCTTGCTTGAGGACGTCCGGCGGTCGAGTTTGCTTCGCCAGGAGCGTCATATCCACACGAAGCGACACTCGGAGCGGGTGCCGCCGCCGACTGCGGCGCGACGGAGCGCAACTACGCGCGACGAGATCAGCACTGAGCTGAGGTCGTCACCAGCAACGCTTCGAGGCCGTCCGGTGGCGGCGCCTGCGAGGCGAAGCGGTCCGAGTCGCGGGGGACTGCGGTGGCAACGACGCCGTAGTCGCCGCGGCACCAGCGCGCTTGCACGTGGTGCCAGCCGTCCTCCTGCAGGCTCGCTTCGAACGTGGCGACCGAGGCCGCCCCGTCCGGAACCGAGTACAGCCGCTCGACATACGAGCACCCCTGGGTGCACCAGTCGTTCGGGTAGGAATCGACCGACATCAGATGTGCGTCCGAGGGAACCGGCAAGTTCGCCGAGACCTCATTGACCCGTTCGATGCTCGGCTGGGCCAGCTGCGCCACACCGAGCCCGATCAGGACTATGACGACCGCGAAGCCGGCGGTGAGCGCAGCCCGGCGTCGCGCGGGCCGCAAAATCGCCCACGCGAGCACGATCAGTGGCGCGAACGCGAGAACGCACCACAACCAGCCCCAGGTTTGCCCGGCCGTGCCTGATAGCAGCAGTACCGCGCCGGCGACGAGCACCCACAGCACGCTGATGACGGCAAGCATGGGCACGCGCACCCACCAGCGGGCTCGTTTGGGCGAGTCCACTGTCGGGTGCGATGCCCCTGCTTGCTCAATCATCGTGCTCCTTCGGTTGGTCAGGCGTCGCCGCTGGCGGTCACCTTGCCACTGGACGAGATGCATCCTGCGTTTACCGAGCCGGTGAGTGTCGTCGCGTCCTGAGTCGTGACTGTGCCGGGTGCCGAGAGGCGCACATCGAGCAGCGGATCGAACGTCGTGTGCGCAGACAGGTTGATGCCTGTGCTCGACGAGCACGCGGAGTGTTCGCCGGGCACGAGCAGCTGGACCGAGTGCGGTGCACCGTCCGCCGTCAGCACGGTCAACCCGTTGACCGAGCTGAACTGGTCGGCGTAGATCACCACGTCAGCTGAGACCCGCAGCGTCACTTGCTGCAGGGCGACCGACGCGCAGTTCGACGTGACCCGGCGCGCGTCAAGACAGTCGGCGAGGCGATGGTGACGTCTGCGCCGTTCGCGCTTGACGCCCAAGGCTGCGGCGCCGGGCATGATCAACCAACCGAGGGCAAAACGGAGGCCACAGACCGGAGTTGCTGCTGGTCAGGGCACTGCGTTCACTGGCGGTGCGGTAGCGCACGACTTCCGTCGGAGGGTGGCGAGAAGGTTGGTCCGGTCGGACGATCTGGTGCGTGACCTGGTCGGAATCTTGTGCGGTTGTGCACCGGGTTGCGGGTTGACGCGCCCCTTCGGTCCGCAAAGTGGAGTCGAATTCGGTGAGTTCGAGGGCAAAACGAGGGCCCTGACCGACATTGCTGCTGGTCAGAGCCCTCGTTCGCTGCCGGTGCGGTAGCGGTGGGATTTGAACCCACGGTGGACTTTCACCCACACACGCTTTCGAGGCGTGCTCCTTAGGCCGCTCGGACACGCTACCTCGGGGAGAACGGTACCTGGTGTTGGGCCGTGCCTCCGAATCGGGCCCATCGGCCGACGACGACGCACGAGCGACGTACGGTGGAGCGGTGAGCACGAGCGACGCCCTCCCGATGACCGCCGGGTCGCTGGCGGAGGTGGTGGACGTGCTCGCCGGGCACCGGTTGGCCGTGCTGACGGGGGCGGGGGTGTCGACGGACTCCGGGATCCCCGACTACCGCGGGCCCGACTCGCCGCAGCGCACCCCGATGACGTTCCAGCAGTTCACGGGCGACGAGGGGTTCCGGCGGCACTACTGGGCGCGCAACCATGTGGGCTGGAAGCACGTGCACCGCACGATCCCGAACGCGGGGCACCGAGCGCTGGCGGCGCTGGAGCACCGGGGGGTGGTCACCGGGCTCATCACGCAGAACGTCGACCTGCTGCACGAGGCGGCGGGCAGCCGGCACGTGATCGACCTGCACGGGCGGTACGACCGGGTGCGGTGCCTGTCGTGCGGCACGGTCATCAGCCGGTCGGACCTGGCGGCGCGGCTCGACCTCCTGAACCCCGGGTTCATGGAGGCCGTGGCGGACATCGAGATCGCGCCCGACGCCGACGCCGTGATCGAGAAGACGAGCCACTTCGTGATCGCCGACTGCGCGGTCTGCGGCGGGATGCTCAAGCCCGACATCGTCTACTTCGGCGAGACCGTGCCGCGGGAGCGGGTGGACCGGGCCTACGCGATGGTCGACGCCGCCGACGCGCTGCTGGTGGCCGGGTCGTCGCTGACGGTGCAGTCCGGGCTCCGGTTCGTGCGGCACGCGGCCCAGACCGGCAAGCCGATCGTCGTCGTCAACCGGGGCGCGACGAGGGGCGACAAGTACGCGGCCGTGACGCTCGACGCGGGCACGTCCGAGACGCTCACGGACCTGTCGGAGACGCTTCCAGCCGCACGATGACCGCCTTCGAGACGGGCGTGTTGCTGCCGAGCGCCGTGCTCGACAGCGAGACGAGCACGTTCGCCTCCGGGAAGTACGCGGCCGCGCAGCCGCGGGAGGTCGGGTAGGCGACGACGCGCTGGTGGCGCAGGACGCGGTCGGGCTCGCCCGGCCACTCGCTGTGCAGGTCGACGCGTTGCCCGTCCGACAGGCCCAGCTCGAGAAGGTCGGCAGGGTTGACGAAGACCACGTCGCGACCGCCGTGGATGCCGCGGTACCGGTCGTTCAGGCTGTACGTCGTCGTGTTGAACTGGTCGTGCGAGCGGATCGTCTGCAGGATCAGCCGGCCCGGCGGGCACTCGACGGGGACGAGGTCGTTGACCGTGATCATGGCCTTGCCGGTGCTCGTCGCGAAGGTCCGGGAGTCCCGCGGGCCGTTCGGCAGCACGAAGCCACCACGGTGCCGGATGCGCTCGTTGAAGTCCTCGAAGCCGGGGACCACGCGCGAGATGGACGAACGGATCGTGTCGTAGGACCGCTCGAAACCAGCCCAGTCGATCGGGCCGTCGTCCCCGAGCACCGCCCGGGCCAGACGCGTGACGATCGAGACCTCCGAGAGCAGCATGTCGGACACCGGCGGGACGGCGCCGTGCGTGGCGTGCACCGCACAGACCGAGTCCTCGACGGACAGGAACTGTGGCCCGCTCTCCTGCAGGTCCACGTCCGTGCGCCCGAGCGTCGGCAGGATCAGCGCCTCCGCGCCCGTCACCACGTGCGACCGGTTGAGCTTGGTCGACACCTGCACGGTCAGCTCGGTCCCGCGCATCGCGGCCTCGGCCGCCGCGGTGTCGGAGATCGCCGCGACGAGGTTGCCACCGAGGGCGAACCAGACCTTGATCTCTCCGCGCCGCATCGCCTCGATCGACTGCACCGAGTCCAGTCCGTGCCTGCGCGGGGGCTCGAAGGAGAACTCGGCGGCCAAGGCGTCCAGGAAGCGGTCGGGCATCCGCTCCCAGATGCCCATCGTGCGGTCGCCCTGCACGTTGCTGTGCCCGCGGATCGGAGACGCGCCCGCGCCCGGCTTGCCGATGTTGCCGCGCAGCAGGAGCAGGTTGACGATCTCCTTGATCGTGTCGACGCCCTTGCGGTGCTGCGTGATGCCCATCGCCCACGTGATGATCACGCATTCCGCGGCCAGGTACCGGTCGGCGAGCTCGTCCATCTCCTCCAGGGTGAGCCCCGTGGCCGCGAGGACCTCGTCCTGGTCGAGCTGGTCGAGGTGCGCGCGGAGCTCGTCGAGACCCAGCGTGTGCTCCGACAGGAACTCGTGATCGAGGACGGTGCCGGGGTTGCGGGACTCGGCCTCGAGCACCCGCCGCGACAGGTGCTGCAGCAGCGCCATGTCGCCGCCCGACCGGATCTGCAGGAACTGGTCGGCCATGTCCGTGCCGCGGCCGACGATGCCGCGCACGGTCTTCGGGTTCTTGTACCGGCGCAGGCCCGCCTCAGGCAGCGGGTTGACGGACACGATCGCCGCGCCGGCCCGCTTGGCGTCCTCGAGCGCGTTGAGCATCCGCGGGTGGTTGGTGCCCGGGTTCTGGCCCATCACGATGATGAGGTCGGCCTTCTCGAAGTCGTCGTACGCGATCGTCGACTTCCCGATGCCCAGCGTCTCGAGCATCGCGGTGCCCGTGGACTCGTGGCACATGTTGGAGCAGTCGGGCAGGTTGTTGGTACCGAACGCGCGCACGAACAGCTGGTAGACGAACGCCGTCTCGTTGGCGGTCCGGCCGCTCGTGTAGAACGCCGCCTGGTCGGGCGAGTCGAGGCCGTTCAGCTTCGACGCGACGAGCCGGAGGGCGGACGCCCAGGAGATCGGCTCGTAGTGGTCGCTGCCCGCCGCCTTGTGGACCGGCTCGACCAGCCGCCCCTGCTGACCGAGCCAGTACTCCGACCTCGACGCGAGCTCCGTGAGCGAGTGCGCGGCCCAGAACTCGGTCGGCACGGTCAGCGTCGTGGCCTCCCACGTCACCGCCCGCGCCCCGTTCTCGCAGAACTCCGCCCGCGCACGGTGGCCGGGGTCCGGCCACGCGCAGCTCATGCAGTCGAACCCGTCCTTCTGGTTCACGCGGCTGAGCAGGCGCAGCGTGCGGCTCGGCCCGAGGTCTCCCAGCGCGTAGGACATCGCGCTGGTGACCCCCGGCAGCCCCACGGCCCAGGACTCCGGGGGCTCGACCCGCATCCGGTCGTACGACGGGTCCTCGACCGGCGGCTTGCGGGGCACTAGACGCGCACCCCGGCCGGCACGCGGTCCGGCCTCGCGTAGACGACCATCGACGCCCCGCGCAGGAACCCGACCAGCGTGATGCCGGCCTCGGTCGCCAGCTCGGCGGCGAGCGACGACGGCGCGGACACGGACGCGAGGACGGGGATGCCCGCCATGAGCGCCTTCTGCGTGAGCTCGAACGACGACCGTCCCGAGACCATGAGCACGGTACCCCGCAACGGCAGCAGCCCGCGCGTCAGCGCCCACCCGACCACCTTGTCCACCGCGTTGTGCCGGCCGACGTCCTCGCGCACCACCAGCAGCTCGCCGGACGAGCCGTCGAACAGTCCCGCCGCGTGCAGCCCACCGGTCTTGTCGAACACCGACTGCTGCTCCCGGAGCCGGTCGGGGAACGTCGCCAGCAGGTCCGCCCGGACGGCGAGGGGGTCGTCGGAGACGGAGAAGTGGGAGTGCGTGCGGACCGCGTCGATGCTCGCCTTGCCGCACAACCCGCACGAGGACGTCGTGTAGAAGTTCCGTTCGAGGCCCGGGTCGGGCGCCGGGACGCCACGGCCGAGGGTCACGTCCAGGACGTTGTACGTGTTCAGGCCCTCGTCGGTCGCGCCGGCGCAGTACCGCGCCGCGGCGAAGTCGTCAGGCCCGGCGACCACGCCTTCCGACACCAGGAACCCCGCGGCGAGCTCGACGTCGTGACCGGGCGTGCGCATCGTGACCGCCAGGGGACGGCCACCGATGCGGATCTCGAGCGGCTCCTCGGCCGCCAGGATGTCCTCGGCCGGGCGGGCGCCGCGCTCGACGTCGACCCGCGTGACCTGTCGCCGCACCGCGATTCTCTGCACCACTCGATGCTAGGTCCGATGCGTCTCGAAGAAGGCTCGCAGCAGCGCCGAGCACTCGTCCGCGCGCACACCCCCCACCACCTCGACGCGATGGTTCAGCCGCCGGTCGCGGACCACGTCCCACTGCGACCCGCACGCGCCCGCCTTCGGGTCCCACGCACCGAGGACCAGCCGCGGGACACGCGCGAGGACGGTCGCCCCCGCGCACATCAGGCACGGCTCCAGGGTCACGACGAGGGTGCAGTCGTCGAGGCGCCAGCGTCCCAGCGCGCTCGCGGCCCCCCGCAGGGCGTGCACCTCGGCGTGCCCGGTGGGGTCGTGGGCGGCCTCGCGCGTGTTGTGCCCGCGGCCGACCACCTCGCCGGACGGGCCCAGCACGACCGCGCCGACCGGCACGTCGGCGGTCAGCAGGGCCAGCCGGGCCTCGTCGAGGGCGAGACCCATCGCGGCGGCGTCGGCAGGCAGAGGCATGCCGCACATCCTCCCAGCAGGTCCGGGCCGGTAGGTTGTCGCCATGCGCCTGCACGTCGCGGACCACCCGCTGGTCGCCCACAAGCTCACCGTCCTGCGTAACGTCAACACACCGTCGCCCACGTTCCGGCTCCTGGTCGACGAGCTGGTGACGCTGCTGGCCTACGAGGCCACGCGCGACGTCCGCACCGAGCCGTACGACATCGTCACGCCGGTCGCACCGACGACGGGGACCAGGCTCGCCGACCCGCAGCCGATCGTCGTGCCCATCCTGCGGGCCGGCCTGGGCATGCTCGACGGGATGACGCGCGTGCTGCCCACCGCCGAGGTCGGTTTCCTCGGCATGCAGCGCGACGAGCAGACGCTCGAGGCGATCACGTACGCCAACCGGCTGCCCGACGACCTGTCCGGCCGCCAGTGCTTCCTCCTCGACCCCATGCTGGCCACCGGCGGCACGCTCGTCGCCGCCATCGACTACCTGCTCCAGCGCGGGGCGCGGGATGTCACGGCCGTCTGCCTGCTGGCCGCGCCCGAGGGTCTGGCCGTGGTCGAGCAGTTCGTCGGCGACCGCGCCGACGTGAAGGTCGTCGTCGCGGCCGTCGACGAGCGTCTGAACGAGAAGGCGTACATCGTCCCCGGCCTCGGCGACGCCGGCGACCGGCTGTACGGCATCGTCTGACCGCGTCCACCCGCTGGGACGTGGGGATAAACCCTTCCGCGCGCGGCGGCCGCGTGGCACAGTCCCCGTCGTGATCCGCACGCATGCCTGTTATCGATCCTGACCCGTTCAGCGACCGAGAACCCCTGCCTGCGCACCGGAGACCCCCATGGCACTACCCCGATCGATCCCTCGCACCATCGCGCCCGACGCGGGCCTGGTCCTGTACGTGAGCCTGTCCGCACAGAGCCTGCAGGGCGCGCCCGAGCTGGCCGAGGTGGCCGAGCTGCTCCAGGAGATCGCGCGCGAGCTGTTGCCGGGCGCGGACACGTACGCCGCGCTCTCCCTGGCACCCGCCGGTTCCGACGACGTACACCAGCTCGGCGACCGGCTCCGGCTGCTCGGCTGAGCCCCCGGTCGCCGGTGCGCGGCCCCGTGCCTACCGTGGGATGCATGCGCATCGCGATCGCCGGCGGGCACGGGCAGGTTGCCCGCCACCTGTCGCGCACACTCACGGCCCGCGGCGACGTGGCTCTCGCCCTCGTCCGGCAGCTCAAGCACGTCGACGACGTGAGCAACGACGGCGCCGAGGCGGTGGTCCTGGACCTCGAGCGCGCGAACGCACGGGACGTCGCGGAGGCCGTCTCGGGTGCCGACGCGGTCGTGTTCGCGGCGGGCGCGGGGCCGGGCAGCGGCGCCGCGCGCAAGGACACCGTGGACCGGGCGGCGGCCGGCCTGCTCGCCGACGGAGCCCAGCAGGCGGGTGTCCGTCGCTACGTGCTCGTCTCCTCGATGGGCGCCGGGGCACCCCCGCCGCCCGGCACCGACGACGTGTTCGCCGCCTATCTCGTCGCCAAGCGGTCGGCCGAGATCGATCTGCGGTCCCGCGACCTCGACTGGACGATCCTGCGCCCCGGCGGCCTGACCGACGGGCTCCCGACCGGGACCGTGACGCTCGCCGACCGGGTGGATCGTGGGCGCGTCCCCCGCGCCGACGTCGCGGCCGTGCTCGCCGCGCTCCTGCACGAACCGCGCACCACCGGCCGGGTGCTCGAGCTCGTCGGTGGGTCGGTGCGCATCGACGACGCCATCGCCGCGCTGCGCCTGTAGGAGCTACTGCGCGGCCGGCGGCGTGGTCCGGACGGTGATCGCCCCCACCAGGTACTGGTCGCTGCCTATTGCGCGGCCGGCGGCGTGGTCCGGACGGTGATCGCCCCCACCAGGTACTGGTCGCTGCCTATTGCGCGGCCGGCGGCGTGGTCCGGACGGTGATCGCCCCCACCAGGTACTGGTCGCCGTTCGTGCTCGCCGTCAGCGAGCTCACGTCGCACGCCAGCATCTGCGGCGCGAAGCCCTTGGCGTCGGTGCCCAGCGAGTTGGTGGCACGCCACCCGGTGGCGGTCGAGTCGAACGCGTTGGTGGCCACCCCGCCGGCGACGAAGGCCGTCCCGCTCCACCGCTGCGGCACCAGCGGGTGCTGCGTGGCGGGTACCGTGCAGGTGTCGCCGAGGACCAGGCGGTCGCCCGTGCTGGTGCGGTCGCCCTCCCAGGCCACGACGCCAACGCGCGCCGTCGTGCCGGCCTCGGCGGCGAACTCGAACGGGGTCGGCGCGACGGACGTACCGATCCAGGAGCCGCCGTCGTACACCGTCACGGACGCGTCGCTGCCGGGTTCGGAGTAGACGACGACCAGCGACCAGCCGGCGTAGTAGGTCCGGTCGGTGTCCTTGCGCGTGCCGCTCACCGCGACGTCGGCCACCGACCATGTGCCGGGGCCTGCGGCCGCGACCTGCGCCGTGACGTCCGCGAACGACTGGTAGTAGTGCCGCGCCGCGTTGTCCGTCGGCTGGGAGAGCGTCGTGCCGACGACGTCGGTGTACTCACCCGTGGGACCGCGCAGCTTCGCGGTGTCCAGCGGTCCGCTCCAGGTGTCGTACGCGCTCCTGTCGCCGGACCAGTAGAGACCGGCGAAGGCGATCTTCCGACCGGCGGGGACGGTCAGCAGCGTCGAGGAGGACACCGGGACGCTCGCGCGCTTGACCGTCGAGCCCGGCTTGGCGTCGTCGAGCGGCAGCATGTCCAGCCCGTTGTTGTCGGCGGTGCCGTTCACCAGGGCGTTCGTGCAGGCGGCGAGCCTGCCGTCGCAGGAGAGCAGCGGTGCCCCGACCTCCGTGACGCTCCATCCACCGTCGAGCCGGACACGTGGCGACAACCCGCCCGACGAGGTGCTCACCGTGCTGGTGCTCCGGACGCCGGACGCGCCGGTCGCCTTCGCTTCGACGAGCACGGTTCCCTGCGCGCTGCCCGTGGCGACGACGTTGACGAGCCCCTGGACGGCCGTCCCCGCATCGACCTGACCGAAGGTGCAGACGACCCGGCGGGAGCTCGTCGGCTCGCACCCCTTCGTGGGCACGCCGCCGCCGCTGGGCGCGTAGGTCAGGTTCGGGGGCAGGCTCAGCGTCGCCACGACCGAGTCGGCCGCCGCCCCGGGCGCCACCGAGAGCGTGAAGCGCACGGTGCCGACGCCCTTGGCCAGCAGCACGGCGGGGTCGCCCGCCGCGAGCGCGAGGACCGGCGGGGTCGAGGTGATCGCGACGCCGAGCGGCGCTCCGGTGTCGGCGTCGTCGGCCCCCACCGACGCGGTCAGTGTGCCGAGCGGTCCGACGAACCCCGGCAGCGGCGCGAGCGAGACGGGCAGGGCGAGCGCGCCGCCCGGGGCGATCGACCCGGCCGTGCACGTTCGCGTGGTCCCGACGGGCGTCCCGCACGCCCATGCGTCGCTCGCGGCACCGACGGACACGCCGTTCGGGGCGGTGAGCGTCACGTGCACGGGCGCCGACGGCAGGTCACCGACGTTGGTCACCGCGAGCGCGGCGGTCGCGGTCTGGCCGAGCGCGACCGTCGCGGTCGGGTCGCCGACGACGCTCAGGGTCGCCGGCCGCACCAGCGTGAACGTCGAGACGCTCTGGTCGGGGGCCTGACGCCCGCCCGGGACGAGCAGCACGGAGAGGTCGTGCGAGCCGACCGTGTCGGCAGCCGTGAGGGCCAGCGTCAGGGGCGCGCCGGTCCGTGCGGCGAGCGTGTCGATCCGGCACGTGAGCGTGGTGCCCGTCACCGCGGCCGCGCGGGCCACCTGGGAGACGCCAGGCGCCTCGGTGGCGCAGGTCCACGGGCTCGCGCCGGGAGCCAGGCCGCCGGTCACCCCGCTCGGCAGGACGACGGTCACCGAACCCGTCCCCGGCGTCAGCGGGCTGCCGCCGACGTTGCCGACGTCCAGGGCGAACGTGCGCGTCCGGCCGCTGACCAGCTGCAGCGCGGGCGACGGGCTCCGCAGCGCGAGGCGCGCGGGCGAGGCCGCGACGGTCAGCGGGATCGGGGGCGAGCGATAGCTGATGCCGGCGCCCGACACCACGAGCCCGACCGAACCGTCGGTCTGGTCGTAGGAGTCATCGACGGACACGCGCAGCGAGAGGGTCGACGATGCTCCGGCCGGCAGGGTGGCGAGCGTGCACTGCGCGCCGGGCGGCCCGGCGGCACAGATCCAGCCGTCGCCCATCTCCACCGGCGCGAACCGGCCCGTCGTCCCCGTCAGGGCCTGGGTCGAGATGCCGTCGATCGTGACACCGACCGGAAGCGTGACCTGGGCGACCAGGTCCGTGGCCGCGGTACCACCGTTGTTGCGGACGCCCACCGCCAGGTCCTGGCCGGCGAGCCCGGCCTCGAGGGCGAGCCCGCCCGCGGGCAGGTCGACGACGACGTCCGCCGGGGCGGCCGGCGGCACCGGTGGCACGACCGGCGGGGCCGGCTGAACCGGGTTGTCGGCGGGCGGGGTGTCGGCCGTCAGGTTGTCGGCCGGCAGGTTGTTGGTGGTCGCGTCGGACTGCGTCGTCACGGAGCTCTGCTGGTTGCCACCTGGCACCGACGGTCCCTGCGTCGCCTGGTCCTGCGGGAACTGCGTCGGCAGGTCGGTGGGCTGCACCGACGGCACGACCCCTGTCGGCGCGGACGACGCGTCGCTCGACGACGACGGGGACGCGCTCGCCGACGACGTCGGCCCGGCAACCGGCGGAGCGGCGTCGGGGCCCGAGAGGAGGTTGACGAGGCCGACCGTCGCGACGGCCGCCAGGGCCACGCCCCCGACGACGGCCGCGGCCGCACCGATCGGGATCGAGGCGATGAGGGCGGCCACCCCGCCGACCGCGGCAGCGCTGCCCACCGAGGCCGCGGTCGCGGTCGCTGCGCCGGCGACGGCTGCGGTCCCGGCGGCCGCGCCGCTGCCGCCGGCTGCCGCAGCGATACCGGCTCCCCCTGCCGCCGCACCCGTGCCCGCCGCCGCTGCACCGCCCGTGCCGGCGGCACCGCCCGCCGCACCGCCCGCGGCACCGCCCGCGGCACCGCCCGCCGCCGCGCCCGCGGCGATGCCGCCTCCGACCGGCAGCGCCACGCCGAGGACGCCGAGAGCCGTGATCCCGAGCACCAGCGGGGCGATGACGGCCCGCATGCCGTGGTTGACGTCGCCGAGCTCGAGGACCAGCCCGCGGCACGTGCCGCAGTCGTCCAGGTGCGCCTCGACCTGAGCGGTCTCGCGCGTCCCGAGCCCGTTGCGCACGTAGGACCCGAGCTTGCCGGCGACGGCGCGGCACCCGTCGTCGAGCGGGTCCTGCAGGTGCTGCTGGAGGTAGGCCTGCCGCAGACCCTCGCGGGCCCGGTAGGACAGGGCGGCGACGCCGTTCGCGGTGAGCCCGAGGATGGGCGCGATCTCGGCGGGGCTCAGCCCCTCGACCTCGGTGTGCCACAGGACGGCCTGCCAGCGTTCCGGCAACGAGTGGAACGCCCGCGCGACGACCCCGCGCTCGAACCCGGCCAGCGCGGGATCCTCGGCCGTCGGGGCCATCGCCGTACCTCGCTCGAGGACCGCGACGTCGTCCGTCGGCTCGACCCGGCGTGCACTGTCCCGGCGGACCGCCGCGGTACGGCGCACGACGGTGAAGAGGTAGGCGCGGAACGCCACCTCCGGGCCCTTGCCACGCTGCACGGCTCCGAAGACGGCGGTGAAGGCGTCGGCCACCACGTCGTCCGCGTCGGCCTGCGAGTTCGTGTACTGGCGGGCGACCACCCACGCTGCCCCGGCGTGCCGTTCGTAGAGCGCGCCGACGGCCGCGGCGTCGCCCGTGCGCGCGGCGGCGATGAGCTCCGCGTCGCCCGTGACGCCGTCGCCGAGCTGCGCGCTGAGTGCCACGACCGCTCCCGTCCGTACTGCGTCCGAGGGCATAGCCTGCCCCATAAGCGGTGAATCCACATAAGTGGGGTGAAGTTCACCGGGTGAAAAGCGGTGGAGCGGCGTCACAGGTGCGGCACGGCTCGCTCTCATCCGGCGTGACGATGAACTCGGGACCGAACAACGCTGCCTTTCCGGCGCTCAACGGTGAGTCGCTCGACGGGCTCCCTCACGGCGTGCTGCCCGCTGCCCTGCGCGAGCGGTGGCGCGACGAGAGCGTCGGATCGGTCTGGTTGCGCCCCTCGGACTGGTACCACCCCGCCGTCGACGAGATCGCCGCGGCCATCCTGTCGCCGGCGGACACGTCGGTCGCCGCGCAGGAGCTGGGCCGCGCCCGCGGCTATGACGGGGTCGGCATCGGCGAGACGATCGACGACCTCGGCGCGCTCTACCGCTCGCTCGGCGCCACCGAGCCCCCGGCGCCGGTGATCCGCGCGCTCTGCGAGGGCTGGGCCGACGCCCAGGCGGGCGCGCTCACGTTCGGCGCGGCGCGCGACCCCGAGTCCGGGCTGCCCACCCGTCAGTACCTGGCCATCCGGCTGGCGGAGACGTACCGCGACGCGGCGATCCCGACGCAGCGCGCCCGCACGGCCGGCGACGTCGGGCACCACCTGGTTCTCGTGGACGTCGCCGCCGGGGACACCGACCCGTTCACGCGGGCTGCGCGGTCCGCCGCGGTGGGTGCGGCGATGGCGACCACGTACGGCGAGGGCCACCCGATGGCCACGCTCGGCGGGGGCGTGTTCGCCGTGCTGGTGCGCACGGACGAGCACACGCGTGCGCCGTTCGACGCTCTGCACGCCGAGATCGACCGCCGCTGCCAGCTGCTCGACCTCCGCGCCGTGACGCGCATGCCCGTCCGGGTGTGGGTCGAGCCTTTGCCGGAGACGCACGAACAGGCGCTGCGGACGTTGGAGCGGGTCGCGAGGACCTGAATCCGCCGGCTTGGTCGACGAGCCGGCGCAGGTCAGCGACGAGTAGTCGGCATGCTGGGGACAAGCCCGAAATGTCGTATTACCGTCGATGCATGATCCCCTCAGGACTTGCCCCGAACGACCCCACAGGGCGACCGGTGAACGAGTCGCCAGATCCTCCGAGCCTGCCCACCGCGCGGCCCGCACCCGAAGACCCTCTGCCGCCCGTTGACCCTTCGTTGGCGACGGGACCGGTTCCGTCGCTCGCCTCCGGCGAGTTCTCCGACTTGTACGCGCTCGACGACCGCACCGTGCTGCGGCGTGACCGTTCCGGCCGTGACACCACGGAGGAGGCCGACCTCCTCCGGCACGCGGTCGCGCACGGGTTCCCCGCCCCTGCGGTGCTGGCCGCGAGCGGCCCGGACCTCGTCATGGAGCGTCTGCACGGCCCGACCCTGCTGCAGGCCCTGGGCGCCGACGAGGTCACGCTCCCCGAGGCGGCGGCGATCATGGCCGACCTGCACACCCGCCTCCATGCCATCGCGGCGCCCGCGGACTGGGCGGCGAGCGACGCCTGGCCGCGGATCCCCGCCGGACCGGTGCTCGTGCACCTCGACATCCACCCCGCGAACATCATCCTGTCGGAGGAGCACGGCCCGGCCCTGGTCGACTGGGCCAACGCGCGCACCGGCACGGCAGAGCTGGACGTGGCACTCACGGCGCTGATCGTCGCCGAGGTGGCCGTCGACGCGGGCGGCCTCTACTCGCAGGCCGCCCGGGCGTTGCTCGCGTCATTCCTGCACGCGATCGGCGTGGACCCGGTCGGAGCGCTCGACCACGCGGCCGCACTGCGCGTCGAGGACCCCTCGTTGGTGCCCGGCGAACGGGCACTCGTGCCCGCGGCCGCCGCACTCGTCCGCGACCTGGTTGCCGTGGCGACGCCCGCGACGTCGACCTGACGCGCGACGCTACGACGATCGGCGGATCAGGCCGTCGCGAACGTGAGGCAGTCGGCCTCGTCGTGACCTGCACCGATGCGGATCGACGCGGCGGTGCACTCGAGGTGCGAGTTGTGCGTGCACTCCGAGCGCTGGCAGGCGCCGACGTGGGTGACGACCTTGTCGAGGCCGCCCTTCACGCCGAGCGGGATGAACGTGGTGCACTGCGCGTCGCCGGTGCCCCCGCCGATCGTGACGGCGGCCGCGTGGCAGTGCGAGTGGTCGTTGTACGAACAGCCGGCGACCGAACACTCGTCGACGGCGGGCATGTCCATCAGCGTGCTCATGACGACCTCCATGGGGACCGGGGCGGCGCGTTTGCTTCGACGGTAGACCCGTTCCGGGCACCGTGCCTAGCCAATGAGCCCTTGCTTACCCGCAGGTCAGAGGCCATTTTGAGGTGAGGGTGCCCTCAGTCGGACGCTCGTCCGGGCGCCTCACCTGCGGCTACGGTCCCGGTCGGCCCCCGCAGGTGCGAAGGCGACCCGCCCTGTCGTCTCGCACATGCAGCCCCCTCTCGCTAGACGGCCGAACGGCCGATCCCCACTCGGAGATCGGCCGTTCGCAGGCTGCGGTTGAGCGGCTGGTCAGAAGTCCCAGTCGTCGTCTTCCGTGTTCACGGCCTTGCCGATGACGTACGACGAGCCCGACCCGGAGAAGAAGTCGTGGTTCTCGTCGGCGTTCGGCGACAGGGCCGACAAGATCGCCGGGTTGACGTCGGTCTCGTCGCGGGGGAACAGCGACTCGTAGCCGAGGTTCATCAGCGCCTTGTTGGCGTTGTAGCGCAGGAACTTCTTGACGTCCTCGGTCAGGCCGACGCCGTCGTACAGGTCCTGCGTGTACTCGACCTCGTTGTCGTACAGCTCGAAGAGGAGCTCGAAGGTGTAGTCCTTCATCTCCTGCTTCTCGGCCGCCGACAGCTTCTCGAGGCCCTTCTGGTACTTGTAGCCGATGTAGTACCCGTGCACGGCCTCGTCGCGGATGATCAGGCGGATGAGGTCGGCCGTGTTGGTGAGCTTGGCGCGGCTGGACCAGTACATGGGCAGGTAGAAGCCCGAGTAGAACAGGAACGACTCCAGCAGCGTGCTGGCGACCTTGCGCTTCAGGGGCGAGTCGCCGCGGTAGTAGTTCATGACGATCTCGGCCTTGCGCTGCAGGTTCGGGTTCTCCTCCGACCAGCGGAACGCCTCGTCGATCTCCTTGGTGGAGCACAGCGTGGAGAAGATCGAGCTGTATGACTTGGCGTGCACCGACTCCATGAACGCGATGTTGGTGTAGACGGCCTCCTCGTGCGGCGTGATCGCGTCGGGGATCAGCGAGACGGCGCCGACGGTGCCCTGGATGGTGTCCAGCAGCGTCAGGCCGGTGAAGACGCGCATGGTGAGCGTCTTCTCCTGCTCCGTCAGCGTGGCCCACGACTGCACGTCGTTGGACACCGGCACCTTCTCGGGCAGCCAGAAGTTGCCGACGAGGCGGTCCCAGACGTCCGCGTCCTTGTCGTCGTCCAGACGGTTCCAGTTGATCGCCGAGACGCGGCTGACGAGCTTGAGCTTCTCGCTCATCGGGTTGCTTCCTTCGTGTGGTCGAGAGGGGTCAGAGCATGCACGAGACGCAGCCCTCAACCTCGGTGCCCTCCAGCGCGAGCTGGCGCAGGCGGATGTAGTAGATCGTCTTGATGCCCTTGCGCCAGGCGTAGATCTGGGCCTTGTTCAGGTCACGCGTGGTGGCCGTGTCCTTGAAGAACAGGGTCAGCGAGAGGCCCTGGTCGACGTGCTGCGTGGCCTCGGCGTAGGTGTCGATGACCTTCTCGTAGCCGATCTCGTACGCGTCCTGGTAGTACTCCAGGTTGTCGTTCGTCATGAACGGCGCCGGGTAGTAGACGCGGCCGATCTTGCCTTCCTTGCGGATCTCGATCTTCGACGCGATCGGGTGGATCGAGCTCGTCGAGTGGTTGATGTAGGAGATGGAGCCGGTCGGCGGGACCGCCTGCAGGTTCTGGTTGTAGATGCCGTGCTCCCGCACGAGGGCCGACAGCGCCTTCCAGTCGTCCTGCGTCGGGACGTGCACGCCGGCCTCGGCGAACAGCGCCTCGATGCGAGCCGTCCTCGGCTTCCACTCCTTCTCGGTGTACTTCTCGAAGTACTCGCCCGTCGCGTACTTCGAGTCCGCGAAGCCCTCGAACGCGGTGCCGCGCTCCTGGGCCAGCAGGTTCGAGGCCCGGATCGCGTGGTACGCCACCGTGTAGAAGTAGATGTTGGTGAAGTCGAGGCCCTCGTCGGAACCGTAGAAGATGCGCTCGCGGGCCAGGTAGCCGTGCAGGTTCATCTGCCCGAGGCCGATGGCGTGGCCGCCGGCGTTCGCCTTCTTGATCGACGGCACCGACTCGATGTTCGTCTGGTCGGCGACGCCGGTCAGGGCGCGGATCGCGGTCTCGACGGACTTGCCGAAGTCGGGCGAGTCCATCGACAGGGCGATGTTCATCGAGCCGAGGTTGCAGGAGATGTCGCGGCCGACCTCCTTGTAGGAGAGGTCCTCGTTGTACGTCGACGGCGTGGAGACCTGCAGGATCTCCGAGCACAGGTTCGAGTGCGTGATCTTGCCGGCGATCGGGTTGGCCCGGTTCACCGTGTCCTCGAACATGACGTACGGGTAGCCGGACTCGAACTGCAGCTCGGCGAGCGTCTGGAAGAACTCGCGGGCGCTGATCTTGGACTTCTTGATGGCCGCGTTGTCGACCATCTCGTAGTACTTCTCGGTCACGTTGATGTCCGCGAACGGCACCCCGTACACGCGCTCGACGTCGTACGGCGAGAACAGGTACATCGGCTCGTTCTTCTTGGCCAGCTCGAACGTGATGTCCGGGATGACGACGCCCAGCGAGAGGGTCTTGATGCGGATCTTCTCGTCGGCGTTCTCGCGCTTGGTGTCGAGGAACCGGTAGATGTCCGGGTGGTGCGCGTGCAGGTAGACCGCACCGGCGCCCTGGCGGGCACCCAGCTGGTTGGCGTACGAGAACGAGTCTTCGAGGAGCTTCATCACGGGGATGACGCCCGAGCTCTGGTTCTCGATGTGCTTGATGGGCGCGCCGTGCTCGCGGATGTTGCTGAGCAGGAGGGCCACGCCGCCGCCGCGCTTGGACAGCTGCAGGGCGGAGTTGATGCCGCGCGCGATGGACTCCATGTTGTCCTCGATGCGCAGCAGGAAGCAGGACACGGGCTCGCCGCGCTGCGCCTTGCCGAGGTTGAGGAACGTGGGGGTGGCGGGCTGGAAGCGGCCGGACACGATCTCGTCGACGAGCGAGACGGCGAAGTCCTGGTTCCCCTCGGCCAGCGCGAGCGCGACCATGCAGACACGGTCCTCGAAGCGCTCCAGGTACCGCTTGCCGTCGAACGTCTTCAGCGTGTACGACGTGTAGTACTTGAAGGCGCCCAGGAACGTCTGGAAGCGGAACTTCTTGGAGTACGCGTACTCGAAGAGGGTCTTGATGAAGGCGCGGTCGTACTGCAGCAGGACCGCCGGGTCGTAGTACTTGTTCTCGACGAGGTAGTCGAGCTTCTCGTTGAGGTCGTGGAAGAAGACCGTGTTCTGGTTGACGTGCTGCAGGAAGTACGCCCGCGCCGCCTCACGGTCCTTGTCGAACTGGATCTCCCCGTTCGCGCCGTACAGGTTCAGCATGGCGTTCAGGGCGTGGTAATCCAGGCCGGACGTCTCTACGCGGGTATCTGCGACTGTCGTTGCCAAAATCTTCCCAATCCCTCACGGACGTTGTGGACGTCCTCGCTCGTACCCATGAGCTCGAAGCCGTACAGGTAGGGGACACGGCACTTGGCCGCGATGATGTCCCCCGCGATGCAGTACTTCTCGCCGAAGTTCGTGTTACCGGCCGCGATCACGCCACGGATCAGTGCACGGTTGTCCTCGTCGTTGAGGAACTTGATGACCTGCTTTGGTACTGCCCCACCCTCGTTGCCCCCGCCATAGGTCGGCACGACCAGGACGAAGGGCTCGGAGGCGTGCAGGAACGGGTCTGTCGGCTTCAGCGGGATGCGCTGTGCGTCGAGACCGAGCTTCTGGACGAATCGGTGGGTGTTGTCCGAGGCCGAGGAGAAGTAGATGAGGGCGCTCATCGGTTGATCCCCTCAGCAGGGCGCCGTCAGGCGACGGCGGTGGCCAGACGCTCCGCGAGCGCCTTGATGCGGTCGGGGCGGTAGCCCGACCAGTGCTCGCCGAGGGCGCCGTCCACGACGACGATCGGCGCCTGCAGGTGGCCGAGCGACATGACGTAGTCACGCGCGTCGGCGTCCTGGCTGATGTCCACGACGTCGTACTCGGCGTCGAGCTTGTCGAGCGCACGGTAGGTCGCCGTGCACTGCACGCAGGCCGGCTTGCTGTAGACCGTGATCGTCATCGTGGCTCCTGATTTCTGGCTGCTGCGCGCTCCCCCGAGCCCGCCCTGATCGGCTTGGCAAGACACTACACCTAGTGGTCGGGGAAGCAATGGACCACTAGGGCTTGTAGTGACATGGATGTCATTCTTCACCCTGTGGACAAGAACCAGGCTACCGCGGACCACTGACACGACCCCTCACCAGCGGGTTCGCAGCGGCGTCCACAGGCATCCACAGACCCCCATAGGACACCCACAGGCCGGTGCACATCGCCATGCACACGCCGCGTGTCCGATTCGCCCGAAAATCGTCGGGTGGCGGGCCGGGGACGCGACACGCCGGGCGGTTCTGAGAGCAGGCTCAGCGGTCGTGCGCGACCCACGTCGGTGCGGTGCGCGATGCTGTGCACGTGCAGATCACCACCCTCGGGGCGCTGGCCGTCGACGGCCAACCCGTCCGCGGGGACAAGCTCGTCACCCTGATCGGTGCACTGCTCGCCGCGCGCGGGCGCGTGGTCTCGTCGGCCGTGCTCGTCGAGGACGTGTGGGAGGGCATCCCGCCGGACGACGCCGGCGGCGCGGTCCAGGCGCTGGTCTCCCGGGCACGTCGGCTCGGGCTGCCCGTCACCGGGGCGGCCGGCGGCTACCGGCTGCCCACCGAGGACCTCGAGATCGACGTCGCGGAGGCCGAGGCGCTGCTGGAACGCGCGCGAGCCGCCCTCAAGAAGGACGACCCCGGCACCGCCCACCTGCTCAGCATCCAGGCACGGGCCCTCGTGCCCGCCGTCCCCGATCTCGACGACGCCGCGACGGCCCGGCTGCTCGCCGAGATCGTCGGCGTCCGCGCGGAGTCGGGCCTGGCGGTCGGGGACACCGCGGACGTGGTCGACGACCTGCGCCGCTGCGCGCTGCGCACCCCGCCCGACGAACCGCTCGTCGCGCTGCTGGTGCGCGTGCTGGCCGCTCAAGGTCGCGACGCCGAGGCGATCGAGGTGGTCGAGCGGGTCCGCGACGACCTGGCCGACCGGTACGGCACCGACCCGTCGCCCGTCGTCGCGCAGGCCCACCTGGCCCTGCTCCGCGGCGAGCTCGCCGCACCGCCCCCACCGCCCGCGCACGTCCTCGTCCCCGTGCAGCGCGTGCAGCTTCCCGGCGCCTGGCGTCGCCCCGCGACGGCGCTCGTCGGTCGCGACGAGGACGTCGCCGAGCTCGAGGCGGCGCTCGCGACGACCTCGCTGGTCACCATCGTCGCCACCGGCGGGGCGGGCAAGACGCGGCTGGCCACCGAGGTCGCCCGGCGCGCGGCCGCGGGTGGTCGGCCCGTCCGCGTGATCGAGCTGGCGGGCGTGCGCGGGCCCGGCGAGGTGCTCCCGACCGTGCTGGCGGCGATCGGCGGCGCCGACGCGGCCGCCTCCCGCGTCGAGCTCGCGCTGCCGCGCCAGCTGCTCTCGCCCGAGGACCGGCTGCGGCTCGCGGCGCAGGACCTCGACGGCCTGCTCGTCCTCGACAACTGCGAGCACGTGCTGGACGCGGCCGCGACCGTCGTCGGCGACCTGCTCGCCGTGGCATCCGACGACGTCGTGGTCCTGGCCACCAGCCGCGCACCCCTCGGGCTCGTCGGCGAGGCCGTGCACCGCCTGCGGACGCTCCCCGACGATGACGCCCTGGCCCTCCTGGAGGCGCGCGCGCGGGCGGGGCGGGCAGGGGTGGGCTGGGAGCCCGAGCGCGCCCTCGAGCTCTGCCACCGCCTGGACAACCTGCCGCTCGCGCTCGAGCTCGCCGCCGCACGGCTGCGGTCGATGGCCGTCGAGGACGTGCTCGACGGCCTGACAGACCGGTTCTCCCTGCTCGACGACGCCCTGCGCGGGCTGCCCGAACGGCACGCGAGCCTCTGGGCGATGGTCGACTGGAGCCGCGAGCTGCTGGAGCCCGCCGACCGCGACCTGCTGCAGCGCGTGTCCGTCATCCCGACGGCATTCACGGCCGAGACCGCGATCGCCGTCGCCGGCACGCAGCCCCACATCGTGCGCCGCGGGCTGGCCACGCTGGTCGAGCAGTCGCTGCTCAGCCTCGACGACCACGACGCCGGTCCGGCCATGTACCGGATGCTCGAGACCGTCCGGGAGTACGGCGAGGCGAGGCTGGACGCCGCGGGCGAGCGCGCCCCGGCGATGAACGGCCTGGTTCGGTGGGCCGGGGTCGAGGCGAGCCGCCTGGCCGACAAGTTCGTCGGCCGCGACCAGGTCGAGGCGCTCGGCCGCTGCGCGCAGCAGCAGGAGTCCCTCCTCGCCGCGCTGCGCTGGGCCCTCGACCACGACGACGAGGTGGCGCCGGTGCGGATCGCCACCGCGCTGTTCCACCTGTGGAGCGTGCGCGGGGCGCACCTGGAGGTCGTCGAGTGGGCGCCGCTGATCCTCAAGGCGCACGACCCCGTCGCCCGCACCCGGTCCGCCCTCTACCGCGGCGCGGCCTCCGGTCGACCGCTGCCGGACGCCGACCGGGTGGCGACGGCCTCCGTGTTCGCCGCGATCAACGCGGGCGCGTCCGAGTCCTACCGGATCGCGGCGCTCGCCGGGCGGGTCATCCGGCGGGTGATGACCGACCGCCCCGAGCAGGTGTCCCCGCGCACGACGGCCCTGGCGTCGCTGCTCCCGGGGTTGTCCACCATGGACACCTCCGTCGCGCTCGCCTCGGCCGATCGGATGATCTCGAACGACGACCCGTTCCTGCGCGGCCTCGGCCTGTTCTTGCGGGCAGCGACGCGCGAGAACGCCGGCGACCCGAGCATGTCGAGCGACGACGCCCGCGAGGCCTACCGGACGTTCGAGCTGGCGGGCGACCACTGGGGCATGGGCATGGCCGCCCAGGGTGTCGGCCAGTGGGAGGGTGCGCGCGGCGAGCCCGAGGCCGAGGAGTGGCTGCTCCGCAGCGTCGGGCACCTCGAGCTCGTCGGCGCCCAGCAGGACGTGCGGAGCATCCGGGTGCTGCTCGACGTGCAGCGCGCGCTCGCGGGCGAGCAGGACGCGGTCGAGCGGCTGCGCGAGGTCACGCTCTCCCCGCAGGTCGAGGACATGGACATCGCGCAGGCGCACATCGGTCTCGCGCACGTCGCCTGGGCGGCCGGGCGGTCCGGCGAGGCCGTGCGCCACGCCGAGGCGGCGTCCGCCATGATCGAGTCGGGCAGGATCCCTGCACCGCAGGCGCGCGTCCTGTTCCGCGTCGCCGCCGCCGTGGTGCACCTGCGCGCCACCGGCCTCAGCGCAGCCGACGACCGGATCGCCGAGGCCCGTGCCGTCGAGCTCCTCGAGCTGGCCGGCCCGGACGCGCAGACGATGGCGGACATGCCCGTGCTCGGCTCCTACGCCCTCGGCGCCGCGGAGCTCGCCGCCTTCCGCGGGGATGCTGCGGCCGCGCGCGAGCTGTGGTCGCTCGGCATCCGCCTGGGCGCCAACCTGGCGATGCTGTTCCAGCTGGGGACGGGTGCGTCGCTCGCCGGGATCCTGGGGGACGACGACGACCGCGAGGCCGCCCTGAGCGCCTGGCGCGACCGGTCGGGCCCCGACGCCGCCACGCGCATCCGCGAGCTCGCGGCGACCGTCGTCTGACCTACGCTCGGCGCAACATCGGCTCGCACAAGGGGAACGTGATGGACTTTCTGGTCTCGACGATGAACGACGCCCCCGGCTACCGCGTCCAGGCGGTCCTCGGCGAGGTGACCGGCCTGACCGTGCGCGCGCGCAACGTCGGCACGCAGATCGGCGCCGGGTTCAAGGCGTTCGTCGGCGGCGAGCTGAAGGGCCTGACCAAGCAGCTGCAGGAGACCCGCGACGAGGCGATGCAGCGAATGGTCGAGACCGCCCGCGCCCGCGGCGCCAACGCCGTGCTCGCCATGCGGTTCGACGCCAACGAGGTCAGTGCCGGCTACCAGGAGATCGTGGCCTACGGCACGGCCGTCGTGATCGTCCAGGCATAGTTCCGGCATCAGCACGCCGACGGGCGGCCAACCCGTGTGGGTTGACCGCCCGTCGTTCGTCGTGGGTCAGACCTTCTTGCGGTAGGCCCGCATGGCCAGCGGCATGAACACCGCGACCAGCCCGACGCACCAGGCCAGCGTCCAGTAGACGCTGTCGCCCATCGGCGTGCCGAGGAACAGACCGCGGACCGACGCGACGAGGTGGGTCAGCGGGTTCCACGCCACGACGTGCTGCATCCAGCTCGGCAGGGTCGCCGCCGGCACGAACACGTTGGACGCGAAGCTGAGCGGAAGGACGATCAGGAACATGATCCCCTGCACCGCACCCGAGGTCCGTACCTTCATGCCGACGAACACCGACACCCAGCTCAGGCACAGGGCGAATAGCACGGCGAGCAGGCAGCCGGCCAGGGCGCTCAGCGGGTTGGTCATGATGCGGAAGCCCATCAGGTAGCCGACCAGCAGCGTCGAGACCGTGACGATCACGTAGCGGACGACGTCGCCGACCACGGACCCGACCAACGGCGCCGACCGGGGGATGGGCAGCGACTTGAACCGGTCGAAGATGCCCTTCTCCATGTCGGTGTTGAGGTTCACGCCGATGGAGATGGAGCCCTGGGCGATCGTCTGGGCCAGGATGCCCGGGAGCAGGAACTGCAGGTAGGTGTGCGTGTCACCGGCGACCGCGCCGCCGAAGATGTAGACGAAGATCACCAGGAAGATCGCCGGCTGCAGCGTGACGTCGATGAGCGCCTCGGGCGTGCGTGCCGTCTTGATCAGGCTGCGCTTGGCCAGCGAGAGCGAGTGCCGGATGAGCGGGAGCGGCCGCTTCTTGACCGCGATCGCGGCCGACGGCGTGTGTCGTGCGATGGGAGTGGTGAGGGTGGACATCACGCCACCTCCTTCTCTGGGGTGACGGTGGTGTCGTCCTCGGACGCGGTACGACCCGTGAGCGTGAAGAACACCTCGTCGAGGCTGGGCAGGTGCAGGGAGAGCTCGGTGACGCCGATGCCGACGCTCGCCAGGCGGGAGACCGTGGCGGTGAGCGCGGAGTCGTCGGCCACCGGGACCGCGAGGACGCCCTTGCGGATCTCCTCGGCGCGCCCGTCGGAGGACACCTGCGCCAGGATCGTCGCGGTCTCCTCCAGCCGGGTCAGGTCGGACGGACGGACCTCGAGGGTCTGACCGCCGACGATGCGCTTGAGGCCCTCGGGGGTGTCGTGCGCGATCACTCGACCGTGGTCGATGACCGTGATCTCGTCGGCCAGCGCGTCGGCCTCCTCGAGGTACTGCGTGGTGAGCAGGACCGTCGATCCCTCGGTCACCAGGGAGCGGACGACGTCCCACATGTCCTCACGCTTGGCGGGGTCCAGGCCGGTCGTCGGCTCGTCGAGGAAGATGACGTCCGGGCGCCCGACCAGGCTCGCGGCCAGGTCGAGTCGGCGGCGCATGCCACCGGAGTAGGTCTTGGCGGGCCGGTCGGCGGCGGCCGTGAGGTCGAACCACTCGAGCAGCTCGGCGGCCCGGGCGCGGGCGCCCGCCTTGCCGAGGTCGAGCAGCATGCCGAAGAGCACGAGGTTCTGGCGGCCGGAGAGGTCCTCGTCGACGGATGCGTACTGGCCGGTGAGGCCGATCGACTGGCGGACGCGGACGGCGTCCTTGACCACGTCGAAGCCGCCGATCCGGGCGGTGCCGGCGTCGGGGGTGAGCAGGGTGGACAGGATGCGGACCGCCGTCGTCTTGCCCGCTCCGTTGGGGCCGAGCACACCGAGGACGGTGCCGCGAGCGACGGCGAGGTCGACGCCCTGGAGGGCCTTCGTCTCGCCGAAGTGCTTGACGAGGCCGTGGGCCTCGATCACCAGGTCTGTTGTCATGGCTCCAGCCTCGACGACGCCGCTGACAGCGCGCCGACACGCGACCGACACGGTGCATGTCAGTCGGTGTCGGCGCCGCTTTCAGCAGGAAGTCGCTACAGCAGACCGGCGCTCGGGCGGCGGGCGGCCGCCAGCACGACGACGACGATCGACAGGGCGGCGACCGCGACTCCTAGACCCTGCCAGCCGCCGCCCGACGCGAGCGCGCCGGCACTCAGGGCGCCGATCACCTGGACCGTCGTGGAGGTCAGCTCGGCGATCGGCTGGACGCGGCCGCGCTCGGCCGGGCGGTACGCGGCAGTGACCATGGCGCTGCCGCCGCTGGACGCCAGGTTCCAGCCGACGCCGACGCCGAACATGGCCGCCAGGAACGCCCACGACGCCATGCTCACCGCGGCGGCCGCCCCGGCGACCGCGAGCAAGAGCGCGCCGATCATCGCGATCCGGCGCTCGCCGACGCGGCCGATCCAGCGCGCGACGACGAATCCCGGCGCGAACATGCCGACCATGTGCAGCTGGACGCTGAACGCGGCCTCGCCCTCGGAGTGGCCCATCGACATGCCTGCGATCGGCCCGGCGGTCATCATCGACGTCATCGAGACGGCCGCCAGGGCCACCGCCCCGACGCCGAGCAGCAGGCTGGGCTGCCGCCAGAGGACCCTCCGCGAGCGCACGGCGCCGTCGCTCGGCGTGGCGGCCGGCGCGGCGAGCGTGGCCAGCGATTCCGGCATGGTCGCGTTCCAGATCGCCGCCGCGCCGCCCGCGCACGCGACCAGCACGTAGGACAGCACGTACGGCGTGGCCGTGAACCCGCCGACCGCCGTGGCCAGGAAGGGTCCGATGAGCGCCGCGACCAGCCCGCCGGCCAGGACGGTGCTCACGGCGCGGGCACGTTCGGACGGGTTCGACTCGGCGGCGGCATACCGGTAGTACCCGGCGCCGGCCTGGTAGACGCCGATCAGGGCGGTGCCGAGGCAGAACAACCAGAAGCCGCGTCGCTGCACCGCGAGCGCGGAGACGAGCCCGGCCGGGACGGCGACGGACGCCGCGAACGTGAAGACCCGGCGGTAGCCGCTGCGGCCGATCCAGCGCGAGAGCGCGAACGTCGTCGACGCCGCCACGACCGGGATGAGGCTGAACGGGAGCGTCGCCAGCGCGCGGGTGGGGGCCAGGTGAGCGCCCACGATGCCCGTGAGGGTCAGGTCGACGGAGGTCCCGAGGACGAACAGAGCTTGGGCGGGGACGAGTCGGCGAGTCAGGGCGCGGGGGTCGGCCAGGGCGGTCTGGGTCACGCCGCCAGCCTGGCTGACCTGCGGGTTCGCGGGCCATCGGCAGGATTGCCAATGTGCGATAGATTCCTGCCATGTCCACGAAGGTCGCCGTCCTCGCGCTCGACGGTGTGCTGGCCATGGAGGTCGGCATGCCGTTCCAGATCCTCGGACGGCTGCCGGCGCTGGGGTACGAGCTGGTGCTCTGCGGTGCGGAGCCCGGTCCGGTAATGACCTCGGGCGGGTATCCGGTCGTCGCGTCGCACGGGCTGGAGGGTCTGGCCGACGCCGACACGATCGTCGTCCCGGCCTTCGACATCCCGGCGCGCGAGATCCCGGCGGCGGTCCTCGACGCCCTGCGCAGCGCCCACACCCGCGGCGCGCGGCTCGTGTCGATCTGCGGCGGCGCGTTCGCGCTGGCCGCGGCCGGGGTGCTCGACGGGCGGCGCGCGACGACGCACTGGCGGCTGGCGTCCACGATGGCCGCGCTCTACCCCCGGGTGGACGTCGACCCGGACGTGCTCTACGTCGACGCGGGGTCGGTGATCACGTCCGCCGGCGTCGCCGCCGGGATCGACGTCTGCCTGCACCTGCTGCGCGTCGACCACGGTGCCGCGGTGGCGAACGAGGTGGCCCGGCTCATGGTCGCGGCGCCGCACCGTGAGGGCGGCCAGGCGCAGTTCATCGAGCGGCCCGTCGCTCCCGTCACCGACACCTCGCTGGCGGCGACGCGAGCGTGGGCCCTGCGCATGCTCACCGAGCCGCTGACGGTCGCGACGCTCGCCCAGCACGCGCACCTGTCCGAGCGCACGTTCGCCCGCCAGTTCGTCGTCGAGACCGGGACGACCCCCCTGCGTTGGCTCGTCGCCGCGCGGGTGGACCGTGCCCGCGAGCTGCTGGAGACACGCGACTGGGGGTCGGACCGCGTCGCCGCCGAGTGCGGCCTGGGCACGGCCTCGAACCTGCGGGTGCACTTCCGCCGCGCGGTCGGCGTGACCCCGTCGGACTACCGCAGGTCGTTCGCGGCCTCCTGAAGCCCGATCCCCTCGGCTCCGGCTCGTGCACCTCGAGCAGGGCGCAGCGTCGCCGCCAGGCGGTCGAGCTCGTCGTCGCTCGTGTAGTAGTGCGGCGACGCGCGGACCACCTCGGTCAGCCCGCGCGCCCCGAAGTCGAGCTGGGCGGACGAGACCCGCGTGACGCTGACGTTGACACCGCGCGACGCGGCCGACGCGCGGACGTCGTCGGCGGCGCGCCCGTCCACCGTGAACGTGACGATCCCGGCCTTGCGCGCACCCTTGTCGCGGACGGTGACCCCCGGGATTCGCGCGAGCTCGGTCCGCAGACGCGCGGCCAGCGCCACCACGCGCTCCTCGATGGCCGGGAGACCGACCGACAGCGCGTAGTCGGCGGCGGCACCGAGGCCCAGGACGTCGGCCATCGAGCGCTCGTGCGTCTCGAAGCGGCGCGCGCCCGGGACCGGTGCGTAGGTGGTCGGAGACGTCCACGTGGCCGCGCCGAGCCCGAGCACCGGCGGCACGAGGCGCTCGGTGATCGCGCGCGACGCGTACAGGAACCCCGTCCCTCGCGGCGCACGCAGGAACTTGCGACCGGTCGCCGCCAGCAGGTCGCAACCCAGCGCGTCGACGTCGACGTCGAGCTGCCCGACCGACTGGCACGCGTCGAGCAGGAAGATCGCACCCGCCCGCCGCGCCAGCGCGCCCACCTCGGCGGCCGGGTTGACCACCCCGCCGCCGGTCGGCACATGCGTGAGCGCGACCAGGGCGACGTCCGCGTCCAGCGCCTTCTCGAGCGCGTCGAGGTCGACCTGCCCGTGCTCGTCGTCCTCGACCACCTCGAGCGTGGCGCCGGTGCGCTCGCAGGCCTGCAGGAGGGCGATCGCGTTGCTGATGTACTCGGTGCGGGCGGTGAGGATGCGCTGGCCGGGCTTCAGCGGGATCGACGCGAACGCGACGTCCCACGCGACGGTCGCGCTCTGCACGAGGGCGATCTCGTCGGGCCGGGCGCCGACGAGCGTGGCGACCGAGCCGTACACCGCCTCGATGCGGTCCGTGGCCTCCGCCTCGGCCTCGTACGGACCGATCTCCGCCTCCCGCCGCAGGTGCGCGACCACGGTGTCGGTCACCACCTGCGGGCGCAGCGCGCCGCCGGCGTTGTTGAGGTGGGCGACGTGCTCGACGCCCGGGGTGTCGGCACGGACCCGGGCGAGATCGATCGTCACGCCCGGAGTGTAGGCAGGAGTCGGGCAACGACCGAAGGGCCATCCGCAAGGAAGTGGCCCCAGGCCTCAGCGGCTGGACGGGCGCCAGAGGACGACGGCCGTGCGGTCGGCCGGCCCGCTCGGGCGGCGACTGCGGGTCCGGTTGACCGCGACGTCACCGGCGGGGTCGGCGGTGAACACGCGCCGACCAGGGTCGACGAACGCGCGCAGGTACTCGATCTGTCGTCGCAACCCGTCGATCTCCTGCTCGAGCTCGAGGATGCGCTTGATGCCGGCCAGGTTGACGCCGTCGTCCTGCGACAGGCGCTGAACCTCGCGCAGCGTCGCGATGTCGCGCAGCGAGTACCGCCGACCGCGGCCGCTCGCCCGGGACGGGATCACCAGGCCGAGCCGGTCGTACTGACGCAAGGTCTGCGGGTGCATCCCCGCCAGCTCGGCGGCGACCGAGATGACGTAGACCTTGGCGTCCTCGGAGGCCACGGCTACGTCCTCGCCGAGTCCAGCAGGCCGGCTCGCACGTCCTCACCCGAGGTCGCGATGCCGAACGCCTGGACGGCCTCGCGTGCGGCGCTGGAGAGGCGCTGGGGCACGACGACCGAGACCGTGACCAGCAGGTCGCCCTTGCCGGCCACGCCACGGCCCTTGACGCGCAGCACGCGACCGGAGGGTGTGCCCTCGGGCACCTTGACGCGCACGGTGGACCCGTCGAGCGTCGGCACCTCGATCGTGGCGCCGAGCGCGGCCTCGTCGAACGCGACGGGAACGGTCAGGCGCAGGTTGTCCCCGTCGAGCGAGAACACGGGGTGCGGACTGACGGCGACAGTGACGACGAGGTCACCGGCCGGCGCTCCACCGTCGCCGGGGCGACCCTTGCCGCGCAACCGGATCTTCTGACCGTCGCGCACGCCCGCGGGGATGCGCGCGTTGACCGTGCGGCCCTCGACGTTGAGCGAGACCTGCGAGCCTTCGACAGCCTGCCGGAACGGCATGGTCACGGTCGCGGCCAGGTCCGCGCCGGGCTGCGGGCCGCGCGTGAACCCGCCGGCGCCCCCGCCCCCGAACAGCCCGCCGAGCAGGTCCTCGAACCCGCCCTGGTTCGAGGAGTACCGGACCCGGCCACCGCCCGGGGCGCCGCCGCCGAACATGCCGCCGAACACGTCCTCGAAGCCGCCGTTGGCGCCGCGACCGCCCGAGGTGAACCGGGCGCCGCCCGCCATCGCCCGCAGCTGGTCGTACTGGCCGCGCTGCTCGGTGTCCGACAGCACCGCGTAGGCCTCGCCGACGTCCTTGAACCGGGCCTCCGCCTTGGCGTCGCCAGGGTTGTGGTCGGGGTGCATCTCGCGTGCGAGCTTGCGGTACGCCTTCTTGATGGTGGCCGCGTCCGCGTCCTTGGGGACGCCGAGAACCGCGTAGAAGTCCTTCTCGAGCCAGTCCTGACCAGTCACGACGCCTCCTTCCAGATGTTCCGCAGCGTCCGAGCAGACGGTGGGTCTGCTCGGACGCTACAGGGGGTTCACGCCTCCGGGTCCACCACAGCCACGCGGGCCGCGCGGAGCACCCGGTCGGCCGTGCGGTATCCCGGCTGGAGCACCAGCTGGACCGTCGGCTCGCTGACCTCGGCGGAGTGCGAGTGCATGAGCGCCTCGTGCACCGCCGGGTCGAACGGCTCGCCGGCGACGCCGTAGCGCGTCACGCCGAACCGCCCCAGCGTCGACTCGAGCTTCTCGGCGATCGACACGAACGGACCGGTGAGGTCGCCGTGCTGGCGTGCCAGCTCGATGTCGTCGAGGACCGGGATGAGGGCCTCGACCACCGCGTGCACACCCCGGTCGTGGGCGGCCAGGCCGTCGGCCTTGGACCGCTTCACGAACGAGGAGTACTGCTGCTCGAGGTTGTAGTAGGCCGCCTTGGAGCGCTGGAGCTCGTCCAGACGCTCCGCGGCGATCCGTTCGGCCTCGACCAGACCCTCCAGGACGACCTCCTCCTCCGCGTTCTCCGCGATGGACTCGGCCTCGGCGAGAACCTGCTCCTCGGGAGTCAGGTCCTCGCCGTCGCCCGACGTCACTTCGACGCCGCCTCGTCCTCGTCGTCGACGATCTCGGCGTCCACGACGTCCTCGTCATCCGCGGCCGGCGCGTCCGCCGGGGCGGACTCGTCGGACGATGCCGTGTTGTTCGCCGAGTACAGCGCCTCGCCGATCTTCTGGCTGGTGGTCAGCAGCGCCGAGTGCTTGGCCTTGACCTCGTCGATGTCGGTGCCCGCGAGCGCGGTCTTCAGCTCGCCGACGGCGGCCTGGACCTCGGTCTTGACGTCGTCGGACAGCTTGTCCGCGTTGTCGACGAGCAGCTTCTCGGTCGAGTAGACGAGACCCTCGGCGCTGTTGCGCACCTCGGCCTCCTCGCGACGCGCCTTGTCCTCGGCGGCGTGCTCCTCGGCCTCGCGCACCATGCGCTCGATGTCCTCCTTGGGGAGGGCCGAGCCGCCGGTGATGGTCATCGACTGCTCCTTGTTGGTGCCGCGGTCCTTGGCGGACACGTGCACGATGCCGTTGGCGTCGATGTCGAACGTGACCTCGATCTGCGGGACACCACGCGGAGCCGGCGCGATGCCGGTCAGCTCGAACGTGCCGAGCGGCTTGTTGTCCCGTGCGAACTCGCGCTCGCCCTGGAACACCTGGATCAGCACGGACGGCTGGTTGTCCTCGGCGGTGCTGAAGATCTCGCTCCGCTTGGTCGGGATGGCCGTGTTGCGCTCGATGAGCTTGGTCATCACGCCGCCCTTGGTCTCGATGCCGAGGCTCAGCGGGGTGACGTCGATGAGCAGGACGTCCTTGCGGTCGCCCTTCATAACGCCGGCCTGCAGAGCGGCACCGACGGCGACGACCTCGTCCGGGTTGACGCCCTTGTTGGGCTCCTTGCCGCCTGTGAGCTCGGTGACCACGTCGGTGACGGCCGGCATGCGGGTCGAGCCGCCGACGAGCACCACGTGGTCGATCTCGGAGAGCTTGATGCCCGCGTCGCGGATGACGTCGTTGAACGGCTTCTTGGTGCGGTCGAGCAGGTCCTGCGTCATCTGCTGGAACTGCGCGCGGGTCAGCTTGGTGTCCAGGTGGACCGGGCCGTTCTCGCTCATCGAGAGGTACTGCAGCGAGATGTTGGTGGTCGTCGCCGACGACAGCTCCTTCTTGGCCTGCTCGGCAGCCTCACGCAGACGCTGCACGGCGATCTTGTCCTTGGCCAGGTCGACGCCCGTGGAGTTCTTCACCTCGGCGACCAGGAAGTCGACGATGCGCTGGTCCCAGTCGTCGCCGCCGAGGCGGTTGTCGCCGGAGGTCGCACGGACCTCGATCGTCGAGAAGCCGTCGTCGTCCTTGCCCACCTCGAGCAGGGACACGTCGAACGTGCCGCCACCCAGGTCGAAGACGAGGATGAGCTCGTCCTCCTTGCCGCGCTCCAGGCCGTAGGCCAGGGCGGCCGCGGTGGGCTCGTTGATGATGCGCAGGACGTTGAGGCCCGCGATCGCGCCCGCGTCCTTCGTGGCCTGGCGCTCGGCGTCGTTGAAGTACGCCGGGACCGTGATGACGGCCTCGGTGACGGGCTCGCCCAGGTAGGCCTCCGCGTCACGCTTGAGCTTGGAGAGCACCCGCGCGCTGATCTCCTGCGCGGTGTACTTCTTGTCGTCGATGCTCGCGGACCAGTCCGTGCCCATGTGGCGCTTGACGGACGCGATCGTGCGGTCGACGTTGGTGACGGCCTGGCGCTTGGCGATCTCGCCGACCAGCACCTCACCCGTCTTGGAGAACGCGACCACCGACGGCGTCGTGCGCGACCCCTCGGCGTTGGCGATGACCGTGGGCTCGCCGCCCTCGAGGACAGCGACCACCGAGTTGGTGGTACCGAGGTCGATGCCGACTGCTCGTGCCATGTGTGTGCCTTCTTTCGTGTGCTGCGGGGTGTGTCGTTACTCGCTCTTGAGTCCGGCTCGCTCAAGTCTGCGTCGCGACGAGCGCATGCGCAAACTCGTGAGGTCCGAACTTGAGTCTGTGTGGCTCAACCTTGAGGAGCCCGGAAGCATTCCCGCGGCCCATGTACGCCCGGCAGGCGGTCATGGTCGTGCTGCTGCGGCGGGATCTCATCTGAGTGGTCGCAGTCTTGTGTGGCGCGTGGTCGCGCGGGCGTCGACGATGGTTTCGTCGACACCCATCCGCGGAGGCCAGCCGTGAACGACCCACGGGCGACGCCCGGCCGCAAGACCCTGGTGTCCGCGCATCGCGGCGGTGTCGGTCGCGCCCGCCATCTGTCGAACACGCTCGAGGGCTTGCGGTTCGCGTGCTCCACAAACGCGGCGTTCGTCGAGTTCGACGTGCAGAAGCTGCGGGACGGCGCCCTCGTGCTGTTCCACGACGACACGGTCCGTCTGCGCGGCGGCGCCCGGGTGCCGGTCGGGTCGGTGCCGCTGCAGGACCTTCAGAGGGTGGGGCCGGTCGTGCGGTACGAGGAGGCGCTGGCCCAGCTCGCCGAGCACGGCAAGGGTGCGCACGTCGACGTGAAGTTCCACAGCGACGACGGCTCGGCCGAAGTCGACCTCGCGCGGTCCGCGGTCGAGCTGCTCGGCCCGGAGCTCGTGGTCGTCACCACCGGTCACGACGCCAGCGTGGCCGCCATCCGCGCCTGGTCCCGTGAGCGGTACCCGGAGCTGCTGGTCGGGCTCACGATCGGCCGGCCGGCCGCCGGGCAGCTGCTGCGTCGGCGTCGGCGTCGCTGGCTGCTGGAGCAGGTGCGTCGGCTCCTGGCGTGCGACGCCAACCTGGCGGTGGTGCACAAGGCGGGCGCCCGGCTCGGGATGGCCCGCGAGGTCCACCTGCTCGGGCTGCCGTTGCTCGTGTGGACGGTCGACCGACCCGGCCAGCTCGCGTACTGGCTGACGCCGGGCCGGGCATGGATGGTCACGACGAACCGGCCGGACCGCGCCTCGGCGCGCTCACGGGCCGGATCGAGGACGCCCGTCGCGGACCGCTCCGAACACTGATCCCCTCCCGCTGCGCGGATGCCGAACGGTCCTCGCTCAGATCCGCTCGACGCCGTCTGCCTGGGGTCCCCGATCGCTCTGACGCACCTTGTACCGGACCCGATCGCCCTCCTGCAACGCTTCGGCGCCCCGCACGACCGACACGTGGACGAACAGGTCCACACCTCCCGCGTCCGGGGTGATGAAGCCGAACCCGCGCTCCGCGTCGTAGCGCGCGACGACGCCCTCGCCGCCGCTCACCGGGGCGACGGATGACGTCGGTCGGCCCGACCGACCGCGACCCGCCGAGGGTGCGCCTCCCGGTGCCGAGCCGCCCACGAGCCGCACATCGCTGCCCTGCGGGCCCTTCTCACCGGCAGAGACCCTGTAGGTCACGCGATCTCCTTCGGACAGCTCGGTCAGCCCCCGGGCCAGCTCGCGGACGTGGACGAAGACGTCCTCGCCGCCGGAGTCGGGCGTGACGAACCCGAAGCCTTTGCCTCCGTCGTACCAGGACACGGTGCCGTCTGCGCCGTCGGACGCCTGCCGGGCGGCCTCCGGACCGAGCGGCAGCAGGTGGTCTGCCTGCGGCCCCTTCTCCCCGTCGACGATGAGGAATGCCACCCGCTGCCCGTCCGAGATCACGCCACCCCCGACGATGGCCGAGCTGTGCACGAAGATCTCGCCGCGACCGCCGTCAGGCGTGATGAAGCCATATCCCTTGCCCGGCTCGTACCAGGCGACGGTGCCGAGGACGCCCACGGGCGCGTCGGCGGCCTGGTCGCCCGTGACCCGGACGCGGCGTGCCTGCGGGCCGCGGTCCCCCTCGCCCACCTCGAACTCGACCACCTGTCCCTCGCGGAGCTGCCTAATCCCGTCTTCGCTGATGATCTCGGACGCATGCACGTACAAGTCGTCGGCATCGGGGCCGAGATCGAGGAATCCGAACCCCCGCTCGACGTCGAACCATCGGACAGTCCCCTGGGGCACGGTTGACTCCTTGTCGAAGCTCTAGGTTGCTGTCACCCAGTGTCGCGCATCACCACACCAACCCGTCCGCTCGCAGGTCAGCGCGGTGTCCTCCGGACAGGTGCGATGCGTTCTTGCAGCGTCACGGCGTCGTATGCCGTGGCTCGCGGGCAGGATCGTGCGGTGGCGCGTCGCCCACCGCGCTGCTGTGCGTCGAGAAGACCCGCAACAACGGCGGCGCCCCCGTGTGAGCGTGACCGTGACCAGTGCTCAGCGGAGGACGTACTCGTCGTCCGTGACGTGCTCGAGCCAGGTGACGACCACGCCGTCGCCGTCCGCCTCCTGCATGGCGACGTGCGCCATGAACCGGTCCGAGGTGGCACCGTGCCAGTGCTCTTCGCCGGGCTCGATGTAGACGACGTCGCCGGGGCGGATCTCCCGGACGTCGCCGCCGCGTCGCGCGACGTAGCCGATGCCGTCGGTGACGTAGAGCGTCTGCCCCTTCGGGTGATGGTGCCAGGCGGTGCGAGCGCCCGGGGCGAAGCGCACGTGCGCGCACCCGATCGCGGTCTGCTCGTCCGGGTTGCGGATGGTGTCGACGAACACCGTCCCGGTGAACCAGTCCGTCGGGCCCGGGGCGCTCCGGCCACCGCTCGTCGTGAACTTCATGGTCCTGTTCCTCTCGTCGGTCGTGGCGGGTGCGATGCGCGAACGGTGACCGCCCTGAGGACCGCTCGCGTCGATGCTGCTCGCACGCGGTGCCTCCCGCACGGTGAGACGAGGTCGTCGGGTTCAGAGGGTCAGCAGCACCTTGATCGCTCGGCGCTGGTCCATGGCCGTGTACCCGTCGGCGGCATGCTCGATCGGGAGCGTGAGGTCGAAGACCTTGCCGGGGTCGATCGTGCGGTCCCAGATGAGCTGGATGAGCTCGGGCAGGAAGCGGCGCACGGGCGCGGGCCCGCCATGGAGGTGCACGCCGGAGAAGAACAGCTGCTCGCCCGGCAGCTGCACGTCGTGGGAGACGCCGACGTAGCCGACGTGACCGCCGGCGCGGGTGGAACCGATGGCCTGCATCATCGACTCCTGGGTGCCGACGGCCTCGATCGTGGAGTGCGCGCCGAGACCGCCGGTGAGCTCCTTGACCTTCGCGACGCCGGCATCGCCCCGCTCGGTGACGATGTCGGTCGCACCGAACTCGCGGGCCAGGGCCTGGCGGTCGGCGTGCCGGGACATCGCGATGATCCGCTCGGCACCGAGCTGCTTGGCGGCCAGGACTCCGAGCAGGCCGACGGCGCCGTCCCCGACGACCGCGACCGTCTTGCCGGGGCCGACCTCGGCGGCGACGGCGGCGAACCAGCCGGTGCCGAGCACGTCGGAGGCGGCCAGCAGCGACGGGATCAGGTCCGGGTCGGGGGTGCCGGGTGTGGCGACGAGGGTGCCGTCGGCGAGCGGGATGCGCGCATAGTCGGCCTGCGCGCCGGGCAGGGCTCCGGGCTGGCGGTGCACGCAGTGGGTCTGGTAGCCGGCCTGGCAGATCTCGCAGGTGTTGTCGGACGCGAAGAACGACCCGACCACGAAGTCGCCGACCTTGACGTCCCGCACGGCTGACCCGACCTCGTCGACGACGCCGACGTACTCGTGGCCCATCGCGCTGTGGTCGACGTGGTCGGCTCCGCGGTAGGGCCACAGGTCGGAGCCGCAGATGCAGGTCGCTGCGACCTTGATGATCGCGTCGGTCGGCTCGACGATCGTCGGCCGGGCGGTCTCGTCGACCCGGACGTCGCCCGGCGCGTACATGACGACTGCTCGCATGGTGGTGGTGCCTTCCTGTCGGTGCTCTCCTGCTGGTCCCAGGGTGAGCCGGGACGGCTGCGCGCGGGAGTCCCTGATGAGGGGTGTACCGGCGGGGCACCCCCGGAGCAGGCCCTCGCAAGGGGTGTACCGACAGGCTCTCCCAGCCCGCCCGTTCCCGGCCTAGCCTGCGAGACATGGACACCCGAGCCGAGGTACGCGAGTTCCTCATGACACGCCGCGCCCGGATCACGCCCGAGGACGCGGGCGTCGTGGGCGGGACGAACCGGCGGGTCGCCGGGCTGCGGCGCAGCGAGGTCGCGACCCTGGCCGGGGTGAGCGTCGAGTACTACGCCAAGCTCGAGCGCGGCGCGATCGCCGGCGCATCGGCGTCCGTCCTCGAGTCGATCTCGCGCGCGTTGCAGCTCGACGAGACCGAGCGTGCGCACCTGCTCGATCTCGCGCGAGCGGCCGACGGCGTCCCGACCAGCGGCCGGCCCCGGCGTCGCACCGCCGCGACGTCGGCCTCGCGACCCAGCCTGCAGTGGGCGCTGGCCGCGATGACCGACGCGGTCGCGTTCGTGCGGGACCCGCGGCAGAACCTGCTCGCCACGAACGACCTCGGCCGCGCCTTCTACTCCCCCGTGATCGGCGACGGCGGACGAACCCCCAACCTCGCACGGTTCCAGTTCCTCGACCCCGCCGCGCGCGACTTCTATCCCGACTGGGACCTGTTCGCGCAGATGTGCGTCGGCATCATGCGCGCCGAGGCCGGCCGCGACCCGCACGACAAGGCCCTGCAGGACCTCGTCGGCGAGCTGTCGACCCGCAGCGAGACGTTCCGCCGCCTCTGGGGCGCCCACGACGTACGCACGCACGGCGCCGGCACCAAGCGGTTCCACCACCCGGTCGTCGGTGAGCTCACGCTCGCCTACGAGGAGCTCGCCGTCACCGCCGCGCCCGGCCAGGTTCTCCTGGTGTACACGGCGGAACCGGGCTCGCCCTCGGCCGACCGGCTGCGCCTGCTCGCCTCGTGGGCCGCCGACCCGGCCGCCGCTGAGCAGAGGAACGGCTGATGGAGCTGGCGGACCTCCTCACCCACGTGGCCGCCGGGAGCGTGATCGAGGGCGGTTCGGCCGAGATGGCGTTCCTTCACGACGCGGCGCAGGACGCGTTGCGGGTCGGGGCCGAGCTCAACAGCGGTTACCGCACACCGGACGAGGTGCGCTCCCTGCTGTCCCGGCTGACCGGACGGGCGGTCGACGAGTCGGTCACCCTGTTCCCGCCGTTCCACTGCGAGTTCGGCAAGAACCTGACCATCGGCCGGGACGTCTTCATCAACATGGGCTGCCGCTTCCAGGACACCGGTGGCCTCACCATCGGCGACGGCACCCTCGTCGGGCACGGCACGACGATCGCGACGCTGAACCACGCGGTCGACCCCGACCGGCGTGCGGACCTGATCCCCGCGCCCGTCGTCATCGGGCGCAAGGTCTGGCTCGGCGCGGCCGTCACGATCGTGCCGGGGGTGACGATCGGCGACGGAGCGATCGTCGGTGCGGGCGCCGTCGTCACCAAGGACGTGCCAGCCGACACGATCGTCGCCGGCGTCCCGGCCCGCGCGATCCGCACTACCGGGTTCGGCACGCCCAGCGCCTAGCGGCGAGGCGACGTCGGGCGCTCCGGACGTGGCTGCTCCCTACCGCCAATGCGGTACCGGGCAGCCGAACCTCTGCCGTCAGGACATCAGCCAGCCGAGATGATGCCCGATGTCGTCGCGGGTCCACGCAGGAGAGAAGTCGACCCGGCGCACGGCGCGCGGCCTATGTCGCTTGCGACGGCGTCTCCTCACCTGTAGGCGGCGCGAGTCCGACGAGCTTGAAGAGGAATCGATCGGCTTGCTCGGGGAATGGCGGCCAGGGCAGGTCGGGCTCATTGATCCGCAGAGACAGCATGCCGGTCACGGCGGTCCGGAGATCGAGCGCCACGGTGGCGGCGTCCCCTGGCGAAGCAACCCCAGCGTCCATGCAACGCTGCACCGCAGCCGCGGTGCGCGTGAACAGGACCCGCTTGAAGGGCATCCCGACCTTGCTCTCGTGCATCACCTTGTGGATGCCGGGATGCTCCTGCACCCATCCCGCCTGCGCCAGGATCCGTGCGCGCAAGCCGAGGGCGGGGTCGTGGTGTGCGGCCTCGGCTTCGTCTGCAGCCTGGAGCATCTGCGCATGGCAGCGCTGCATGGTCGCCGCGACCAGCGCGTCACGATCGGGGAAGTAGAGGTAGACAGAGCTCGGGGATATCGACACTGCCCGCGCGACAGCGCGCATCGACAAGGCCTCGTCGTCTGCCAGGTCACCGAGCATCTTCACGGCGGCCGAGATGATCTCATCGCGCAGCCGCTCGCCCTGCCCGCGCGCGTTGGGGCGGCGAGGGCCTGTAGAGAGCCCCACGGAGGTGGTGTCGTCCGTCACGCGGTCATTCTAGATTCGCCTTGCGCGCTGGCCGCCAGTGACGGTACACATGTTCATGCAAGGACGGTTGTCCACCTGTCAAGGAGATCGCCATGCCGCTCCCGCTCCACCAGGCTCAGACAGTCATCACGGGCGCACACGATCGGGCCGCCCAGCTTGGCGTCACGGTCACGGTCGCGGTCGTCGACGAGGGCGGACACCTACAAGCCCTGGGCCGGATGGACGGTGCAGCGCCGCTCTCAGCCCAGATCGCCGAGGCCAAGGCGGCCAGCGTCGCCCTCTTCCGGCGTGAGGGTTCCGCTCTGCGGCAGATGCAGGAGGCCTCGCCCGCGTTCTTCGCCCAGCTGGAGCGGGCCGTGCGAGTGCCCATCCTGGTAGGCGCCGGCGCGGCGCTCATCCTCCGGGGAGACACTGTCGTCGGCGCGCTGGCGGTCAGCGGGGGAATGATGCCGGGGGAAGACGACCAGTGCGCAGAAGCTGGGCTGACGGTTCTTTCTTCCTCATGAGTGGAGCGCCGCCGCGTCACGTGCAAAGCGCCCCGCCTCCGGACGATCGACGCTGACGAGCACCAACAGATCCGACACCGGCCCTCACGCGGTGCCGGGACGGGGACCGCGACGACGTCTGGGCGCGAGCTCGTCCGGCTCGGTCAGCAGGTTCGCGGGTCGCGGAATGCCTGGTCCTCGTCCTGTCCGCTGGTCGCGGGCTGACGACGACGCGAGACCGTCTACCGTTCGCCGCGCGACGGTTCGCCGACCTCGCCATCGACGCGTTCCGCGCTCGTACGGACGCTGCCGCCTGAGCGCCTCCACCGAAGGTCAGGAGACGGCGCGCTCCCGTCACTCGGACGAGGAACCGCTGAGCCAGCCCGCGGCGTCGTGGCGCGTCGGCGCTCGGATGCCCAGGTCGACGAGCGCTTCCTCCAGGCGTTCGAGCTGGTCGACGCCGATCCGCTGCGCCCACCGGTCGCGCAGGTCGTCGAACACCTGCTCCCCGGTCCGCAGCAGCGCGAGGCCCCGGTCGGTCACGGTGAAGACCCGACGGCGGCCGTCCCGTTCGTCGGACCCGGCGGCGACATAGCCCTCCGCCTGGAGGAAGGTGATCGTCTTGGTCACGGCCTGCTTCGAGATGCCCAGCTCCCGTGCGAGCTCGGCCGTCGTGCCGGCGCCGCCGAGGATCGAGCGCAGGGCGAAGTCGTGGATCGGCCTGATCTTCGCGTAGCCGTGCTCGGCCAGCTCGACGCTCCCTGCCTCGGCGAGCGCACGAAATCCCCCGAGCAGCAGCAGGGCGAGGTCAGCTCCGGAACGGGACACGCTCCCATGGTAAGACAACCTGGTTGACGCATCGACAACCAGGTTTCTATAGTTGCGACAACCAGGTTGTTCAACTTCAAGGAGCGGCACGATGCGCACTGCTACCGTCGCCTCGATACCCGAGGTCACGCACCATCACGCAGCCCTCGACGGCGGCGACCTCCACTACGTCACCGCCGGCGACGCCGGCACACCGGTCCTGCTCGTGCACGGCTTCCCCGAGTCGTGGTGGGCGTTCCATAAGGTCATCCCGCTGCTCGCCGCCGCGCACCGCGTCGTCGCGGTCGACCTGCCCGGCTTCGGCGACTCCGGTACCGGTCCGGGCGAATACACCAGCTCGGCGTTCGCCGACAGCCTGCGGCAGCTGATCACCCACCTCGACCTGGGCCCGGTCCACGTCACCGGCCAGGACATCAGCGGGACCTGCACGTTCCGCCTGGCCGCGCGGAGCCCCGAGCTCGTACGCAGCTTCACCGCGATCGAGACGACGCTGCCCGGGTTCGGGCTGGAGCGACTCGCGGACGTGGCGCACGGCGGGGCGTGGCACGTCGGGTTCCTCGGGGCTCCGGGCATCCCCGAGATGCTGCTCGTCGGGCGCGAGCGTGAGTTCCTGACGGGCTTCGCGTTCCCCGCGATGAACGGGACGCCCGGTGCCATCACCGAGCCCGACGTCGACGAGTTCGTCCGGGTGTACTCACGCCCGGAGGGTCTGCGCGGAACGACGGGCATCTACGGCTCCATGCTCACGGAAGGCGACGAGATCAGGCGGCTCGCCACCGAGCACCGACTGAGCATGCCCGTCCTCGCCGTCGACGCCGGAGGCAGGGATGTGACGAGCAGGACGATGCACGAGGTCGCCGCCGACGTCACTGTCGCGACGGTGGGAGGCGTCGGCCACTTCGTCGCGATGGAGGCACCTGAGGCACTCGCCGAGACGCTCCTCAGCTTCTACCGCGAGCTCGACGCCTGACAGCCGCGCCGCGATCTAGGGCGTCACGTCACCAGGCCTCGGCGGTACGCGTACACCACCGCCTGCACGCGGTCGCGCAGGTCGAGCTTGGTGAGGATGCGCGACACGTAGGTCTTGACGGTCTCCTGGCTGAGGACGAGCTCCGCCGCGATCTCGCCGTTGGACATGCCTCCAGCGATCAGGCGCAGCACCTCGAGCTCACGCGGGGTCAGAGCATCGTCGTCGCGTGTGACGTCGGGCGGGCTGATCCGGCTCGCGTACCGCCCGACGAGCTGCCGCGTCACCTCCGGTGCGAGCAGCGCGGCGCCCGAGGCGACGGTGCGGATGCCGCTGAGCAGCTGCTCCGACGGGGCGTCCTTCAGCAGGAACCCGCTGGCACCGGCGCGGAGCGCCTCGTACACGTACTCGTCCAGGTTGAAGGTCGTCACGACGAGCACCTTGACCGGCTCCGGTACGCCCACGCCCGCCAGCAGCCGGGTCGCCTCGATGCCGTCCAGCACGGGCATGCGGACGTCCATCACGACGACGTCGGGGTGCAGTCGCTGGGCGAGGTCGACGGCGGCGCGCCCGTCACCGCAGACGCCGACGACCTCGAGGTCCGGCTGGGCGTCGATGATCGTCGTGAACCCCGTGCGGATGAGGTCCTGGTCGTCGCAGACGAGCACCCGGATGTTCACGACCGCCGCCCCGCGGGGATCCGCGCGCGGACGACGAAGCTGCCGCCCGGCTGCACGCCCGCGCTGAGGTCTCCACCGAGAAGGCCGACACGTTCCCGCAGCCCGTCCAGTCCCCGCCCGCTCCCGGGCGGCGTGACGCTCGGCGACGCCGTCCCTTCCGTCGTGACCTCGACGTCGACCGCCCCGTCGTCGTGCCGGACCGTCACGACGGTGCGGCTGCCGCGGGCGTGCTTGAGCGCGTTGGTCAGCGCCTCCTGGACCACCCGGTAGGCGGCGACGTCGGCGCTGCCCACGGTCCGCGGCGGATCGCCCTCGTGGACGTACTCGACCGGTTGCCCGGCCTGCCGGACCTGCTCGACGAGGGCGCCGACCTCGCCGACGGTCGGGCTGCGCGAGTCGAGACCGTGGGCCGGGGCGAGGACGTCGAGCAGGTGGCGCAGGTCGTCGATCGCTCGGCGACCGGTGTCGGCGACCGCGGTCAGGGTCAGGTCGAGGCGATCGGGGTCCGCGGTCACGTAGCGCGCCGCCTCGGCCTGCACCACCATCGCCGTCACGTGGTGCGTCACGATGTCGTGCAGCTCGCGCGCGATGCGCGTGCGCTCGGCGGCGCGCGTGGCCTCGGCGACGTGCCGGCGACGCTCCGCCTCGGTGGCGCGGGTCTGCCGCAGCCACGCCCCCACGCCCCAGACGACGGCCAGGAACAGGTAGAACGTCACGAAGCCGGACGGACCGTCCGCCGACCCGCGCTGGGCGAGGGCGGCGGCCAGCGCCACGTAGGCGACGCTCGCGGCGAGAACGGTGGTGCGACGGCGACGTCGCAGGTGGGCGGCCGCGCTGAACAACGCGATCCCCAACGCGATGCCCGCGGCCGTGTGGTACCCGCGCAGCTGGTCGATCGCGAAGCCGAGGGACACCAGCGCGAGGCACGCGGCCGGCCATCGACGACGGCCGACGAGAGGGAGCGACTGGAGGGCGATCGCCGCGACGGCGAGCAGGTCCATGGGTCGGTCCGGCAGGTCGCCGAGCTGCGTCCCCTGGTGCCGCAGCGACGGCACGAGCGGCGCGACCGCGACCGCCAGGGCGAGCGGGAGGTCCCGGACGGTGACGTCGGAGGCCTGCCAGGCCGTGCGGACCCGCCGGAGATCGACCACGGTCAGACCGTAGCGGTCGCGCGGGCTCGTGCCGCGCGCCGCGGGTTCGCGACGAGACGGCCGCGCCGGTGGGCGAGCCTGAGGAACACGACCATCATCGTCACGCCCGCCAGGACCGCGAACAGGCTCGCCTCCGGACCGAACGCACCGCCGGACAGGATGACCGGACCGGACGTCACGCCGTGCAGCAGCCCCGCGGCCGTGGTCGCGCCGGACACCTCGGTGCCGAAGATCCCGCTCACGGCGAAGTTCCAGCCGATGTGCAGGCCGATCGGCAGCCACAGGGTGCGCGTCGCGGCGTACGCGGCGGCCAGCATGCAGCCGGCCTCGACGGCGATGGCGATCGCGCCCCAGAGCGTCGCGTCCGGGTTGACCAGGTGAATCGCGCCGAACAGCACGGCGGTGAAGGCGAGCGCGACCCACGTCCCGGCGCGCTCCTCGACGATCCGGAACAGGATCCCTCGGAACACGAGCTCCTCGGTGACCCCGGCGACGACCGCGAGCCCGAGCAGCCCGGCAGCGGAGGTCACCGACCCGAATCCGTCGACGTGGTAGCCGCCGAGCAGGGCGATGCACGCGATCACGGCCGTGAACATCCCGACTCCGATCAGCAGGCCGGCCCCGGTCGCGGCCCGTGCCCCCGCCCGGGCGACCTCGACGGGCTCGCGATGCTCCGTACGCCGGACCACCCAGGCGTACGCGAGCAGCGCGAGCACCCCCGTCGCGACGCCCAGCAGGAGCGTCGCAACCCAGCTGCCCGCGGTCGCACCGACGGCGACGTCGCCGACGACCGCGACTACGACAACGGCTCCGAGCTGCTTCAACATGCGCATGACGAGTCCTTTTCTCCGGGCCGCGGCAGGCACCGTGGCTTCGTTCACGACGTTATGGATCGAGGCACCCCGGGCACGTCCCCGCAGGGTGGACAGTCGGCGGTAGCTCGCGCGGGGGACACCGGGCGCCAAGAGCCCCGATCACTGCGTCGGCCGGCTCGTCCCGGTGAGCAAGCCGCGGCCGAGGGTGTGCGCGATGAGGGAGATGTTCACCACGGCCGCGCTCGCGCCCGGCGGCAGCGCGAGGGTCGGCACCGACAGAGCGGTCGCGCAGACGACCAGGCGGTGGACGCCGGTCCCGGGCGGCGGCTTCACCCCGCTGTAGCCCACGACTCCGAGGTCGTTGGCGAGCTGGACCGCGTGCTCCGGCAACGCCTGCCCGCCCGACCCCGCACCCCTGGGCAGGCCCGCGGCCGAGGCCGGGATGTCCTTGACGAGCCAGTGCCACAGGCCGCCCGGGATCGGGGCGTCGGGGTCGTAGGCGGTGAGCACGAGGCTCTGCGTACCGACGGGGAGACCGTCCCAGGCCAGGTGGGGCGAGGCGTTGGTGCCGCGATCCGCGGCGTAGGCGGCCGCCGGCAGCGGTCCGCCGTCGGAGAAGTCGTCGCTGTGCAGGGTGAACGGCGCCGCCGGGAAGGCGAGGGTGTAGGGCTCGTAGGCCACGGTCGGACCTTTCGTCGGGACCAGCTCCGGAAAATACAGCACGGCTGGATTCTTTGAATCTACAGCGATGCTGCATAATTCTCCAGCCGCGCTGTAGAGTCCACCTATGACGCAGCCCGAGGACACCGCCCTTGTCGAGGCGGAGGCATTGCGGCTGTCCGCCGGCCGCTTCGTGCGCCACGTCCGCAGCACGGTCGGGCAGATTCCGCCGGGCCAGGCCGCGGTGCTCGGGTACCTCGACCGGGACGGTCGGCTCGCCATCACCGAGCTCGCGGAGCGCGAGCGTGTGCGTCACCAGTCGATGGCACGCACGGTGAAGCTCCTTGCCGAGCAGGGCATGGTCGACCTGACCCCGGACGACGTCGACCGTCGCCGGGTGATCGTGGCGATCACGTCTCCAGGGCGGGACAGGCTCGAGCAGCAGAGGCACGACCGGTCGTCGGTGATCGCGGCGGCGATCCAGGACCTCACGCCCGAGCAGCGGGCGGTGCTGCGTTCGGTCCCCGCCGTGCTCGACGCCCTGACCGAGCGCGTGCTCGCAGGTCGCTAGGGCCACCTCGCGGTCGGTGCCGCCCCGCGTCTCGCCCTAGGGTCGTGCGATGAACCGGACCGACCGGATGTACGCGATGGTGGAGGAGCTGCGCGCCGTCGCCCCACGTCCGCGCAGCGCCGCCTGGCTGGCGGACCGGTTCGAGGTGAGCAAGCGCACGATCGAGCGCGACATCGACGCCCTCCAACAGACCGGGGTGCCGATCTGGGCGGAGCCGGGACGGACCGGCGGCTACTGCGTGGACCGTGCCCGGACCCTTCCGCCGGTGAACTTCAGCCCGGACGAAGCCGTCGCGGTCGCAGTCGCACTGCAGAGCACCGCGGGTACGCCTTTCCACAGCGTCGGTCGCACAGCTCTCCGGAAGCTTCTCGCGGCGATGCGCGAGGAGGACGCGGCCGTCGCGCAGGACCTCGCCTCACGCGTTCATCTCCTGGGCGACGACGACGACGTGCCACCCGTTCCGGCCGCGCTCTCCGGAGCTGTCTCCTCGCGGCGCGTCCTGCGCCTGCGGTACACCGACCGGGAGGGCCGCTCCACCGTCCGCGACGTCGAACCCGTCGGGTACGTGGGGTCGACGACCGCCTGGTACCTGCTCGGCTGGTGCCGCCTCCGTGGAGGCCTCCGCGCGTTCCGCCTGGACCGGATCGATCTCGTCACGACGACGTCCGAGACTGCGCCGCGCCGCATCGTGCGCCCCGAGGATGTCCAGGTCCCCGAGGGCGACCTGCGCAGCCTCACGCTGCTCTGAGCACCCGAGGACGCACCTGAGGACAAATACCGACAGGGGGTTGTCGCGCCGACCTGCCACGGTGGATCTCGTCGGGGAACGGCCTCGACGACCACCCGGGAGGGACCCGGCATGAACCTCGTCTCCGTCCGCCTCATCACCGACGACGTGGATCGCCTCGTCGACTTCTACGAGCGCATCACCGGCGTCGACGCCGACCGCCCGACCCCCGACTTCGCCGAGCTGCGGACCCCCCACGGCACGCTGGCCATCGGCAGCACCCGCGCGGTCGGCCTGTTCGGCGCGGGGTCAGCCCGTCCAGCCGACAACCGCACGGCGATCATCGAGTTTCTTGTCGACGACATCGACGCCGTGTTCGCCGCCCTGGACGACGCCACCGAGATCGTGGGGTCCCCCAGGACGATGCCGTGGGGCAAAAGGTCCGCGCTGGTTCGCGACCCCGACGGAACTCTCGTGAACCTGTTCACGCCCGTCACGCCTCCGGCGATCGCCAAGTTCGCCGGCGTCCCTCGCTGAGGCCGGTCACGCCCGAGATGGGTCCCGCACGACTGCGTACAGCACGCTATCGGCGGGACGAGCGCGAGTCTTCGGTTACGTTCGAGGCATGCCGCTCGTCCTGATCACGGGCGCCGCCCGCGCCAACAGCATCGCCGCGGGGATCGCGCCCCGGCTGGCCGCCGACGGTTGGGAGGTGGTCACCAGCGACCTCGCCGACGTCGACTACCCCTGCGACCTGTCGACGCCCGCGGGCCCCGACGACCTGATCGCCACGGTCGCGCGGGAGCGAGGACCGATCGGCGCGCTCGTCCTCAGCCACGCCCACGACGTCGAGACCGGCATCCTCGACACGACGGCCGACAGCTTCGACCGGCACGTCGCGATCAACGCCCGCGCGAGCCTGCTGCTCATCGCGGCCTTCGCCCGTCAGGTGACGCCCGAGGGCGGAGCGGTCGTCGCGCTCACCAGCGACCACACGACGGGCAACCTGCCCTACGGTGCGTCCAAGGGAGCCCTCGACCGGATCGTCATCTCCGCGGCGCGCGAGCTCGGGCCGAGGGGGATCTCGGCGAACGTCGTCAACCCGGGCCCCATCGACACCGGATGGATCGACGACGACCTGCGCGCCACCCTGGTTCCCGCCCACCCGCTGGGACGCCTCGGGACTCCCGGCGACATCGCAGCGGTCGTCTCCTTCCTCGTCTCCCCGGAAGGGCGCTGGGTCTCGGGCCAGCTCTTGCACACGGACGGCGGATTCTCGGCCCGGTTCTGAGGACGCACCGTCCCACGCGTCAGACGAGCTTGGGGTACCACACCAGGAACGACGAGGCGACGACGAAGAGCAGGATGGCGAAGCCGAGCAGCACGTCGCCGCCGCGCGTCGACCTCATCCGGCCCGACATGGCAGCGAAGAACAGCACGGCGGCGAACGCGACCGTCAGCACCGTGTAGTTGTCGCCGCGCTGGTTGTTGGTCAGCGCCTGCTGGTACCTCGCGTCCGCGCGGGCGTCCGCCGCGGCGGCGGAGGCGAGCTCGGGGATCTTGTACTCCGGCAGGTCGAAGGGTGTGGGCGCGGCGTCGGGGTTCTGCAGCGGGTGGGAGGCCAACCACACCGGGAACGCCGTCGCCAGCGGCTCGGGGAACCGGGCAGCCAGGAAGTCGGAGAGCACCGTGTCGTTCGCGGCGTAGGCCGCAGCCCACTGCGAGAACAGCGTCGCCTGCAGGGAGATCTTGCGGTTGGCCACCCCCTCGTACCGCGTGGCCTCGATCCGGGCCGTCGACGCCTGGCTGAACGAGATCGACATCGCACCGCCCCACTTGCTCGACTGGAACCCCACCCAGGCGGTCAGGATCGTCGTCACGGAGAGCAGGATCACGACGACGACCTCGCGCCAGTCCACATGCTTCTTGGCCGGTGCCTCGTCGTCCATGTGCCGATCATGGCGTGAAGGCCGGTCCTCCGCGCACGGGACTCGCCCTGGCGGCCTGTGACGCCGGACCGCTGACCTACGATCGGTCGATGCCGCCGCAGGACTGGATCGAGCACCGACGCCCCGGCGACCGCGAACGCGTCGGCTGGATCCGCACGGAGGGTGAGGAGTTCGTGGCGCTCGATGCTCTCGGGCGCGAGCTGACCGGACCGGTCGACTGGCTGGTTGCCGAGGAGGCGCTCGAGGCGCGCGGCCTGCACTGGCTGGCCGCCCTGTGGCAGCTGGACCTTCCCGACGGCACCCGGGAACGCGTGCGGATCGTCGAGGTGACGCCCGAGCGGGTCGTCGTGAAGGTCGACGACTTCGGCGCCGTGGACGTGGTGACGGCCAGCTACGTCCTGCCGTTCCCGGCGCCGGACGCCCTCCGACCGTTCGAGGGCGACGCCTCGACGCTCGACGCCGGGCTCGCGCAGGGCTGACCGCTACCGCTGCGACGGCGGCTCCCAGGCGACCAGCCGCGCGCCGGAGCGTGCGAGCGCCCCGCCCGGGACCGCCCGGACGAGCGTGTTGCGCACCGACTGCCGCCACCCGTCGCCGAGCCCCGCGCCGATGCGTGCCATGGTCGCTGCCTGGCGGGCGATGGACCGGCATCGCGGGCGGCGGTCGGCGTCGAACGCGACGAGCGCGTCCCGCAGGTTCCCCGGGTCGACGAGCCGACCGAGGGTGGCGGCGTCCTCGAGCGCGGTGGCCGCGCCCTGGCCCATGGTCGGCAGCCCGGCGTGCGCGGCGTCGCCCACCAGCACGACGCGTCCCCGCACGTAGCTCGGCAGGCCGCCCGCGAGGTGGAAGACGTCGTGGCGCATCAGCCGGGCGGGATCGGTGGCATCGATCAGCGACGAGACCGGGTCCGCCCAGCCGTCGAACCTCTCGCGTACGGCGACAAGCTCGTCGTCGAACCGCGCGGACCGCGCGTGCCGGACGTAGCCGTACCAGTAGACCTGGTCCGGGCTGATACGCATCGCGCCGAACTCGGCCCCCGGTCCCCACATCTCGATCAGGCGGTCGTCGCTCGTGGTGTCCTCGACGACCGCGCGCCAGCTCGTGCTCCCGCCGTAGGCCGGCACCACGGACGGGTGGAGCGCACGCCGCACCGCGCTCCACATGCCGTCCGCGCCGACCACGAGATCCGCCTCCAAGGCACCCTCCGGGCCGTCCGCGCGTACGACCGCGCGTTCGCCGTCCGCCGAACCCGGCGCGACGGCCACCACCCGACGACCCGTCAGCAACGTCGCCCCGGCGTCCTGCGCAGCGCGGAGCAGGACCGCGTGGAGCCGCTGCCGGTGCACGCCCCAGACGGCGACCACCTCGGCGACGTCCGGTCGCTCGTCGGGGATGCGCAGGATCCAGCGGCCGTGCAGGTCCTGGAAGCCCGTGCCGACCGTCTTCGTCCCGAGCGTGTCGACGGCCGCCTGGTCGAGACCGAGCGCGTGCAGCGCCGTGATCCCGTTGGCCGGGATCGCGACGCCCGCGCCGACCTCGCCCCCGCCGGCCTGCTCCAGCACGGTGACCCGCCACCCGCGCCGGGCCAGCGCCAGGCCGGACGCGAGTCCCGCGATTCCGCCGCCCGCCACGATCGCCGTCTGCATGCCAACCTCCTCGTCAGCCCATAGTACGACGCATGTCGTGGTATCGCACCGGGGCTCCTAGACTCCACCCGTGGCCCGCAGCAACCCTCAGAGACGCCGCGAGCTGGCGGACGCGGTGGTGGCTCTGCTGGCCGCCGACGGTCTGCGCGGCGTGACCCACCGTGCGGTCGACGCCCGGGCCCAGGTGCCCACGGGCACGGCCTCCAACTACTTCCCCGACCACGACGCGCTGCTCGTCGCGGCCGCCCACCGCATCGTCGACCTCCAGCTCGACGACATGGTGGCCGGCTCGACGCACACCCCGGACGGCGTCGATCCGATCGACCACCTGACCGCGCTCCTCGCCGGATCACTGGTCGCGGCCACGTCCTCGCACCGGGACCGGTATCGCGCGATCTTCGAGCTCCAGCTGGAGTCGCGACGACGACCGGCGGTCGCCGGTGCGCTCGAAGGGCTGGCCGCCACCGCCGCGACGTTCACCGGCGCGCTGCACCGCGACCTCGACCTGCCCGTGCCGGAGCAGGCCGTCGGTCGCCTCATGACGTTGTCCGGCGGGGTGCTGTTCGTGCTGGTCACCGGCCCGCCCGTCGCCGTCGAGGAGATCCGGTCGCTCGCGCGCGGCATCGTCCACGGGGCCCTGGGAGCGGAGCCCCGACCCGGGGACGACTGAGCTACGCCGAGCGCACCTCGGCCCACAGGCGCTCGTAGGTCAGCGCCGCCCGGCTCGTCGGCGCGAACGCCGTGACGGGCGCCTGCCGTTCGGCCATCTGCTCGATGATCGACAGCGCCGGGATCTCGGTGCGCGCCACCCGGGCGCCCTCGCGCGAGATCGAGCCGATCACGTCACGGTGCAGCCGCTTGCGCCGGTCGACCATCGAGAAGAACGCGACCAGGTCGGGACGCGGCTTCTCCGAGTCGGCGACGAACGTCTTGAGCTGCTCGAACGTGCGCACCGAGAGCGTCGCGGGGATCAGCGGCACCAGCAGGGTGTCGGCAGCGTGCAGGACGTTCTCGGACATCAGCGAGATGCTCGGCGGGCAGTCGAGGAACACGACGTCGTAGTCGTCGGCGACGCTGCCCACCAGCTGCCGGAGCCGACTGGTGCGCTTCTTGGCGTCGTCGAGCTCGAGGTCCAGGTTGCGGTAGCTGAAGTCCGCCGGCATCAGGTCCAGATTCTCGAAGTCCGTGGACTTCAACGCGTCCTCGATCGGGCGCCTGCCCGTCACGATCGCGTGCCCGCCGCCCTTGACCCGCGGGCGGACGCGGAAGACGTAGGTCGCCGCTGCCTGTGGGTCAAGGTCCCAGAGCAGCGTGCGGCGCCCCTCGCGCGCGGCCAGGTGAGCGAGGTTCACGGCCGTCGAGGTCTTCCCTACGCCGCCCTTGATGTTGTACGACGCGAAGACCTTCATCGGGTGCCTTCCAGCTGGACCGTGCGGGGCGTGCACCCGCACGGTCTCATGCTCGACGGCCCCCGGTCAGCCTTGCGCCAACCTCGCGACGTCGTCCCACTGCTCCCACGTGGCGATCCGCGAGGTGTAGTCGGCCTTGGCGGTGCCGAGCGGTGACGCGCCGAAGAACACGCGCAGCGGCGGCACCTCCGCGTCCACGACCCGCAGGATCGCGGCGGCCGACGAGCCCGGGTCGCCGGGCGTGCCGATGCGCTTCGCGCGGGCCTCCTGCATCTGCACGCGGAACTCGTCGTACGCCGGCAGCGGGGTCGCGTGGCGGGCCGACGAGCCACCCCAGTCCGTCGAGAAGCCGCCGGGCTCGACGAGCGTGACGTGGATGCCGAAGCCGGCCACCTCCTGCGCGAGCGCCTGGCTGAATCCCTCCAGCGCCCACTTCGAGGCGTGGTAGGCGCCGATGTTCGGGAACGCCGAGATCCCGCCGATCGACGACACCTGCACGATGTGCCCGCTGCCCTGCGCCCGCAGGAACGGCAGCGCCGCCTGCGTCACCCAGAACGCGCCGAACAGGTTGGTCTCCATCTGGTCGCGCAGCTCGGCCTCGGTCAGCTCCTCGGTGAAGCCGAACTGGCCGTACCCGGCGTTGTTCACCACGACGTCGAGGCGGCCGAAGTGCTCGTGCGCGCGGGCGACCGCCGCGAAGTCGGCGGCGCGGTCGGTCACGTCGAGCGTCAGGGGCAGGATCGCGTCCCCGTAGGTCGCGACGAGGTCGTCGAGGGTCGAGGCGTCGCGGGCCGTCGCCGCGACGCGGTCGCCGCGCTCGAGGGCCGCGACCGCCCACTCCCGCCCGAAGCCACGGGACGTGCCGGTGAGGAACCAGGTCTTTGTCATGCCCCGACGCTAGGACTTCGAGTGCGCTCGAACGCAAGCGCTACGCGCGCGGTCGTCGCCAGGCCAGCATGACGAACAGGTCGCGGTCGCTGCCGTCGCCCTCCAGCACGGCGCGGGCGAGCGCCGGGACGCCCGCCTGCTCGCACGACCAGAGCTCGAAGTCCACCCGCTGCGACCAGGCCCCGGACAGGTACCCGAGCACGGTCGCGCCGTCCATGACCTTGACCACGCCGTGCGACGTGCGGGCCAGCTCGACGGCGAATCTCCGCCCGGCCCGACCAGCCCGGCCGGTCCGCACCGGCGCCGACGACCCGAGGAATCCGTGCACCCGCACGGGCACGTGCCCACCGCCGGCGGGCACGAGGCGCCCGGGTAGCCGGGTCGAGGACGTCTGCTCCACGCGCGCAAACTACTCCCGGACTCCCCAGACCGTCATCCCCTCGGCGCCGCCGGCGAGGAACGACGCGACCGCGGAACCCTCCTCGTCGACCGCCGCGCGCTCGGTCCGGGTCAGCTGTCGCAGCGGAACGACCGAGACGGCGTCGGCCCGGACCGTCCACGTCGCCGAGACCCGGCCGTCCACCAGGACCACGCGGCTGCCCGCGACGGACAAGCCGCGGTGGGCGTCGTCGACGATGCGCGTGCGGTCGTCGTAGCCGAGCAGGGCGTTGTCGAAGGCGGGCAGGAAGCGCACGGGCGCGGGTGTGTCCGGGTCCGGTCGGGGCGCGTCGGGCAGGTCCCACAGGACGCGACCGCGCTCGTCGCGGAAGGAGACCAGCTCGTCGCGCATCGCCTTGACGGCGGCCGGCAGGCCGGCGATGCCGGACCACGAGCGGATGTCGGCGGTGGCCGCCGGGCCGTACGCGGTGAGGTAGCGGCGGACGAGCGCGCGGCCGACCAGGTCCTCGCCGGCGAGCGGGTCGATGTCCCGGCCGAGCCACGAGGACAGCAGCGCGACCTGCACGCCCGCCTTCACGCGCCACAGGCCGCGCGGCGGGGTCTGCGCGACCGGGACCAGGCACGCGATCGCGAGCTCGGCGTGCGCGCGCGGACGGGGCGCGGGCCAGCGCGCGACGAGTGCGGCGCCGAGCTCGGCCATGGACCGCGGCCGGCCGTCGGCCAGGAAGGTGCGGGCCTCGGCGGCGAACTCGTCGAGGTCGACGCCGTCCAGCCCGTCCCGGTAGATCGCGAGCATGCGACCCCGCAGCATGGCGTCGTGCCGCGCCCGCCAGGCGAGCATGTCGTCGGCCGTCACCAGGTGGACAGTGCAGCGCATGAGGTGGGCGCGCACGACGGAGCGCGCGACGAGCAGGCCGTCCATCACCGCGGGGTCGAACGCGCGCAGCCTCGACCACAGGCCGATGAACGGCTCCTGCGGCTCCTGCGCCTGCAGTCCCGAAAGATGGGTGACCGCGTCGAGCACGGGCAGGTCCGCGCGGTCGAGCAGGAGCTGTCGGGCCAGCGTGGCCCGGTTCAGCGTTCGGGTGTCGAGGACGTTCATCGGGCCCAGGATCGCAGGCGCGTCCGCCGGTGACGTGACACGACTTCTCCGGGGTGTCCTGACAGGGCCTCCCTCCGCAGGCCAGTCGGACGTAGCGTCGAGACCATGCACACACGAACGCTCGGACAGGGCCTGCAGGTCTCCGCGGTCGGCCTCGGTTGCATGGGGATGAGCCAGAGCTACGGCCCGAACCCCGGCAGTCGCGACGACATGATCGGGGTGCTGCGTGCGGCCGTCGACGCCGGCGTCACGTTCTTCGACACCGCCGAGGTCTACGGGCCGTTCGACAACGAGGAGCTGGTGGGCGAGGCCCTGGCCCCGGTCCGCGACCGGGTGGTCGTCGCCACGAAGTTCGGGTTCCGGTTCGAGGACGGCCGGTCCGCCGGCGTGGACAGCCGCCCGGACAGCATCCGACGCGCGGCCGACGGGTCCCTGCGCCGGCTCGGCATCGACGTCATCGACCTCTACTACCAGCACCGCGTCGACCCGGCCGTGCCCATCGAGGACGTCGCCGGGACCGTCGGCGAGCTGGTGGCCGCCGGCAAGGTCCGCCACTTCGGGCTCTCCGAGGCGGGGCCGACCACGATCCGCCGGGCGCACGCCGTGCACCCCGTGACGGCGCTGCAGAGCGAGTACTCGCTGTGGACACGCGACCCGGAGCCGGAGGTGCTGCCCACGTGCGCCGCACTCGGCATCGGCTTCGTGCCGTTCAGCCCGCTGGGCAAGGGATTCCTCACCGGCACGGTCGACTCCGCCACCTCCTTCAGCGCGGGTGACATCCGCACGACGATCCCCCGGTTCACCGCCGAGAACCGCACGGCGAACGAGGTCCTGGTGGACCAGGTCCGTGCGCTCGCGCGGGCCAAGGACGTGACGCCCGGGCAGATCGCGCTGGGGTGGCTGCTCGCTCAGCAGCCGTGGATCGTGCCGATCCCGGGCACCCGACGCCTGACGCGGGTCGAGGAGAACATCGGCGCCACCCAGGTCGCGCTCTCCGCCGACGAGGTCGCCCTGCTGGACGGCGCGGCCGAGCGGTTCGGCGTGCAGGGCAACCGGTACAACGACGCGGGCATGTCCGCCGTCGGGCTGTGAGGGCGCACGGTAGGGCGTAGCCTCGCGCGGGTCGTTCGACACAGGAGGCTCCGGGTGACCCGGTTCGTCATCGATGCCGCCGTCGCCCTTCGACTGGCGGAGCTCGGGACCACGGTCGGGCACGAGCTGCTCGCGCCGACGCTGCTGCGGTCCCAGACGCTGTCACTGATGCACGAAGCCGTGCACGCCCGAGACCTGACCGCGTCCGAGGCCCGAGCACGGCTCGCCGGCGTGCGGCGGCTGAACGTCCGGTTGCTCGGCGACGCGGTCCTGAGGGATACCGCGTGGAAGGTGGCGGACGAGCTCGGGTGGGCATCGACGTACGACGCCGAGTACGTCGCCCTGACGCGGCTGCAGGGCGACGCCCTCGTGACGCTCGACGGCTCTTTCGCGCGGGCCGCCGGCGCACTGGTCCCGACCGCCCCGTTCGAGGCGCTCCTGGAGGGCGGTTCGGGCATCCTGGCCTGATGACGCGACGCGACGAGGCCCGCCGGATCGTCGTCATCGGCGCGAGCGTCGGCGGCGCGTTCGCGGCGGCCGCGCTGGCCGGGCACGGTCGTCGGATCACGATCCTCGAGCGCGACGAGCTCCCGGCCGAACCGGCCGTGCGCCGGGGCGTGCCGCAGGGCACCCAGCCGCACGTGTTCCTGCACCGCGGGCTGCGGGCGGTCGAGGAGCTGCTGCCCGGCGTCGACGCCGACCTGCGCGCCGCCGGCGGTGTGCCGCTGGACACCGGGCGGATGGCCTGGCTGGGCGAGCCGGGCTGGGCCCCGCAGGCGCCGCAGTACGAGATCGTCTCCGCGACGCGACCGCTGTTCGAGCACGTCGTGCTCCGGCACGTGCGGGCGCTGCCCGGGGTCGACGTGCGCGAGGGTACGACGGTGGTCGGGCTGCGGGTCGGCGAACGGTGGTCCGTCGACCTGGCCGACGGCACCTCGCTGAGCGCCGACCTGGTCGTCGACGCCTCCGGGCGGTCGTCGCGCCTGCCTGGCTGGCTCGCCGCGCTGGGCGTACCGGCGGCGCAGGTCACCCAGGTCGACGCCCACGTCGGCTACGCGACGGCCGACATCGCCGTGACACCCGGCCGGATGGCCGCACCCGGCATCGCGTTCCTGCAGACCCCGGACCGCAGCGGCGGGCTCGCGCTCCCCGTCGAGGGCGGCCGGTGGCTGGTCGGTGCGGTCGGGTCGGGCGAGCGGCGGCCCGGCCGTGATCCCGAGGCATTCGTCGACGCCCTGCGCGCCCTGCCCGACCCCGCCCTGGCCGACCTGGTCGAGGGCGGTGTTGGCCACGTCGCGATCCACCGCCAGACGGCCAACGTGCGCCACGGGTACGAGCGCGTGCGCGGGTGGCCCGACGGGCTGCTCGCCGTCGGCGACGCCCTGTGCGCGTTCAACCCCGTCTACGGCCAGGGCGTCACCGTTGCGGCGCTCGAGGCGCTCGTCCTGCGCGACGCCGGCCCGATCCTGCGCGGCGACGTGGGCGCGCTGATGGGGCGGGTGGCGCGTGCGGCCGACGTGCCGTGGCGGATCGCGACCGGCGAGGACCTGCGCTACCCCGCGGCCGAGGGCACGGTGCCGCGCGCGACCGCCGCTTTCTCGGCCTGGACCCGAGAGCTCGGACGGCTCGGCGCGCACGGCGACGAAGCGGCGCACCTGGCGATCGCGCGGGTCTATCACCTGATGGCGTCGCCGGTGACGCTCCTGCACCCCCGGCTCCTTGCGCGGGCGGCGGTTGCGCGTGTCCGCGGCTACGGACCTTCGACGGCGCGACCGCGGGTGTTCGCCTCGGACCCCTGAGTTCGACTTCCGATACGAACACGCCGAACAATCACGGCGCCCCTCCCGGCGGGAGCCACCGTTGGCGCAGAGTCACTGCTGGGCGCCGAACCGGCCGCGGGCCTCGAGCGGGATCAGGGGCTTGTCGGCCCGCACCTTCAGCTGCTGGACGGACCAGGTGTTGCCGTCCGGGTCCGCGAAGCCGAAGAACGTGCCCCCGTCGCGCTCGTCGAACACCGTGATCTCGGAGGCCTCGACACCGCGCGACAGCAGCTCGGCGCGAGCGGCTTCGGCGTCCGCGACCACCAGCTGCAAGCCGCGCAGCGACCCGGGCGACATCTCGCTCTGGGTCGGCAGGTTCCCGACGACGATCGAGCAGCCCGACCCGCGTGGGGTCAGCTGCGCGACGTGCATGAACTGGTTGACCGTCTCGTGGTCCAGGTCGAAGCCGACCTGGTCGCGGTAGAACGCGATGGACGCCGCCAGGTCGCTGACCGGCACGATCACGACCTCCAGGGTCCAGTCCATGCGGATCTCCTCCTCGTCGAGCCAGATGTGCATTGAGCCTAGCGACGGCTCGCGGGTTACCGTTTCGTCCTTGTGAGCCAGATCCTCGACGTCGTGGTGCCGCCGCGGCTCGGGCGCCGGTTCCGCTGGCTGCTCTCCTCGTCGTGGAGCTCGAACCTGGGCGACGGGATCCTGCTGGCCGCCGGGCCGCTGCTCGTCGCGTCGCGCACCCACGACGCGTTCCTCGTCGCGCTGGCGGCCCTGCTGCAGTGGCTGCCTGCGCTGCTGTTCGCGCTGTGGGCGGGCGCACTGACGGACCGGCTGGACCGCAAACGGCTCATCATCACCGTCGACTCGGTGCGCGCCGCGATCGTCGGGCTGCTCGCCCTGGCCGTGTTCGCGGACGTCGCGTCGATCTGGGTGGTCCTCGTCGCGATGTTCGTGCTGGGCACCGCCGAGACGTTCGCCGACAACACCTCGAGCACCCTCGTGCCGATGCTCGTGGACCGCGACGACCTGGCGCTGGCCAACTCCCGCATCCAGGCCGGCTTCGTCACGGTGAACCAGCTGGTCGGGCCGCCGTTGGGTGCGCTGCTCTTCGCGGCGGGGCAGGCGTTGCCGTTCGCCGCGGACGCGGTGCTGGTCGCGGCGGGCGCGCTGCTCGTCTCGCGCATCGCCCTCCCGCCGCACCGCACCGAGCACACGGACACCCACATCCGGCACGAGATCGCCGAGGGCCTGCGCTGGGTGCGGCACCACGCGGCGGTGCGCACGCTCGTGCTGACGATCCTCATCTTCAACGTCACGTTCGGGGCAGCCTGGTCGGTGCTCGTCCTGTACGCGCGCGAGCGGCTGGGGCTCGGGGCGATCGGCTTCGGGCTGATCACCACGGTCGGCGCGCTCGGCGGCCTGGCCGGGACGTTCTCGTACGGCTGGATCACGCAGCGGATCTCGCTGGCCAACCTGATGCGCGTCGGCCTGATCATCGAGACGCTCACCCACCTCTGCCTCGCCCTGACCACCACGCCGTGGGTCGCGCTGCTCATCTTCTTCGTGTTCGGCGCGCACGCGTTCGTGTGGGGCACCACCTCGGTCACCATCCGGCAGCGCGCGGTCCCGACGGCCCTGCAGGGGCGCGTCGGCAGCGTGAACCTCGTCGGGGTGTACGGCGGGCTGGTGGTCGGCGCCGGCGTCGGCGGGCTGCTCGCGCAGAGGTACGGGATCACGGCGCCGTTCTGGTTCGCGTTCGTGGGGTCGGCGATCTTCGTCGTGCTGATCTGGCACGAGCTGCGCCACGTCGCGCACACGGACGACCAGGACGCCCCGGCGCCGGCTTAGGCGCGCCACCCGCTACGTGGCAGTGCGGGGCACTGACCGACGCCGGAGCAGGTCTCGTAGGGCCACCCACCCCGTGAGGGCTCGCGGCGAGAGCAGCAGGATGCCCAGGAGCAGGGCCTGGTAGAACGCGCCGTGCGTGGGGCCGGCGGCGAGGAGCGCGTCGCGCATCCAGGCCAGCAGGTGCAGCGTCGTCGGGACGAAGAACGCGACGAAGAACCAGGCCGCGACCGCCAGGCCCGCGACGTGCACGAAGCGGTACCAGCGCGCGACCGACAGGTCGCGGGCCGGCGCGGCGGCGAGCGCGGCCGCCTGGTCCGGCGTGAGCCGACGGACCGAGCGCCGCAGCAGCAGGCGGGTGGTCTGGGACAGGTTGGTGCAGCCGAGCAGGGCGGTCATGACCGCGTACACGTCCGAGCGCAGGAAGACGAACAGCTGCACGACGAGGGCCGAGACCTCGACGAACACCAGCGCGGCGAGCAGCCGGTCCGGACCGACGCCCGCGACGCGCATCACCAGCAGCGCGCAGAGCACGAGCGCGTCGAACGCCATCCCGGCCAGCAGCGGTCCGACGCGACGGCGCGGCGGGAGCGCCCACAGACCGGTCAGGTTGGTCTCGAACGTGAGGAAGTAGAGGCGGCGGGTGATCCGCAGCCGCGCTGGCACGCCGACCGACGCGGCCGCCATGACGTGCGCGAGCTCGTGCAGGCCCGCCAGGACGTAGGTGAGGACGGTCAGCACTGCGAGGCTCTCGGCCGGCGTGCCCAGGAAGAACACGTCGAGCGGGTGCGGGCGCACGTCCGGGACGGTCACGATCAGCGCGCACGCCACGAGCGCGGCGAGCGTCGCGACCGCAGCCGCGGGACGCGAGAAGAGCCAACGCGCACGGGCGGGGGGCGCGACGACGACACCGGGCCCGCGCTCGACCCGGCCGGACGTGGTCTCCACGGTGTCCACCGACGCCACGAAGTCGAGCTCGACGAGCGAGCGCGCGAAGCCGAGCACGTCCACCGGCTCGTCGGCGTGCGGCGGCGTGACGGACGCCTCGACCTCGGCGATGCTCCGCCCCGCGCCCAGGAGCTCGATCGCGCGGGCGCCCACCGGGGGGATCGCGACGAACCGGCCCACGTCCGCGCGGCCGACGACGACACTGCCCGCCTGCGGTGTCATGGCGAGCGGGTGCAGACGGAGCACCGAGTCGCGGGTCAGCGTGGTCATGCCGCGACCTGAGCGCGCGCGGCGGCGCACACCGGGCATTCCGGGTCGGCGGGCCACGCGTCGGTGCGGGTCTCGCAGGAGCCGGCGAAGTCGAGCAGCTGGTAGCGGCCCGCGGCGATCGGCTCGGACAGCCGCGTCAGGAAGCGCAGCGCCTCCATCGCGACCAGTCCGCCGAGCACGCCCGCGACCGGTCCGATCGCGCGGTTGACGCGGTCCTGGCGCAGGACGCGGGGTCGGTCGACGATCTCGCGGTCGATCCCGTCGGCCAGCCGGTCGCGGTGGCGTTCGAGACACTCGCGGCACGCGCTGCGACCGGGGTCCACCGACCAGTAGAGGCCCTGCGTGTAGGCCAGCCCGCCGCGCACGAACGGTACCCCGGCGGTGACGCACGCCTGGTTGACCCAGCGGTCGACCTCGTCGGGCTCGTCGATCGCCGAGACGACGAGGTCCGGTCTCGTCGCGACGATCAGGGCCGCGACGTCGTCGGTGGACTCGACGCGTCGGCGGTGGGACTCCACCCGCAGGGACGTGTCGAACGCCCGCAGCCAGTCGGCGACGCGGTCGGCCTTGGGCTGCCCGATCTCCGCCTCGGTGTAGGTGAACTGGCGCGCGAAGTTGCGCAGCTCGACCAGGTCCTGGTCGACGACGGTCAGCGCCCCGACGCCGAGCCCGGCCAGGTTCATGAGCACCGCCGAGCCCAGCCCGCCCGCGCCCAGCACCAGCACGTGCGCGGAGCGCAGCCGCTCCTGCAGCTCGTCGCGACCGTGCGACAACGTGGTGAACGCGTCGAAGAACGCGAGGTTGCTGGCGTACCGCTCGGTGTCGTGCGCGTCGAACGACGACGGCCGCGACGCGTCCTCGAGCCACCCGAGGCCGTCCAGCTGGTCGAGCACCGGCCGGACGTCGTCGATGCCGACGTCGGTCGCGAGCTCGTCGGGCGACCGCGTGCCGTCGCGCAGGAGCCGCAGCAGCGTCAGCACCGTGCCGTCGGGGTCGGCGAGCCGGACGCGCACCTTCGGGTCCAGGCTGACCAGCAGCTCGTCGCCCGAGGCGAGCACGTTGAGCGACTTCAGTCGCGGGAGCATGACGTCCTCCGGGGTGGATGGGAAAGGGCCGGCCCGGGGTCGGGCCGGCCCTTGGGTTGGCGGTGGCGACTCAGGCGCCGCCGGCCTCCGGGTCGAGGTGGATCCGGGTAGCCGTGATCTCCTCGACGACAACGATCTCGATCGTCATGGTCGTCACCTCCTTCCTGCTTCGCCGGCCGCCCTCGTCGGCGGCACGACGGGAATGAGCCGACCCGCGGCTGTGTGATACCGGGCGTTTCGGACATCACCCGCGCGTGAAGACCTGTCAGGTGGGCCGGCGCGTGCCTAGCTGGACGGCGAGCAGCTGGGCGGTCAGGACGGCGGCGACCGACTCGGCGGCGAGCAGGCCGACGAGCACGAGCAGCTGCACCTGGGCTGCCGCGGCGGCGGACGCCCCGCCCAGCAGGAGGCCGACGAACGCGCCGGGCAGCGTGACGAGCCCGGCGCTGCGGGTCTGGTCGAGGGCGGGGACGAGCGAGCGAGCGACGGCCCGGCGCGCGTGCTCGGCGACCGCCTGGTGTGGGGTCGCGCCCAGCGAGAGCCACGCCTCGACCTGGTCCCACTCGCCCCTCACGTCGTCGCGAAGCCGCCCGCCGGTGAGCGACACGGCCGTCATCGAACCGCCGATGATCTGGGCGCTGAACGGCACGATCGTCTGCGGCTGGAACGGCAACGCGCCGCTGGCGAGGACGGGGCCCACGGCGGCCAGCGCGCCGACGAGGATGGCGAGCGCGATCGCCGGCCAGGTCGAGCGCCCGAGCCCGATCCGACGCACCGACGTCCACGACGCGGCGACGAGCATGACGGCCAGGTAGACGACGACCCAGCCGGGGTGCCGGAACACCCACGCGATCACCAGCGCGACGAGCGTGAGCTGGACGGCGGCCCGCGCGACGGCGACCAGGGCGTCGCGGCGCACGCGGACCCGCGCCAGGGTCAGGACGACCAGGACGACCCCGAGCAGGACGACCAGCGCGAGGGCGACCCGCCAGGCCGGGGCGACGGTCACAAGGCCGCCATCAGCGCGACCCCGAGTGCGGCGGCGCCGAGGCAGAGGAGCACCGAGCCGACGGCGTTCACGGTCGCGCGACGCACCTCGCCGGCCTGGATCAGGCGGACGGTCTCGACCATCGCCGTGGAGAAGGTGGTGTACCCGCCGCAGAACCCGGTCGCCGCCACGGCCAGCCACGTCGGGCCGAGGCCGTGGTAGAGGTGGGCGCCGTTGAGCAGACCGATCAGCAGCGAGCCGGAGACGTTGATCACCAGCGTGGCCAGCGGGAACACGCGGGTCCAGCGCGCACGGATCGATCCGTCGACCACGAACCGGGAGGCGGCCCCGACCCCACCGAGCACGGCGATCAGCACCACCATCAGGCGGCGTCCGCCCGGGAGCGCGAGCGGGAGCCGAACGCGATGCCGACCACGCAGGCGAGGATGCCGAGCACGAGGCTGAGCGTCGCGTACACGAGTGCCAGGGTCACCTGGCCGGCGGCGAGCAGCCGTTCCAGCTCGATCGCGAGGCTGCTGAACGTGGTGAACCCGCCGAGCACGCCCGTGCCCAGGCCGAGCCGCAGCACGCGACCGCGGGGGCTCTCGGCGCCGCGCCGCAGCAGCGCCTCGAGGAGCGCGCCGAGCAGGAACGAGCCGACGACGTTCTCGATCAGGGTCGCCGTCGGGAAGCCGTTCGCCGAGACACCGACCGCGGACGTGAGCGCCCACCGTGCCGTCGTGCCGACCATCCCACCGAGGGCCACGACCGCGATGAGGCGCGGGTCGTGGTGCGGTGGACGGGTCACGGGCTCTCCTTCGGGTGCTGCGGGACGATCGTGACGGGAACCGGCTGCGAGTGCGCGAGGCGTCCAGCCGTCGAGCCGCCGACCAGGTGGTTCATCCAGCCGCCCAGACCCGCGCGACGGCTCCCCACCAGGATCATCCACGCGTCGTGGTCGTGAGCCACGCGTGCGAGGGCGTGTGTCGGCTCGCCGACCGTGTAGACGAACCGCCACGGGCCGGCGAATGCGCTCAGGTGCTGCGCAACCTCGGCCGCGAGCTCGTCGTCGGCGAGGACGAAGGCCTCCGCGCCGTCCACGTGGTCGGGATCGAGCGGGGTCGACTCCAGCGAGCCGTCGGCGTGGGTGGTGACGAGGGTCCGGGCGGTGTCGGACCACGCGCACACGAGGTTCGCGCCGAGCGCGGTGGCCAGCTCGGCAGCGAACAGGACCACGCGCGCCGCCTGGCCCGGGATGACGCCGACGACCACCGTCCGGGCGCCATCAACCGGCATGCCGTGCCACGGGTGCGGTGCCGAGCGGGCCATGCGGGCTGCCTCCGTGGTCAAACTACCGCCGCCGGTGCGGAACAGCGCAGGCTCTGCCGCGGTTGGCCAGGGACATGACCACCATCGGATTCATCGGAGCGGGCCACATCGGCGGCACGCTC